>CAMCUQ010000001.1 GCA_945878775.1 Chthonomonas calidirosea
CACATAGTCAAGCCGTTCCCGCAAAGGATTCATACCCAGAACACGTATCGTACCCGTATCTGGTGCAAGCATTCCAGAGAGCATTTTTACGGTGGTGCTTTTGCCCGCTCCGTTTGCGCCCGCATAGGCAACAATCTCCCCCCGCCCGATTTGCAGATTCAGATCGATGAGGGCGTGTACCTCCCGTATATTGGGACGAAACAGGCTTCTGAGAGCGTCTCCGACCTTTTCCGAGCGTTGACGTTGGCGAAAGGTTTTGGAGACGCCCACTATATTAACAACGATGTCCGAACTGGGAGTAGCGTTGTGAACCAATGCGCTCATAATAGCGCAGTCCTTTCTGAAAGACCCTGATGGCAATAGCCATGAAGAGCAGACCGGCAAGCGGAGTTTGCAAAAGAGCAAAGGGGGAGTGCTGCATCCCCAAAAGAGCGAGAGAGGGAAGCCACGTCACAAACCCCAACGGCAATGCACTGAGCAGCCCCCCCATTAACCACCCTCCTATCCCATCCAAAGGGTACGACTTGAGTTGATTGATCAGTTGCATGGTGGAGCTACTCAACTCTTCGGCGGCACGAGGTGCGCGAAATGCCAAACTACCCCAACCCACCTGAAACGCCATGACAACCGCCACGGACGCGAGGAGGTTTATGCCGAACCATAGCCACCAACCAACAGAGGTCACAAGGTGCAGTGCCGACAATGAATAGTAGAGCAGGCAGATGCCGGGGATCGTAGTGGGTATTCCAAACATAGGGCTGAACCCCTCGGTTAGCAAAGCGAGTGGGATAGGAACGGGCTGAATGAGCGTGTGATCAAACTGCCCACGCCCAAGCCTTCTGCTGAGAAAGGCGACATTGTAGCTAAAGAAAATAGCGATGACGCCATCCACGAGAGCCGAATAGCCAAGCAGGAAGAAGACCTGCGCCACTGTCCACCCTCCAATGCCTCCAAACCTCTGTGCCAATAAGAGCATCCCTGTGATGGAGGCAAAATTAAGAACCGTGTCGGAGAGTGCCCACGTCGCAAACGTGCGAAAGTCGCGGGTCATCAGGAGGAAGTCCATGCGGGCATAGACTCCCCACAACTGAAAGAGCCGACGCAACCAGTAGAGAATTCTTTTAGCCACCATACGCCACCATCTTTTCTCGGTTTTTCTCCCAAAGCCAATGTGCAAAGCCCAAGAGTAGCACTGCCCAAAAGAGTTGCAAGCCTAGTAGAAAGCCTATCTCGGTGCTTCCTGTGTAGATCGAAAGGGGCGCAGAGGCTTGACCAGCAAAGGGGAGGAGGGCAAATATCTTTCCAAGCCCGAAAGGGAGGATCGCAAGCGGAATGAACGCCCCCGAAAGCAAAGCTCCTAATGCAGCACGCATCTGGTTAATGACGTAGGGATGTACTTGTACCCCTATGGCGATTCCTGCAAACACATACTCGATTCCTAGCCCCACCATCACCGCAAGCCCAAGGCTGAGGAGAGCCAGTAGCCCCGCTATGGGGGTTGTGGGCAGAGCACTGACTCCCATAAGAGGGGCGCAAAGCAACAGAGGAATTGAAAAGAGGCACAGGTTGAAAGCGATAGTCCCTGACCACTCTGCGGCGAACTGCCCGAAGACGCCAATGGGACGTAGCAAGCGCGTGGCGATAGAGCCATCCCAAAAGCTACTCTCTAGCCATGTCCGGCACTCCATCATATCTCGAAAGGCTTCCGAAAGGAGGGTGTAAGTGAGAAGGTGCATGAGCGTGTAGCCCGAAACCTCTGCCCTTCCGTGCATGACAACACGCCAAATTTGGAGTAGCAATAGCACTCGCAAGAGGCGCATGAGGTAAGTGACCGCAAAGAGGCTATTATCCCCTATCTGTGCCGTAGCAGACATGAGCGCAGATTGAAAATACCCCTTGAGCAGTCGCATCCCCGTTTTACTCCCCTTTTTGATGTGTCGCGATTCTCTTTGTCGCTTCGAGTCGCCTGTTTGCTTAAGAGATAACGCAACAAGCGACTCGTTTGCGCGAGTCGCCTGCTTTTGACCACCTTTAATGTTCCGATCCCATCGATTGTGTAGAGAATGGGCTATAGAGTGCGATTGAAGCCAAGATAGCGCGTGCCCTGGTATTCCAGCGTCCCAGTATCGTCATCTGCGAGCATTCCAAACTCTTTATCACGAACTCGAAATTCCCGACGTTCACCCGACTCTAGCTCAAATGTTACATAGTAGGTCGTGGAAGCGGAGTCTGATATGTGCGTGTCCGAATGATGATGGTGTACGCTTGTGGAGTGTCGCTTGGTCGCCACACGCGCAGGAACCGAAAGGATAGGTTGATTGTTGTTATCTGCCCACTCCGAGACACCTGATACGATCCTATAGAGTATCGTGCCTACTACCAGCATTACCATGACAGAGAAAAGGAGTCCAAAGGCAGAGAAAAGGAATCCAAATGCTTCCATCGAGCGGTTCCTCTCTAGCGTGAGCCATCACCTCTCTACAAACAGTAGGTATCCCCTCAGAGTTGCCCGCTGTTTTTCAGGAGCAGATACCTGCCTTTGTAGAGGGTCACAATCGTTTGTGCATCCGAAGCGACTCTCTAAAAGAGCGAGGTGCTTACCCCCTAATGGGGGTTGTAATCGTCGGAGCCTTTGTCGGGCAAGGGAAGTATCCACAAATTGCGATACTCAACGGTGTTGCCATGATCTTGGAAGATGATAACGTTGGGGTCCATCGTGTCGCGTCCAGAACCGATGCCCGTTGCGCCTAAAACAATCTCCGTGTTGTTCTGCACAGGAATTCCGTTATGGAGTACGGTCACACGTGCCAGCGCAGTCTTGTTGCCTTGCGCGTCCAGCCTTGGACGACGAAAGATAATATCGTAAGACTGCCACTCATTGGGGGCTTTTGAGGCGGGAACCAGAGGTGCGGCTTGACTGTAGACCGATCCGCAGTCTCCTTTACCGGGAAGCTTGAAACCGAAAGAGTCTAGCACTTGTATCTCGTACTTGCCCTGCAACCCGATACCGCTGTTTCCACGCCCCTGCCCACTTGCGTTGGGCATGAAGGGGACTTTGAACTCGACGTGAAACATATAGTCGGCAAATTTTTGGCGAGTAGTGATGTCTCCACCGCCTACCACCAACGCGCCATCCTTAATGCGCCAGTGTCCCGGCTGATTGGTTCCGCGTCGCACAAAATTGGCTTTCAACTCTTCCGGCTGACCAGAAAAGAGAACGACGGCTCCGGGAGGGAGTGAAGCCATATTCTGTTTGCCAGTCGGCTTATGCCAAAGGGTGGCGGTACTGCCGACAAACGCCAATAGCACTAGCCCATGCCAAAGAGAGCGAGAAAAAAGAGGTCTCTGTGTCAATGTAAATATTCTCCTTTTAAAAGGCACAGTTCTATGCCTTCTGTTTTTGTGAGAGGGTACGCATAAAGTTCACATGCAAATAAAATATGAACTTGAAAGCGGTAGAGGCGCAGTCTGGGTTTTCAAAGGAGTGGTTTTGGGTATTTCTTAGCCTTGCGCGGACAGGCTCGCCACTTCTTGTACTGCTTGCTCCACTGCCTGCGTTTGCAGATTCATCTGCGTGACAGCCAAAGTGATCTCCTCAACTGCGGGCGAGGCTAGAGAAGGAGTGGTATGCATTCGCATTAAGGTAGACTGGATTGAAGCAAGGGTTTGTTGGAGAGCCTCTTGTTGCGCCGTCACACGCTGAAGGTTCTGTTCTATTATGCGCGTGTCAGCCAAACGTGCCTCACACATCCGCAAACTTTGCTGTAGTGCCTGAAGTGTCACGGGATCATCCGTCTCGCTCAATCGCTGTATGAATCCAGCACGGCTCGCTTCCAGCATCGCAACCGAATGCTGACTGATGGCTTTGGTAAGCCGCTGATGTTGTGTTTCCAAATGGCGATTGTTTGCCATAAGCTCGTTTAGCCGGAGGAGAATGCCCCGCGCCGTATTCTCCTTCACTCTCCCCTGTAAGGCAATGAGGAGAGAAACCGTCTCGGTATAAAGATATTCCATGGGGGAAAGATTCATCAACGCCCCTGCTGCAAATATCACATCCGAGGGCAAATTGGTACGGCAACTGACCAATAGGTCTCTGCGGAGGGTATGCCAAAGGCTTGCACCGGAAATAAGCAAACTGAGACCTAACAGACCTCCAAATAACCAGGTCTGACTCTCAAATCGCATACCAACCATAATGCATAGATACCCCGCGCCAACAGGCACAAAATTCAGCCACCCTGCTCCCAGCCATCGGTGTCTTGAGAGAGCCGTGAGGAGGCGTTTCTGCTCTTCTGTCTTCTCTGTTTGAAGCGAATTTGGGGAAGGAGCGACGGCGTTGAGGCACTCCCCAAACGCCGCCGCCACATTCGAATCGAGATCGTTCAGTCCTATTGCCATCGTGCTATCTTCTCTCCCCGTCGCGTTCAGGCATGAGGAGGCTCGTTGGGTACTGCTACCACACCATCGACGTAAAATAAGGCTGAAGCCCCAATCGCTCGCCGTGTCGCCACATAAGCCACCGGAAAACGGGTCAACAGTCTCAGAATAGCCTCTGTGGTTACTCCGAAACTGCTTCCCATAAGCCTAGAATAGCCCTGTGACAACCTTGCCCTTCACCAGTTCGCGCGGTTGGTTCAGGTGGTTGTAGACGATTGTATCTGGCGCAATCCCCAGTGTATGGTAGACCGTTGCCAGCAGATCGGTTGGATGAACGGGGTTCTCGACGGGGGTGGAGCCTGTGGCATCCGACTTGCCGAATACGCGCCCTCCAGGAACACCTCCACCTGCAATCATTCCGGTGTAGCAGTAGGGCCAGTGATCTCTTCCATCGGGTGCGTTGCCGTTACCAGAGGTGCTAACTCCCAGTCGGGGTGAGCGTCCAAACTCTCCAATGGCGAGGACAAGGGTGTCTTGGAGCATTCCCCGTTGAGAGAGGTCTTCCAGCAGAGCAGAAAGCGCACTATCTAGCTTGGGGCAGTGCAGATTCTTGAGGGGTCCAAAGTTGGCGGCATGGGTATCCCATGCGGTTGTGTTCGGGTCTCCATTTGCCACAGAGGGCCAGTTCACCTGCACAAATCGGGTTCCTGCCTGAATGAGGCGTCGCGCAATGAGAGCAGACTGCCCAAAGGTGTGGCGTCCATAGCGATCCCGGACTCGATCTGGCTCTTTGGTGAGATCAAAGGCTTCGCGGGCATGCCCTGAGAGTATCAAGCCGAGTGCCTTCTCATAGTAGGAGTCGAGGGCAAAGGAGCTGACAGCTTTTTCGAGTTCTGGCATCCCCTCGTCGATAGTTTTACGAAGTCCAGCACGTCGTTCAAGGCGAGCACGTGAGACCTCCGTTCTCAAGGTGAGATCATCGAGTTTGATCTTATCCATCTTCGTCTGATCGGTGTCATCGCCAGATGGATAAAGATAATAGGGGTCATACGCCTTCCCCAAAAACCCTGCGGTTCCCGCTTTCCCAACAATGTTACTCTCTTGTAGAGGGCGGGGTAGCATAACGAAGGGTAGCATCGGAGTGGTTGGTGGCAAAAACTTCGAGACATGGGAGCCGACGTTGGGATAATCGGAGGGGTGTGGTGGCTCTAACTGTCCCGAAGGAGAGACACGATCCGCCTGCTCACCTGTCAGCATCTGATACATAGCTGCGGTATGGTTAAAGAGACCGTTTGGCGTGTAGGATACAGAGCGAATGAGGGTCGCCTTGTCCATCTGCTGTGCGAGTTTGGGCATGACTTCGGAGAGCCATATTCCAGGGACATTGGTGCGAATGGGCTTGAACTCTCCGCGCACGTTGCTAGGGGCATCGGGCTTGGGGTCCCAAATGTCGATATGACTGGGTCCACCTTGCAGATAGATGAGAATGACCGATTTTGCTTTTTTCCAGCCCGGTCTCCCTCCTGCGGGATTCGCCTCTGCGCGCGCCTCTTGCTCCAATGCCGACGAGAGACTCAAGCCAAGCAGGGAAGCTCCTCCCACCTGTAAAATATCACGACGGGTCAATCCATCGCAGAGTTGTCCCTGTTTTCCAGGAATATAGAGCATGGTCTGTTCTCCTTCAAGCCCCGAAATGGGCTTCTATGACGAATGAGAGGGTTCTGGGAGTCGCTGTAGTATGCGCTCCAATTCTTCCACACGTTGTATTGGTAATTTGATGCACTATGCCGTCTGTTATGAGGGCAAAGCCCTGTACTCAGCTAAATTGACTTATCTACCCTAGCAAGTCAGAGATGGCAAGAGAGCTTGTTGGCAACGCAAGAGGAGAGAGGCTTTCTCCCTCACTCCACTCTGTCACACTCTCATACCCCTCCACCGTTGGCTCCCGATGCACAATCACTCTCCGTCCAATAACGTCTAAAACCCAATACTCTGAAATCCCCGATTGGGCATAGAGTTGTGCTTTTACGGAGAGATCAAAGCGCAAGCTACTGTCGGCTATCTCTACAACTAAGAGCAGGTCTTCAGGCGAAGGGTTCTCCTCTTTATAGGCACGCCGTCCCTCTTTGGTGACAGTGACATCTGGCTCTGGCTCATTCCAAACACCCAACTCACCGAGGATACGGATCGGAGTCTGTACACGAATCCTCTCGCTCAGAAAGAGCCTTGCCAATGCATCGGAGAGAATACCTATTAAGTAGGCATGGTAGCCCGACTGTCCCATCTTGTCAATAATAATCCCTTCGATAAGCTCATAGCGTCCTTGCAAGAAACCTTGTTCACGAAAAACATCACATTGTTCGAGCGTCCACCGCTTAGGAGTAGGTGGAAAACCGCTCTCGGAGGTAATTGCTAATGCTTTCACGGTCTATCCCCTTTTACATAAGTAGTCCATGATGGCTTAAAGAAGGGGCTATTCGTAGCCCTAGCGATTAAACAGAAAGGCAGGGCTGTTGATCAATGCCCACATCAGGTCTTGCGCCCCCTCCATCTTGGAGGGAGACTTCTTAAGGTACTGCAAGGTATTTTGTTGCTCTTTTGCAGTGGGATACCGACAGAGCGTGGAGAGAAATACCTCTTCTATGACGCGCTCATCGGTAGGATTCGCCTGCATGAAGCGGGCAAGGCGACCCTGCGGATTGGCTATGGCGTCTGAGATGGTGGGACCATTGATCAGGTTTAGGGCTTGGCTCAGACTCACGTTGCTGACACGCTCACACTCACAAGGAGACTCTCTTGGTGGACGTCCGAAGAGGGTGAGAAAGGTGTCGCCCCCAGCGATAGCGGCGTCGGGAAGTTGTTTCGCCTTTGTGCCAATGGGTAGCCCCTCAAACTTGGGGACGGTTCCCGTCGCTTGATAGATGGCATCTAGGAGTTGCTCCGCCTCAAGACGACGGGGCATGGAGTGTGAGAAGTTGCTTATGTCATCCACATTCCAACGATTTGATTGCAAGGAGTGTTGGTACGCGCGAGAGAGAACCATCACCCGCATAATATGCTTCAAGTCGAAGCCATTCTTAACAAAGTCGGCGTTAAGAGCCTCTAGCAGTTCTGGGTTCGAGGGAGGGTTTCCGGCGCGAATGTCATCTACAGGATCGATGATCCCTTTGCCATAGAAGTAGCTCCAGAGCCTATTGACAATGGCACGAGAGAAATAGGGGTTCTCTGCGGAGGTCAACCACTCCGCAAAGCCGAGCCTACGATCCGTGTTGCTTGCAAGGCGCGACATTTTGCCGATAGGGACTTTGGGTGCAACGACGAGGTTCGTTTTGGGATGGAGCACCTCTCCCGACTCTTGTGGGAAGATGATCTCAGAACCCGGTTGTCCCCCCTTGTGCCCTACCCGTGCAAAGAAGGCTCCGAACTGATAGTATTGGTTTTGAGTCCATCGCTCAAAGGGGTGGTCGTGGCACTTATTACAGGAGAAGCGTACCCCCAGAAAGAGTTGAGTGACGTTCTCTGTCGCTTTGGAGGTGTCGTTATTGACCCTGTAGAAGTTGGCGGGAGCGTTCTCAAACGAGTCGCCGGAGGCGGTGACTAGCTCACGCACAAAGCGATCATAAGGCATATTGCTGGAGATCGCCTGATGGAGCCACAGACGGAATTTGACGACGCCTCTATCCCCCAAGAACTTGCTATTCGCGCTCAACAGGTCTGCCCATTTGTTTGTCCATCGCTCATCGAACTCTGGAGAGCGAAGCAGTGCATCCACCAAGCGAGTGCGTTTTGCCGTTGTGGGCGTTGTGTCTTTCACAAATGCACGTACCTGTGCAGGTGTAGGAGGTGCACCGATAAGATCGATAGCGACACGGCGCAGATACGTTGCATCGTCACAAACAGGGGAAGGGATCGCTTTTATTTTTTGCAGTTTGGCGTCGACAAATTTATCGACATAGTTAAAGCGAGGAAGCTGCACCCACTGATAGCCCGTCCGATCTCCAATCACGGTGAGAGGCAGCGAGGCATAATTGCCCTCATAGCGCACCAGAAGAGCGGCTTCTCCACGGCGAACTGCCTTCAATTTGCCTGTAGTAGAGGCAGTAGCGACTTCCGAAAGGCTACTGGTAAAAACCCCTTGCTTAGTTACGTCACGGGTACTGCCGTCGGCATAGTGCGCGATAACGAGAGTTTTCTGCTCATAGCCCGGTAGGTTCAGATTCGCGACACGGGGCAGGACTTCGATGCGAGTCAGTTTGGGAGCCACCTTGAAGTCGTTCACGACTCCTTCACGAATCCACGCCTCTAGTATCTGATAGTAGCGGGTTCCCGGAATGAAGAGAGTTCCTCCCTTATGGGGAACCATGCCCGCAGGTTTGAGAAGCATGAGGCTCTGCATGGGATCGACTCGGTTAAAGCGACGTCCACCAATATCGTCCACCAGTGCATGATAGTCAAAGCTCGGATCATAGCCCCTCAGGGAGAGTTTGAAACCGTTTTTGCCTTTTGCGGAGCCGTGGCAGGTTCCAGCATTGCATCCAACGCGGCTCATGATCGGCATGACTTCCCGCACGAAACTGATGGGGGGTTGCTTTGCACTCTTGACTTCCACGGGAAGCACGATGCTTTTGCCTCCTGCGGAGACCGTGATCGTCGTTTTGCCCGCTTTGAGAGGGCTAATGTTCCCCTCATCATCTATTTTGACGATAGGAGAAGCAGGCTTATATTTTGCGACGGGAGAGAGGTCTACCCCAATACCATCGGTTCTTTGCCCTGTGACGAGCACAGAACGCATATCGCGCCCATCGAAGAGAGTGAGTTGTGCCGGTTGTACGGAGATGGATTGGATGGGAGGTGCGCCCTTCTGCGCCATAGCGGGCGCAGCGAGCAACAGTCCTGCGCCGAGAAAGCCTACTATCCTACTCTGTGTGATACGTGCCATAAGGTATTGTCCTTAGAAGTGCGAGCTACTTGGATGCTTTGGTGATAGGAACAGGTGCGAGTGCAGATACCAGTTTTCCACTGGGCAGATCGTAGATTCGGAGTGTTCCATCGAATCCTCCGACGGCTATCTGCTTGCCATCGGTGCGAAAGGCGAGCGCGTGAATGGTTCCTTTGTGTCCGCGCAGGGTTGCAATCGGCTTTCCTCCCATGACGGGCTTATCGGGCGCGGCGGGTCCCCCGTTATCAACAGGATAGACGCTGACCTCGTCCCACTCTCCAGCCACTGCAAAAAGGGAGGCATCGGAACTGACGGCAAGAACGTTTATCTGCCCAGATTGGCGTGGGTACTCTCGCAAGAGGTTGTGATCCTCTTGGTTCATGGTGCGGACGGTAGAACGAAAGACTTGATAGAGGCGTGGAACCCCATCATCTCCTCCCACAAAGACCTGTTCGGCTTTGGGGTTTCGCGCCATGGCGCGGTATGGGGAGGTGTGTGTATTGATGTCGTCCACAAACGAGCCGTTCTCGGCAACAATGAGTTTTATGGCGCGGTCTCGCCCTGTTGAGAGTATATGCTTGTTGTCGGTTGCCCAGACGGTGGCAAAAGTCCAGTCGCTGTGGTTATCGAATTTGAGTTTGAGCTTGCCATCGGGAACAGAGACGATTCGGACGGCATTGTCTGCACCGCCACACCCAAGCAACTTCCCATCGGGGGAGAAAGAGGCTCCAAAGAGGGAGTCGGGGGCGACGTTCGTTGCGCCTATCAGCGTGTAGTTACTCGTATTCCAAAACTGCACCTCTCCAAATCGCGCCGGAGCACCTCCTACAATTGCCAACATGTCGCCTTTGGGTGAGTATACTATCGATTCGATTCGGTCGGATTTTCCGAGGAGGCGATTGGCAATCCCAGAACCATCTACTTTGTGTATCAAGACCTCACGGTAGCCAGATACCGCCAAAAACTGTCCGTCGGGAGAGTAGGCAAGCGCGGTAATGACGGGAGGGACACGGTAAGTGGGTGGCACTGCGGGAGTAGCAGGCGCATTTGGAGTTTGGGAGGCGTTTTGTGCCAGTGCCGCAGTTGCTATCATGCCGGTTGCGGTGCTTCCCAATAGAAATTGAAAAAAGAGGCGTCTATTCATCATGTGCATCTTCTCTATTTTGGGCATAGAGAAGTCTTCCTTTAGGTTCCGGTACACTTCGGCTCACAATGGGATAACTCTGCCCAACTCTTAAATTACTTGGCTTCAAAAAATTCTGGCTAGAGGCATAAATCTCTAAAACCACGCAATAAGAACAAACCTCTCAACATTATATCGTAAGTTACGCCATCGTGGCGACCTTTTCCTACTTATACGAAAGATATTCCCTGTTTTGAGCGCAGAAATTAGGCTTTTTCTTGTTCTTCGAGAATTCCCTCTCATGCACTTGCATCTTAGAGGGCGATTCCGTATAATAGCCTTACAGAAATGCTATACAAAAGTCTCGTAGGCTTCTGATGAGGAACAAGGTTTTCACTCCATGTCCATTCTATCCCGTAGAGAAAAAGAAAAACCCTCCAAGCGCAAAAAGCCCACCATGCCCGATACCCTTGAGGCGTTCTTTGGGATGGAGGGTCCTTTGGCACAACTCTTGCCGGACTACGAGCTTCGGGGAGAGCAACTCCGCGTCTCAGAAGCTATAGAGCAGGCAATGGAGGAGGGCAAACCGTGCCTTGCAGAGGCAGGCACTGGGGTTGGAAAGACTCTTGCCTACCTCATTCCTGCGGTGCGTGCCGCCTATAAGGGCAAGCGCACGGTTATTAGTACCCACACGATCAATCTTCAGAACCAACTCATTCAGAAGGACATCCCTCTCGTTCTCAGCCTCTTTCCCGATTCCGAGGAGCGGGTTTTTCCTATCTTGCTCAAGGGGCGTGGAAACTACCTCTGCAAACAAGAACTCGACAACGCCCACAACGATATATTTCTGATGACCGATCCCTCCTTCCATCGCGTGGAGCAGTGGGCGCGTAAAGATGAGTGCACAGGAGACTTGGGCGATCTGCCCTTCTCCTATGCCAACTGGTATGAACTCACCTCCACGCCAGAGACCTGCCGGGGACAAGAGTGCCGATACTATAACTCCTGCTTCTACTATAAAGTACGCTTTGAAGCAATGGAGAGTAACCTTATTGTGGTCAATCATGCGCTCTTTATGAGCGATCTTGCTCTGCGACTCTCCGACCCAAATGCGGGCATTTTGCCCAACTACGACCATGTTGTGTTCGACGAGGCGCATCACCTAGAGGATGTAGCGACACGCACCTTTGGAACTGAATTCACCTCACGACGCATCGCGTTGCTTTTGGATCGGTTGCGCCACATGAGGGGCTTAGACCTCGATAAAACTCGCCTACAGACCATCGAAGACACCGCAAGCCGTATGTTTGTTCCTTTCCAACAGTCTCCCAAGTCCGAGTTCTATTTTGATGAGGTGCTGGAGACAGAAACCCGCTCCGCGCTGGAGAATCAAACCAGTATTACCTGCAACTCCATTTCAGAGCTCGAAAAGGATATTTTGGAGGTTGCAAAGCAAGATGAGACCCTCCGCGAACGTCTGGAGGGAATCGCTCGGCTCTGTGGACGGGCAAGGGAAGAGTTGCACCAGATATTTTTCCAACAAGATGAAAACGCAATTCGGTGGGCAGAGGTGGTTCATCAGACCCGCTCCGGCAAAAAAGAGAGCCGAATCCACCTCCACCTCACTCCTATCTCGGTGGCGAAGGTGCTTGATACGGCTCTTTGGCAACGGATGGAGGGGCGTGGGTGCGTTACCATGATCTCTGCCACACTCTCCAATTCTGGTGGGTTCTCATTTCTTCGCAAGCGATTGGGCGTGCCAGAAAATGCGATTGAGTGCGTGGAAGGCAGCCCCTTCGATTTCAAGTCTCAGGCGATGCTCTATGTGCCAGGACACCTTCCCGCTCCCGCTCCTGCCGCCGAATATGCCGAGCAAATCGTAAAAGAGATCGAACGGGTGCTTCTGCTCACCGAGGGGCGGGCTTTTCTGCTCTTTACCTCACGTGCTATGCTGAATACGGTCTATGACCAACTCAAAGACAGACTCCCTTTTCCGCTCTTTCGACAGGGTGATTTGCCTCCAAACCGACTCCTCGATAACTTTCGGGCAAGTGGGAACGGCTGTTTGCTTGGAGCGCAGACTTTTTGGGAGGGCGTGGATGTACAGGGTGAGGCTCTCTCCTGTGTGATCATAGATCGCCTTCCCTTCGCGGTTCCCGATAGCCCCATCACCAAGGCGCGTTCTCAAGCGATAGTAGATGAAGGCGGCGACTGGTTCAATGACTATTCGGTTCCACAAGCACAGATTCGGCTTAAGCAGGGCTTTGGTCGCCTGATTCGGACACGCACGGATCACGGAATCGTTTGTATTTTGGACTCTCGCCTGATTCGGAAAGGCTACGGCGCAGAGTTCGTGCGTTATCTTCCACAGGCATCCCGCGCCAGCAAGTGGGCAGGGGTAGAACGGTTCTGGAATCGGGATTCGGCTCCGAAACAAGCCACAACCGAGAGTGCAGAGAGTGAGGATTAGAGATTGGCAGAGAAACCACAAGTTTTGGTTCTTGAAGACGATATCATGTTCAGCGTGCGCCTTGAAAGTGTTCTAAAAAAGAGTGGGTATGCCCCTCTCATGGCACGCTCTTTTGAGCAGGCATTGCAACTCGCAGAGTCGACGAGTCTTGTTCTCAGCATCGTCAGTTTTGGGCGGGCACACCTGCGCCCTCTTGAGGCTGTCACACGGCTGAAAGCCCTCACAAAGACAAGCCCTGTCATCGGTTTTCTCTCGCACACACAGATTCCACAGGTACGCCCCGATGCAAAGGCGGCAGGCTGTGATCTGCTTGTCCCCAACTCCTCTATTACCATGCGCCTTCCCCAACTCATGGCGCGACTGGCTCCCCTCGACGGCGCTGTAATAGATATGGATTCGGCACAAGTGATCGCGGAAGAAGAGGAGTAGGGCTAGAAAAGTGCTTTTCATCCCCTCTTGTGAGGAGGATTTTGCGCGTTACTTCCCGTAATTTGCGTTGGAGGAGACAGAGAATGAAATTAGCAGGGCAGGTTGCCATCGTAACAGGGGGAGGAACCGGTATTGGTCGTTCCTGTTGTTTGGGTCTCGCACGAGAGGGCGCAAAAGTCACCGTCAACTATTCCCGCCGTCAAGAACAGGCAGAAGAGGTCGTGCGCGAAATTGAGGCGTTGGGGGGCAGTGCACTCGCCATTCGTGCCGATGTGAGCAAAGATGCGGAAGCCCGCTCTCTCATTGATCAGACCGTAGCGCAATGGGGGAGATTGGATATTCTAATCAATAATGCGGGTTGGACACAACGGACTCCCCACCATGAACTAGAACTCCTCTCGGAAGAGATGCTCGACCGCACCCTTGCCGTAAACACCAAAGGACCCCTCTACTGTTGTCGTGCCGCTATCCCTTTCATGCAAAAACAAGGTGAGGGATACATCGTCAATGTCACCTCAGTGGCGGGATTCTTGGGGGTGGGAAGCTCGATCATCTACGCAGGCTCCAAAGCTGCCCTCTCCACCATCACCAAATCTCTGGCGCGTGCCTTTGCTCCCACTATTCGGGTGAATGCGGTTGCACCCGGGTTCGTGGATACAGGTTTTGCCGACTGGCCCCGCGAGGCAATCGCTATTGCGGAAAAAGAGAGTCACTTGGGGAGATTGGTGACGGTAGAGGATGTCGCCTCCACCATTCTTTTTCTCGTTACCGACGGGCGTGGACTCACCGGAGAAGAGATTCTTGTCGATGGAGGCATGGTGACTCTTGGAAACCGGCGTTAAGGAGTAGGCTGTGCCTTTTACCCTGAACTACCATATTCACCATCACTTTCTGCCAGACCGTAGCTATGAGATTCAGGCGACGGAGGCAGAGGTCAATATGCTTGTGGAGCAGGGGTATGTGATCTATGAACGCCTCTTCTCCCCAGAACAGACGGCACGACTGCGAGAGGCTCTCGATAGCGTTGCCGAGGAGGAGGGGCATGAGATACGTTCTGGTAAAAACTGGGGCGGAATCTTTCTGCGCCACTTGATGGACAAACACCCTGCGTTTTTGGAACTGTTTCGCTTTGAGCCGGGTCTCTCGTTGGCACGGGCGGTTCTGGGTCCTCAAGTGCAGGTTCTCCCCATGACGGGGCGAATCGCCTATCCCGATACCGAAGGGCAAGCGACTCCTTGGCATATCCATCAAAGGGTTGTTCCCTCCCCTACACCCGCATTTTTCAGTATGCCACACGTCCTAGATTGCCTGATCTATTTGGATGATGTGGATGATGCCAGTGGACCGCTTTGCGTGGTTCCCGGCTCACATAAACGCATCCATGAGGAATTTCCCACCTCTCCCTACCATGAAAACCTTCCCGATCAGGTGATTGTGCGCGTTCCGGCAGGGAGTTGTGTTGTGATTCATGGGAACCTCTATCATCGGGGATTACCCACAACCCCTCAAGGCAAAACTCGACGCCTCTTGATTCTGCCCTATGCTGCCTCATGGGTCAAACTGCCTACCTTTGGCGAACGCCCTGAGAAGGGGCTAATGGAACCACTCTATGAGAACCCCGATCAGGAGACGCGAGAGATGCTTGGTATGCCCGAAGGACTCTATTAGCCTTATGAAGGAGAACTCTCCATGTTACTCAGTTTAGTCTGCGCTCTGCTCTTTTCCCCGGAAATACACGAACATCCTGGCGGTAAGATTCTGCCTTCCGAGAAGTATATCCATGTCATCAGTGAAACCGAATCCCCGGTTGAGCGGGTCTCGATTAAAGGAAAAGACGGGCAAGCGATTCCTGCCGCCATTCGGAAACCCAAAGGCAAGGGACCCTTTCCTGTTCTCATTCACTTTCATGGTGCGCCGGGCGGAAGGGGAATTGAGAAGCTGGTCACATGGTCTCGCGGAGATACAGGGGGTCCTGTGTGGGAGCGATTCCTGAAAGAGGGCTTCGTTGTTGTGACAGCAGACTACCGGGCTGCCGACTTCATCAGGTTGGCAGATCCTACTCCCCCGAACAAGGTCACCTATGTCGATGATGGTCAATCGGTGGTTGAGTATGCAAAGCAGTTATCCTATGCCGATCCGAATCAAATCACGCTCTACGGCGTTAGTTTGGGGGGTGATGTCGCCATTCATACCGCCTCACGGGTTACCATAAAGTCGCTCATCTTGGGTGCACCCGCAGCGATTCAGTTTTTGGGAATACAGTTTGGACGGAATAGCCCCGCTGGTAATATGCTCTACGATACCGAACGGGCTACAAAAAACATTCAGGGCATAAAATGTCCTGTGTTGATTATGGTGGGGACAAGGGACTTTCTACTCAAAGCGGATCATTTGCTCCATGACCTCTTGGACAAGGGAGGGAAATCGGTGCGACTTGAGATTTTCCAGAACGGCTACCACGATTTTGTGATGGGACCACAAGGACATGTCGGGCGCGATGAACCTCTCATGGACATCTCTCTGGCATCATTGGAGATAGCGATCAAGTTTGCGAAGGAGAAACCCCGAGAGCATTAGGCTCTCTTTGTAGCAGTATCGACTCACTCGACATTCCGAAATTAGGAGAGAAAAAACCTACAATGAATCTCTCACGACGCTCTCTGCTGGGAGGCGCAGTTGCCCTCAGCATCAGCACGCTTGCATCTTTAGGAGAAGCAGAAACTATGGCTACACAAGGGCAGGACACACGCCCGATTCCCACTCCCGCGCCCCGCGTTGCGCGGTTTGAAAAGCTCGCTTTTGGAATGTTTGTTCACTGGGGACTCTATTCTCAACTTGGACGGGGAGAGTGGGCAATGAATATGCACCAGATTCCCGCCGCCAAGTACAAAGAGTTGATCAAGACCTTCACCGCAAAGGATTTCCGAGGACGCGCCCTTGCGAAGATGGCGAAAAAGGCGGGGATGAAGTATATCACCCTCACCAGTCGACACCATGAGGGGTTCAGCCTCTATGATACACGTGGACTCTCGACCTTCGATGTTATGCACTCTCCCGCTAAGCGTGACCTCATCGCCGATTTCACAGAAGGTTGTCGGGCAGAGGGGATTATTCCTATGCTCTACCACACAACGCTGGACTGGACGGAACCACGCTTTGAAAACGATTTCCCCGCCTATCTCCAATATCTGCGGGACAGTATTGAGATTCTCTGTACCCATTATGGCGAGATTGGGGGCTTGTGGTTCGATGGAAACTGGAGCAAGCCTAATGCCGACTGGCAAGAGGATAAACTCTACGCCGTCATTCGCAAACACCAACCGGAAGCCATGATTATCAATAACACGGGCATTGGGCAGGAGGGCAGACTTGGCAATCCTGAAATCGATAGCGTTACCTTTGAGCGTGGACGCCCGCATCATCTGAATCGACATGGGCATCCCAAATATGTGACGGGTGAGATGTGCCATACCATGAATTTCCATTGGGGGGTCGCCTCGCAGGACTTCAACTATCTCTCTCCTGCACACATCATTGAAGAGCTTAGTTTTGCCCGTCGTGCTGGCGCGAATCTGCTGATGAATGTGGGACCCACTGCGACAGGCAAAATCCCAGACTACGAGGCGGCGGCATTCGCTCGCGTGGGGGATTGGGTTCGGCTTCATGGAGGAGAGAAGGGGGTTCTTTATCAGGGTCGCCCCACCGATATTTCAGGGGAGGGTGAGGATTTTGCACTCGAAATGAACGGCGATCTCTATCTGTTCATCACCGATCTAACCGCCACAAGCAACACTATGGCGCACGGCGTCACGCATCGTGGAGCGGGTGCAAGACATTTTACAGGGGTGACACAAGCCTTCAAAGAGGCGCAATGGCTTGATAATAACGAACCCCTCAAGGTCGATTATGACTCCAGTGCAAAAAAACTGACTCTTCATGCCACCGGATACCCCTACGGAACCAACACTGTGGTTCGAGTAGCGCGTTTGAAAGCGTAATCTATTTCGTCAATTTTATTGGTGGGTGTCGTTGTGACTGTTAGTTCTTAGCAGTAAGAACCGTTTAACAAGTATCAGGACTGTTCTTTGTGTGGTTTCCTTTAGAATCTATCTTAACAAGTTGCTTTTCGAGATAGAAAGCCCCCAATTGGGATAGATTCTTAGGAAAAGCCCTTCCTTGTTTTGACAAATGGGTTACTATAGAGAATTCCTGACACTTCTCTTCGTGCAACCTTTCGGTTACTTCACTTTAAAATGTAAAAATTGGAGCAAGTGAGCGGTTGTATACGATCTCTCTGCAAAGACATTTTGCGGAAATACTTTAGGTCTATAAGGAGCCTACCCATGAGCATCTTTTCCAAGTATTTCGTTTTTGGTGTCCTTCTTGCCCTTCCCATCGTCGCACATGCTTCTACCCCAGCTTGCGCCGGCACGTATCCAAGTTGCTGTCCAACATGCAAAAAGACGAATTCGTATGGCGAATGCGTCGGTAAATGCCAAGCGACCTGCTCTGGCAATCCCTTGAATACGTGTGAAAGTAATTGCCTTGATAACTGCCCATAAGCGTCTTCTTCATTTTGTGGTATGCCTCGTCTGTGCAGTCTAAGACGAAGCTTGCTGCACTTTCTATTCAGCCCCTGCTGTCGGCTATTCTTTCTGTGTCCCCTAGGATAGCCGACAGAGACTGCTTTCAGTCTCTCTATATGAAGGACCTAGACGATGAAACAACTCCTTACCCGCTACAATGCTTTTTTTAAGTGTCTCATTCCATTGACTGTGGGGTTTTGTTGTGTCCTGCTAGTGTTTGCCCTCTATAAAGCCTTGAACCCGAGTTACCCGCCGTATGTCATAGAACGGTCTAAGCTTTTACAAATGCCCTTGCCTGAGTCAAAGGAGATCGACAGTATTCATACGCAAGTAGCAAACGGAGTCCCACCCTCAGATCAACAATGGGAAAAAGTAAAAAACCTTCTTGAAAGCGATAACACACAACGACAACAATTTGGTTTGTTAATTCTTGGTGGGCTTTATAAAACAAAATACCGCCAAGACGCTATTCGTTTTGCTTCCTCTCTGGTAAACAGCCCAGCCTCCAATGTCCAAGCAACTGCTATCACCGTCCTTGCCAAAATGCACGACAGTAGGTGGAAGGAATATGCTCTAAAAAATAGAGATCACCCTGATGTTTTGCTCAGACAAAATGCGGAACGTTTGTTGGCTCGACAGGAGAGATTCCGATGAATAAGCACAGAGTCGTTAACGCCTTTACAATCGTAGAGTTGTTAATTGTCATATCAATAATTGCGATTGTCTATGCTTTATTGTTGCCTGTAATAAACAGTGTGCGACGCGCTTCACAAGTAAGCGTATGTGCTTCAAACCTGCGTCAATTGGGCGTGGCTATTACAATGTATGCAGCTGACTGGGATGGAGGAATGCCTTTTGCTCCCGACCCCTTGTCTAAATGGGCAACAGGAGATAGGACAGACTTTTCAGAGCCTCTCCTGTATCTTACGGGGCTTATCCCATATGATGTGCGTGCGCTACTTAAGCCCTATGGGGGTACCAATACCCTATACCGTTGTCCTTTAGACCACATTGTGCCTCCAAATGACAATCAAAAAGGCACGGATTTTGAATTGTGTGGTTCCAGCTACTGGTATGATGATAAACATGCTCTAGCGGGCTTCAAACTGAGCAGTTATCCAGTCCCTTCAGCAAATGTTATGATGTCGGACTATGACTTTTATCATTTGGGCTTTGGAGATAACATCAATTTATTTACAGAGGGGACTACAAATCTGCTTTTTGTGGACCTTCACGTTAAGCCGTCCTCATGGCAAAAAAGAACCGAATTCTTGGACAGTATTCCATAAATCACATTTTTTGAGACTTAGGAGATAGATCGTGAAGCGACTAGATGCCTTTATTGTCACACTGATCGTTTTGAACTTTCTTTGGTTTGGATGGCGTATCTATCAGGCAAACCATGCACCCTCGAAGTTGATTACATCTGTATCGCCAAAAGAGATCATTGGCAAGAGATCAAATCTCATCGGGACTTCAAACTCAGGTTATACTCTCATTGAATTTGGCGACTACCAATGCCCCCCCTGTGCGCGTATGTTTCACCAAATAGAAGAGTTTATGGAACAACATGAGGGGGCAGTACAATTTCAGTTTCGACATTACCCTCTCCCATCGCACAAATACGCTTTCCCTGCATCTATCATTGCGGAGCAAGCGCGTAGCACAGGCAATTTCCAATCTGTGCATAATCAACTTTACTCACATGATGCAAAACTCGACGAGACGGTCTTGAACGATATTGCCCTTCGTAATAAACTCAATTATTCCGCTGAAGAGGGGCTTTCACCGACAGATACAAAATCCGCAGAAATAGTTCATACTGATAAAGAAGTCGGCAACAAGATTCCCATTCAAGGAACTCCCTCTTTGTTTTTGTGTACGCCAGACCAAAAAATTTATCAGCTTGTATCTGTCGAACAAGTAAAAGATTTCATCCGGTAAACTCTCTGAATGTGCCAAATCTTATGAAGACGGCTCTGCCGAGATTAAGATCGTATTGATATTGCAGTCCCTTTTGAAACCCTTGATCGCATTCACCGTCTATTTTGTGGTAGGATTACTACCATCAAGAGATGTAACCAGCGTTCCGTTAGGATGATCTAGGAGAAAAGCAATATGTCGGCAATACGAAACTGGGCAGCCCAGTGGGTTGCAAGCGTTCTCGCCCTGTTTATTATCACAAAAGTAGTTCCGGGCATCACCACCACAAGTGTTGTTTCACTGATTTCTGTAGTTGTCGCCATGGGTTTCGCAAACAGTTTCATTCGTCCCATTATCATGTTTTTTGCGTGGCCCATCAACTGCCTCACCTTTGGGCTTTTTGGCTTTGCCCTCAACATCATCTTCTTTGGTGTTCTAGGTAAAGTGATTCCCGGATTTCAGGTCTCCTCTTCCTTTTCTGCTATCATAGGGGCGGTTCTCATGGGCGCACTTTCGGGTCTCTTCTCCTTCATTCTCAAAGAGACCGTTAAGAAGCGTTAGTTTTTCGCCGTTGAAGGCGCAATGCTATGCCCCATAGCACTCCATAGTAGAGCCCGATTAGAAGTGCCGGCGGGGTGGAGATCGAGAAGACTCCCCCTGCCCCTCCACCCCACCAATCCACCTGCTGAAGCACAAAATTGAGAAGTACCCCTGAAAGCCTATCAAAAGGAATCGCCAACGTGGGATTCACAAGACTGACGAGAGCTGATAGGAATCCAAGCCCCATGATCGGTGCGATACAAGGAACCACAATAGTATTCGCTGGCACGCTAGAAAACGAAAAAGTATGAAAGTAGAGTGCAATGAGAGGGAGAACCCCTAATTGTGCCACCGTTGCCACAGAAACAAACTCTCCCACAAAGATGCCCAAGCGTTTTAAGATTCGCTTTGAAACCCCCTCCTCATTCTCCGGGTCTTGCTTGAAGAATCTAGCAAGAAGCCTTTGAAAGAGTGGCATCCAAAGCACAAGGGTAATAACAGTTGCAAAGGAGAGTTGAAAACCCGCCTCAAATACCTCCAATGGGCGCATCATCACCAAAACCAGCCCCGCTAATGCCAAAGCGTTCCACCAATCTGGCTCCCGCTCCACGACTCGTGCAAAAAGATAGGCACTGGCGATAACAACTGCCCGAATAACGGCAGGGCGTCCCTCTGCCATGATAGCATACGCAACCAAAACCCCTATAGAAAGAATCGCTCCAGAACGCCTAGAGAATCTGAAGGCTCGAAATAGAGTCACCAAGAACAACGCAACGATGCCCACATGAAGCCCCGCCGTCGCCAATATATGTACCGTTCCTGTGTTTTCAAAGGCGGAGAGCCTCTCTCCTGAAAAAGCGTTTCTCTCTCCAAACAAAATCCCTGTCATCAACGCATTCTGATCGGGAGTCAAGGCGTTTGCAAAATGGGCTAGAACACGCGCCCTAAGCCCGATAATTGCACCTATGAAGGGGTTGCCTTGCCCTCCAGACTGCGCTTCCAGTTCCCACTCTTTCACCCGTATTGTAGCAACAATCCCTTTGGTAGCAAGGGTACGTCGATAGTTAAAACCGCCCGGATTCCGCGCCTCTTCTGGCAGTTCAAGTACTCCACTCAGTTTCAAACGTTGTCCATAAATAGGTCTCTTTTGCTTGTTATCCATTGTGAGAAAAATCTGAATATAACCCTCTTCTGCGTATGACTGGTGTAAAGCAAGCGCCTCTACACGCTCCACTTTTAGCACAAAACTCAGCAAAGACATCTGGTTACCATGGTGGCGAAGAGGCTTTACAGAAGGGTTGGAACAGGATACACCTGTCACATGAATTCGAGTATCCAGATATTGCATAAGGTGGTGACTTATGGCATTTGTATTTAGGAGTAAACGGAGGCTACCGAGTGCCATAAATGCTAAACAGAGAGCGAATTTAGCGAAGAGAGGGCGACGGAAAACGGCATAGAGAGAGGTGAAAAGAAACAACAAGATGACGATAAGAAATGGGAGAATAGGAGAGAAGGAGGTAAAAACAACCCCAGAGAAAAGCGCAAGGCAAAGCAGAGCAAAAGGTCGCTGATGCATCGCACTCTCCTCTCATCTAGCCACATATACGACAGATAGGGCAGAGTCTATCTTCCGTGTTATGTACACCAGAGCAACGAATACAGACCTTCCAACCATGGGCTATACGCCAATGACGAAGACGCGCATCAGCGACGAGTCGCTGGGCGATCTTTTCTCGAATACTATCATCCGGTATCTCTATCAACGATTCGAGCCGCGCCCGAAGCTCAGAGCGTTCTGCCGGTTCCAATGCCACACACTTCAAATCTTCTGGGGTAGGATTCTCAGACTCTAATACAGGTGTCTCCTTTTTCAGATTCCGAACTCGGAACCGAATATCCCTGATTTTATCGTCTTTTAAGAGATGATTCAAGTCGTCTAGTATCCGGTGTTTGAACAGCGTCAGTTCATGTGACCATACCGAATTACGCGTATTTACAAAGAGAATTCCGTCTCGCACGGTATCTGCCTCCGTCGCGGTTGCAGCCTGACCACCCACCACTCGCTCCCAATAGAGCACTGCCAAATTCTGCTTCAGTTTGCCTTTGTTCTCTTGGCTTTGCATCGCCTTTTCCACTTGTTGCATGGCTTGGCGTAAGGCTCCCGAAAGGGGTCCCTGTCTTCCTCGGAGATGAGGCTCTACTCCCTCCATCACGAGGCTAGGATTATTAGGCGTTGGGTTGGGGTTCTGAGCCTGATTCTGTGGCTTCGCCCTCACTACGCTTTGGGGTATTTCGGGGCTTTTTTCGGACATCTGGGGTAATTACTCCTGAAACAACATGAAAAGTACTAGCCTCTGCAAGAATCTCTTTTGGAAAAGAGCGCAGACTAGTGCAGGTAATGAAAGTTTGACAGCGTCGGCGTATCCATGAGAGAAGATGTGCTCTACGACTATCGTCCAAATCGCTCATCACATCATCCAGTAGCATCACAGGAGACTCTCCCACATAGTCTTCAATGAGCTGAAATTCTGCCAATTTGAGGGCAAGAGTCGCGGTACGTTGCTGTCCTTGAGAGCCATAAAGACGTGCCTCCACACCATTTATGAAGAATCCAATATCGTCCCGTTGTGGACCCAAGAGCGTCGTGCCTCTACGTGCCTCCTCTAGCTCTAGTGCCGTCAGTTGTTGCCTAAACGCGCTAGACAGCGAGTCTGTGGCTTCTAGGGGCGAGTCTGGGGGAGTCTGAGGCATAGCAGACTCTCCAAGACTCTCTGGAATCGTCTCCAACTCCGAAACATAGCGGGATTCTCTCGATTCCTCACGAATTCTTGTGCCAGCAGAGGCAGAAGTGATAGTTTTGGGAGGTTCTGGCAGGCGGAGACTCGGTAGATAGCGAATTTCAAGGGTCTCACGCCCCTCCGTCAACTCCCTGTGCACTTTTTCGGCGAGGGGTGCTAGCCTCGAAAGATAGAACAGCCTCTTTTCGACAATGGGCGCACCATAAGTTATTAATTGCTCGTTCCATATATCGAGTCCCAATTCCTGCGGAGGACGGGGACGATCTCTCAACTCTTTCAACAACCTATTGCGATGCGCCAAAACGCGCTTGTAGTGTCCCAAATCGTAGACATAGCGGGGACTGATCTGCGAAATCTCCACATTGAGATAGTGCCGCCTGTCCGCTGGCTCTCCAGTAACGATGGAGAGGTCTATCGAGCCAAAGAAAACGGCATTAAACTGTCCCAAAATATCAATTACTCGCGGTCGTTTACTCCCATTGATATGTACTGCTTTCTTATCGGTTTGAAAGACAGAGACTTCCAGTTCAGCCTCGCCCATCTGCTCCCGCTCTACCTCGGCACTCACATGAGCAACCTCAGCTCCCTGTCGAATCAATTCTGACTCACGACTGGCACGCAGAGAGCGCGTTGTGGCAAGGAGTGAAAGAGCCTCTAAGACGTTGGTTTTACCCTGAGCATTCTCACCATAGAGGATATTGATTCCTGCTCCGGGAGTGAGTTCTAGCTCTGTATAGTTCCGAAAAGAGTTTAGTTTCAAGTGGCGAACGTGCATTACGTCGTAGGACTCCAAAATTGAGTTGAAAGTGTTGAAAACTAGGTTGAAAAGTGCAGAGGAAAGGACTCAATTCGTCCCTCTTCCTACGCGCAGAGAATTCAGAATCAGACTCTTATTATTATTTATATAGATTCTTGACTCTTATGCTTATTATCCTGTTGATAAGACTCAAAACTAGGGGCATAGTAGACATACGAATCTCTATTGACTCTGCTGTTGAATCGTGACTCTGACTGATTCTGATAGACTCTGCTAGATTCACACAACGCAAAAGAGTCTACCTGTTTTCTGACTACTATGGGGATAGTTTTCAACAATGCCCCTCTTTTTCTGTTGATAACTCTGTTGATAACTGCCAAGTTATCAACAGCTTTCAACAGAGATTTTCTAAGAATCAGAGTTATGAGTCCTAAGACTCAATACTATACCCATAGTTATGAGTCCTAGACTCAATACTATACCCATAGTAGCACACTAGGTATAAGTTTTTGTGCATAAAGTAGTGCCTATAGGGGTTCTGAATCGTTCGGACCCTTGTTAGTATTGTTGATAACTCTGTTGATAACTTGATCAAATGGCGATTCTGAAGGTGATTCAAAGTGTCGAAATAGGTGGGATTAGAGAGCCAAAAAACGCGATTTTTAGCCCACAAATTCACGGTAGAGGCGGGTGATAAGAGCATCCAATTCGGGGTCTATGCTCCGCATTGCTTTCACTTTTTGGCAGGCATAGACCACCGTTGCATGATCTCTTCCACCAAAGGCAACCCCTGTTGAAGTGGTGTTCAGTTCGGGGAGGATTTCGCGACAAAGGTAGATGGCGATCTGTCTTGCTTGAGACACATCTTTATTTCTGCCAGGTCCCAAAATAGCCTCTCGTGTGATTCCAAAGAGTTCACTCACCCGATTGACTATCTCACCGATGGTGACCCTACGACTAGGGACAGGCTTCTCGATAAAGTACTCACTCAAGACCTCTTGTGCTAGCTCGGCATGCACAGGTGTATTCATGATAGAGGAGTAGGCAAGGAGTTTTGTGAGCGCACCTTCGAGGGCACGAATGTTGGACTGAATGGCACTGGCGATATATGTCAGTACCTCATCGGGAATATTTGCGTTTTCACGTTGACGGCACTTTTGGAGGATGGCGATGCGAGTCTCAAGGTCTGGCGCACCGATGTCTGCTATCAAGCCGCTCTGGAATCGGGAGCGCAGGCGCTCATCCATCGTGTTTAATTCTCGGGGACTGCGGTCACTGGCAAATATAATTTGTTTTCCACTCTGGTAGAGGGCATTGAAGGTGTGAAAGAACTCCTCTTTGGTGTGTTCTTTGCCTGCGATAAACTGAATATCGTCCACCACCCAAACATCGACCATGCGATATTGCTTTCGGAAAGTCTCGGTGTCATGCTCCCGCAGGGCAGAGATATAGTGCTGTGCAAAATACTCTCCTGAGACGTAGGCAATACGCGCCTCGGGGCGGTTCTTCCGAATAGTGTGGGCAACAGCCTGTAGCAGGTGTGTTTTGCCCAGCCCAGGACCTCCATACAAAAACAAGGGATTGTATATCTCTCCAGGGTTTGCGGCAACCTGCATCGATCCCGCATGTGCCAAGCGATTAGAGCGTCCTACAAGAAAAGTCTCAAAATGGTACTTGTCATTTAAGGGGAGGCTTGGAATGGGTAACCCTTCAAGCTGAGCGGAGCGCGAATCGGTCTTGCGTCCCGTGCGCCCTGTCGCCGTAGACTTATTGGGCTTGGGAGCAAGGGTTGGAACAGGAGAGACAATCAACTTTGTGGGTGGCAGAATGTCTTCTTCAGGAAAGACCTCATCATCAAGAGGGAGTTCGTGTTGGGTAGGGCGCGGCGGACGGTTTGGATCGGAAGCACGTTGGGCATCTCGTGCCGTCACAATAAAGACAACTTGTAACCCTACAGTATCTAGGTGAAACTCGAGCGCACTGCGAATAGCATTGGTGGCATTTCTTTGGAGCCAGTCACGTGCATAGGCACTCGCCACGCCAAGCGTGATGTTGTCCTGTTCATACTGGAGGGGCTGAATGGGGCGAATGAACGATTGGAAGGTGACAACAGGGACTTTGGTCTCCAGCAGAGTCAGACAAAGATTCCAGACACGCCGAAGCGCGTCCTTCTTATCCTCCTCTCCAAACTCAAGCTGACCAATCACCGTTCTCTCCCGTTCCTTCTTGCGCCCACAAACGCCCTGAAAAGTGGGCAGGCGGTTCTGTACGGTGGTCCTCTACTCAACTACATTGGTAGGAACGCGGTCTATCGCGAACTATATGTATGGTGGGAATCGTCAGAACCCGCTAATTATAGCAAAGTAAATTTCGATTCCGCAAGCCAGTTTTCAGGATTCTTTTGAAGGTTTTTGCTACCCCCCTATATGTCTACTCAGAGTCGTCTTTTAACCATCTGTCTACCAAAACAGGACTCAAAATAGCAGACAAGTATCGAGAGGTGTGAATAGGGAGGAATTAGAGCGAAAAGGGGTGTTTCAGGGAGTGTTCTTGGACTTGCGTTCGACAACCCGACTCTCTTTTTTTATTTCAAGATGAATCGTATCTTCTGATTTAAGCACATCGCCATCTGAGTTTCTGATCTCGGCATAGACGGTTTTTTCGCCCTCTTGGGGTTCAAGTATCCACTCTTTTTCGGCGTGATAGGATTCCCATGCCGTCCAGTTTGTCCCATCGTTGCTAAATCGCATCTCGGAGGCTCCCCACTGTGAGCCATGTACATAGAGTTGGACTTTGGAGTTTTCGGTTGTCATTGCCTCAAGGTTAATGATAAGAGGGCAAATTTCTCGGCGCACTCCGAAGTCTTGTGCCCAGTAGGTTTCGTAGGTGCTTCCCGATGCAGAGGCATACCCCACACCTACCTCACGGAAGTAGGGGGAGAGAAGGTTTGCTTTATGTCCGGGGCTTTGAAGCCATGCCTTAACGACCTCTTTGGGAGAAAACTGCCCTGCTGCCAAGTTTTCTCCGACACCTCGATAGCGTTCATACCCATTTGCAGTGGCTCGTTGCCCGGCAAGGCGTCCTAGAGTGTCTTTGTGATCGAAATAGTTATTCTTTGCCATATCGTGTACCATCCAAGTGGCACTCGCAATCAGATTTTCTTGTAGTTTAAGCGGGGCAACTCCCTCTTTCATTCTCTCAATGTTGGTGAGTTCCACAAGTCGATGTATCCGCTTGAGAGCCGAAACAGGAATCTTTGGCTCCTTCGCTTGTGCCAAAAGTGACAGTGGAAGGCAAATGAGCAGAGTTCCTAGAGAAACGAATGATTTTATGCTGATAAGAGCGTTCATTGCAACCTTCTGAGGGAAATTTATGTCTTCAAATGTACTTCTTAATTATAGCCAGATTTTGGCGGTTCTTTGCTGTGATTTGTATCATATCTAAAGTATGGTGTTTGTCGTTTTAACAGAACCAACAAAAACCACAGAGAGCACTTCTGTTCTCTGTGGTAGTATTGTCCTAATAGGCGTCTGTTTTACCAAGCTAAAGCCGTTCCAGAGCGTCGTGCATAGCGCGACAGTTCTTGTGTTTTTAGCCAAGGGTTACTCGCAAGCAGGTGGGCAGCTCCCGATTGGATAGTGACATTCTCTGCTTCAGAGAAATGTATGGTGACCCAGTTGCGATCACTAGGAGCATCGTCCACCATAAAGGCGCGATGGAAGGCATCAAAACCACGTGACATGATGCAATGGGGATCACTAGAGTGATCCAAACCAAAAGCATGTCCCAATTCGTGAATTCCTGCTCCGATGGTGGTTGCCGCCAAGCCCCAAAGCGTATTACGATAGGAGCTATCGTTGTAGACTTTACCTTCACAAATGGGAGTGGTGTCGGAAAAAGCGCGTGCCACATCGCCGATATGTCGGGGCCAGCTACACATTCCTAGATTGCTAATGACGCCCGTACTCATGCCTCCCAAAGCGGTATGCGCCAAGGGTCTCTTATTTACAGTGTCGTAGCGAGAAAAAGCGGTGATGACGAGATTCTTGTAGTCCTTGCCGCCCAGTTGCTTTTGAACCGCAGCGTTGCAGAGTGTCCAGAGTTCATTTTTGTTGCAACGATTCAAGTGAGCAGCGGTGTGGGGGAGGCGTATAGTGTGCACAACGACCTTGCCTTTTGGGTCTAGTTCTAGTCCGAAGGTTTTTCGTCCATATCCGAGAGTATACATTCGTTCTGCCAAGAAAGTCTGCATCAGTTTAGCTGCGGTGTCTATACGGGAGCTATAGTCTTGTGGGTCTGCCTCAAATTGGGAGTCGTAGCGGGTATTGCCCGTTTTGTCCGTAATATAGACCAAACGCACTTTGAGATTGGAAGCGATGCGCTGATAATGGAGGGTGATCTCGTTGGTTTTGTTGCCAGCCTCAAAGCGTAGCCGATTTGCGCCTGGAACCAACTCCACAAGTGCCTTGAACTCTCCACGAAACATGGTTGTTTGGTAGGTGCGTGAAGGGAGCTTGGAGGAGAGATTGGTTACGCGAAGGGAATATTGGCGATCACACTTGGCACGTTCCACCCATGTCATCTGTTCAGAAGTTACCAGTGAGGGGTGATTTATGGCACTTTGGGAGACCTCTCCCGTAAGGAGGACTACCGGATAGGAAAGAGTGGTTCCTGAAGAGAGGTTCTGGACTTGAATATCCTGCGCTTTGAGAGCTGTGGTGAGAGTAAAAGCGAGCGCGAGGGTCGTGAACAGTGTTCCGCCCTTTCGAAATGCATCCTGCATTTTCATGGTTTTCGGTCTCCTTACCTTCCAATTTGAAACAAAAAAGAGATTCATCAACGAGTTTGTTCCACAGTGTAAGGAGGAAGCCTAACAGTTAAAATTACCTGTTTCTGGCTTACTGCCCTGAAGAGGGAGGTGAGGCTATCAGACGGCTACACAATCGGGTATAGCTTGTGTTCTCTTTTGGGGGAGAATGCAGAGAAATGTCTACCTGAGAAAAACCCCTGTTTTTGCCGTTATGCTAGGGGTCACTCAGGTATAATTAGGGCTACCCAAACACCGAAGAAGGGAACAACGCTCTTGCGAGTGATAGAGGTTGCAAAAGAGGGCTATGCCACCGCCTGCGCACTACTGAAACGCGACACGTTACAGGACAATCCGCAGGTGGAGACTGTCGTAAAAAATATTATCGAGAGTGTGCGTCAACGAGGAGATGAGGCACTCTTAGAGTTATCACGCCGATTCGACTATGCCGAGATGACCACTTTTGAGGTCTCTACAGAGGAGTGGGATGCGGCAGAGGCGCAAGTCTCTGTAGAGATGCGCTCGGTGGTGCAACGCGCAGCAGAGAACATTCGCGCCTTTCATGAACGTCAGCGCAAGACCAGTTGGCTTGAGGCGGAGCCAGAGAAGATTACAGGACAGTTGGTACACCCTCTCTCCCGTGTGGGAATTTATGTTCCCGGAGGGACTGCCGCCTATCCTAGTTCGGTGTTGATGACAGCGATTCCGGCGAAAGTGGCGGGGGTTTCCGAAGTGATATTGGCGACGCCTGTGCGGGAGGGAGGTAAAGTTCCTCCTCTCGTACTCTATGCCGCGAAAGTGGCGGGAGTGAGCCGTATCGTGACGGTGGGAGGGGCACAAGCGATTGCCGCCTTCGCATTTGGAACCGAGAGCATCCCGCAAGTGGACAAAGTGGTGGGTCCCGGCAACGTTTATGTGAATGTGGCAAAGAAGCTACTCTATGGGCAGGTCGATATTGACATGCTAGCGGGTCCCAGTGAGGTTTGTGTGGTGGCAGATGCGGGTGCGAATCCGTTGTTTGCGGCAATGGATTTATTGACGCAAGCAGAACACGATGTGGAGTGCGCTGCCTATCTCATAACCCCTTCAACAGAGTTTGCAGAGCGAGTCTTGCAAGAGATAGAGAAGCAGCTTCTCGTCCTGCCTCGCAGTGATATTTTGAAAGAGGCTTTGGAGAATAACGGAGGGGTCTTCATTACCGAATCTCTGGAGCAGGCATATGATCTCGCAAATGTCTGTGCGCCAGAACATATCGCTCTGATGGTGCGGGAGCCGTTTGCAGCTTTGGGGTATATTCGGAACGCGGGGGCAATTCTGATGGGAGACTACTCCCCTCAGACGTTGGGAGACTATTTGGCGGGTCCCAGTCACACCCTTCCGACGAGTGGAACGGCACGATTCTCGTCACCGCTTCATGTCGATACTTTTTTGAAGAAGCAAAGCTTCATCTACTACACGCCCAAGGCATTGAGCGGAGCCGCAGACGCACTGATCGCATTTGCTCGCGCCGAGGGGTTTGATGCCCATGCCGAGGCGGTTGTTGCCCGTGAGAAGGGAGCCTAAGCGATGAGCCGTACTTCACGCATTGAGCGAAACACCAATGAGACCCAGATTCGGCTAGAACTGAATCTGGATGGAACAGGTAAACATAGTATTCAGACAGGAGTCGGCTTCTTCGATCATATGCTGACTCATATCGCGAAACATGGGCTGATCGATCTGACGGTCGAGGTGACGGGCGATCTGCACATCGATGACCACCACACGGTGGAGGATGTGGGGATCGTGCTTGGCAAGGCGTTGGCAGAGGCGTTGGGGGACAGAGTGGGGATTACGCGAGTCGGCAATATCGCGGTTCCTATGGATGAGGCTCTTGTCTTCTGTGCGATTGACATTAGCGGGCGCGGGTTTCTGGTCTCGAACGTGACCTACCCTACTCCAAAACTGGGCGATTTTACGACGGAAATGGTTCCAGAGTTCTTTCGCGCTGTCGCTGTAAACGCGGGTTGGACGGTGCATCTGCATCAGTATGTGGGAAGTAATACCCATCATATTATCGAATCGGCATTCAAAGCCTTTGGGCGAGCAACCGCTCTTGCGGTGGCAAAAGACCCGAGGGTACAAGGCATTCCTTCCACGAAGGGAGTCTTGTAGTTCTAAACGACGCTCAAGGTGACTATCTCGAATCAATAGACAGGGAGCGTCTAACCATGCAAGATATAAAAAAACTTCACTCTGTTCCGGGGCGTGGGATATTGGGCTGGATAGGGAGAGAGAGTGCCATACTCACGCGCCTGATTCTGATCGTGTTACTGTCGGCGGTTTTGATGGAAGCCTTTCGGTGGGCAATGGATGTGACTCAAGCGAACGAGAAGCGTATCTCAACGAACATCGCGCACTTGCAAAAGGGGACGGAAGCAACCCGTTCTACCCCCGAAAAACGTGTGGTTCCCCTCCGTGCGGGTCCTATTATCGAAGCCCTCAAGGAGCGATCTTCACACCGCCGCTAGGCTCTAAAAAGCTTCGAATCAAACGACAAAAAGGGCGATTTGTGGGTTATACTGTGAGTCTATAACACTGTGTTGATGCTTTATAGACTCTGAAGATAATCAACGAGAAACGGAGACCCCAAAAAGCAATATGATTGCCCTTGTAGATTACGGTATGGCGAACTTAAGAAGCGTTGAAAAAGCCTTGCAGAGCGTTGGAGGTGACCCCGTCATTACCAGTGACCCCGCACAGGTCTTGGCGGCAGACAAAGTGGTGCTTCCCGGCGTGGGAGCCTTCTGTGCCGCCATGACCAACCTAGACCGCAGTGGGCTACGCGATGCTGTCGTGCAGTCTATCGCGCAGGACAAGCCCTTTCTTGGTATCTGTCTCGGTTTCCAGATGCTCTTTGAGGGGAGTACCGAAATGGGCTTCTCACAGGGCTTAAATATCCTACCGGGGCAGGTTGTGCGCTTCTTTGCCGATAAGCCCCAAGTGGCTGCCCTCAAGGTTCCCCACATCGGTTGGAACTCCCTTCACTTTCCACGTTCGTCTCGCCTCTTTGAAGGATTGGAAGAGGGCGCACGCGTCTACTTCGTCCACTCCTACTACCCAGAACCTCAGGACCCCACCCTCATCTCTGCGACCAGCGACTACGGATACGATTTCTGTTGTGCTATTGAGCGAGACAACATCGCCGCCACCCAATTCCATCCCGAAAAGAGTGGAGCCATCGGATTACAGATTCTCCGAAACTTTGTTTCGTGGAAGTAGGTAGTATCAATTGAGAAATTCTCATGTTTTGTGCCATAATTGTTGAGAAATATTAAACCCAATGCACAAAACAGGAGTTTCAGCAGACAAGACGTGAATATCTACCCCGCCATCGACATGAAAGACGGACGCTGTGTGCGTCTGCTTCAAGGGCGTTATGACGCCGTAACAACCTATGCACAAGACCCTCTCCTCATCGCGCACCGCTGGCAAGAGGCAGGCGGGAGGTGGCTCCACATTGTGGACCTTGACGGTGCAAAGGAGGGCAAGCCCAGTGAACTCAACCGGGCAGCCCTTAAGCGCATACTCAAAGAGGTTCCTCTGCCTATTCAGTTTGGGGGAGGAGTGCGCACCGTTGATATCGTGCGCCAACTCTTGGACTTGGGGGTAGCCCGTGTTGTTTTGGGAACCGCCGTTGTCCGCGACCCCGCACTTGCAGAAGAGGTTTTTACCACTTTTGGAGAGAGTGTCGCAGTGGGAGTAGACGCCCGCAATGGAAACGTTGCTGTGCAGGGGTGGCAAGAGGAGAGCGGAGAGCAGGCAACCGACTTTGTGAAGCGCATGGCGAGCATTGGAGCGAAACGGTTCATCTTTACCGATATTGCGCGAGATGGGATGTTACAAGGAATCAACGCGGAAGCACTGGAAGCGGTGGCAAAAGCCGTCCCAGAGATTCCTATTATCGCCTCTGGTGGAGTGACGGCTATGGGCGACATCGATACGCTCCTACGCCTGAAGTCTGAAAGAATGCCTAATCTGGACGGCGCGATCATTGGCAAGGCACTCTACACAGGGAACCTCGATCTGGTAGAGGTGATTCGGTATGTAGAGGAGATTTAGCCTCTCTTGGCGAAAAAGGCGGAGGAGGGCATACACATGGGATTCGCATTTATTATTGTTGTGGCGATTATGGCTATCTCCATCACAGCGATTTTGAGCGAGAGCCGTAAAGCTGTACTCATTGCCCAGATGAAGATGAGGAGCAATGACGACCCACAGCTAAAAGCCTCACTCGATGCCCTGCACGCGGAGATACGCGCCCTACGAGACACTAGCATGCAATACGACCTCAGCTTTGATACTGCGCTCCAAAAGATTGACCAGCGAGTCGGTTTTTTGGAAAGACGCCTCAACCAAATCGAAGAGAGTCAACCGCAACACCTCACGATTAAGTCGTAGTTTGCTACAATAGAGGAGCAATATCATGGGACCTGGAGAGACTTTAGTTGCTTTGATGGGATGTGTCTTCGTCTTTGGTATTCCACTTAGCCTTATCTGGACGAGCCACAAGCGCAAGATGATGGAGCTACAACTGCGTCTCAGGGGGGATCAAGACATGGGAGTGCGCCCCGAACTTAATGCCCTTCGAGAAGAGGTTCGTGCTTTGCGAGACACCAGTATGCAGTACGATCTCAGCTTTGATAGTGCACTTCAAAAGATGGAACAGCGCATGCAATCGATGGAGCGCAGAGCGAATCAAGCGGAGATACCCGCCTCGCAAGAGATTCACCTCGGACGCTAGGCGGCTTTGTTAGAAAAGGAACGGAACTATGCCTGCCGAAATTGTTGCCATTATTATGGTAAGTCTTGGCATACCCATGATTGCTATCTGGACGACCCACAAACGCAAGATGTTGGAGCTACAACTCCAATTGCGCCAAGATGGTGATACAGGGGTACGTCAAGAGTTGATGGCAATGCGAGAAGAGATGCGCTCTCTTCGGGACACCAGTATGCAATATGACCTCAGCTTCGACACTGCGCTCCAAAAAATGGATCAGCGCATGATGGCGGTAGAGCGTCGCGTGAATCAGGTCGAGCAACCTGAGACTCGCCAAATCCAAATGGGAAAATAATAAAGGTTATGGAATCTACTGTTTTTGCCATCATTTTGATGTTTTTGGGGTTACCCCTCATTGTTCTCTCCATTCCCTTGACGCTAATTTGGGGAAACCATAAGCGCAAATTGCTGGAGATGCGTCTTCGGCATGAGACTCAAGGCGACCTCAAGCTGCAAGCCCAAATAGAGGCTCTGCGTGCCGATATACAGTCGCTACGAGATACCAGTATGCAGTACGACTTGAGCTTTGAGACAGCACTACAACGGGTTGAGACGCGCGTTCAATCGCTAGAAGCACAACGTATTGCGAACTCTTCCTCTCTTCCACAGATTTCTCATGGAGAATGACTGAGATGCAATTTTTAGTTCCCCCGTTTGCGATGTCGAGTGGCGATCTTATAGGCTTGGTTGCCGTGTTCCTCATTTTTGGAGGTGGCTCCGCTCTGGTAAAACTGCTGGAGAACAGGAATCGCACTCGGATTGAACTCGCTCAACTCCGCTCCCAACAGCAGGGTGGAGAGGGGCTCCAACGTGAAGTCCATGCTCTGCGCGATGAATTGGCGATGGTGCGTGAGCAACTGCGTGACCTTAAAGACACGACCACTCAATACGACATCAGTTTTGATACTGCCCTCCAACGCATGGATCGCCGTATGGGCATCATTGAGCAAGACAACCAACAACGGTTGGGACACTAGCCCCTTCTTGCCGGGCGTTGCTTCGGAATCAAACCCTCTTCCAAACAAATGATGCTCACCTAAACGGTGAAGTGTTTCTCCTTTCCTTAACTCCTTCAAAAAATGCTGTTTTTGCTAGGTTGGAAGCCTGCTACGTGCGCTTATTGAATCCTACGGCATGGAGAAGAGAGTAGAGTAGGCAGATCATCTCTTCTTTTTGCGGCTGTCAGCATACCAGCATGAGAAAAGGAGGTAGCGAAGCACAGAATGAAGAATAATCTACCGGGCGTTTTATTTTCATTATCGCGAAAGTAGAGCTTTCTTTTCCACTCTGGGCAAGGAAGCAGAGGGTAGTTTCATGGATCATCCACCATACTATCGGTTTCTTTTGGGGACTTTTGTTCTTAGCGGCGTTGTAATGTTCCATACCGCCTTTGCCACACCCCAAAAAAGAATAGAGAAACCCTCCAAGAGACCACCCGTTAGTTATACTCAAGAGGTGCGCCCCATTTTGGCGGAAAAGTGCTTTTCTTGTCATGGAGCCGACGAGAAAAAGCGCATGGCGAATCTGCGCCTCGACACCCGTGATGGAGCCATTGCACACAGAGCTGTTGTTTCCGGTCATCCTGAAAAGAGCACGATCCTAGCCCGTATTCTGCGAAACGATGGTCTGAGAATGCCTCCGACGCATACGGGCAAAAAGGTCACGCAGGACGAGGTTGAGATAATCAAACGGTGGATTACACAGGGAGCCAAATACGCGCCTCACTGGGCTTTCCAAAGACCGCAACGAGTCCCTCTCCCCAAAACCGCAAACCAACGGCAAATCAAGAACCCCATAGACAACTTTGTCTTTGCAAAACTAGAGCAAATCGGTCTGACACCGAACCCTACAGCCGACAAGTACACATTGGTGCGGCGCGTCTCCCTAGACCTCACGGGGCTGCCGCCGACTCCCCAAGAGGTGCAGACCTTTGCGAGTGACACATCGCCCAACGCCTACGAAAAACTAGTGGATCGCCTGCTTGCATCACCTCAATATGGCGAAAAGTGGGCACGAATGTGGATGGATATTGCCCGCTATGCCGACTCCGCAGGCTATGGCTCCGATCCGCTTCGCCCTAATCTGTGGCCCTACCGTGATTGGGTCATCAACGCTTTCAACAACAATATGCCCTTCGACCGTTTCACCATCGAACAACTCGCGGGTGATCTACTGCCCAATCCAACCCAAGAGCAACTCGCAGCGACCACCTTCCACCGCAACACCATGACGAATACAGAGGGGGGAACCGACCGCGAGGAGTTCCGAACCGCCGCAGTGAAAGATCGTGCCATTGTCACAATGCAGGCTTGGATGGGCGTCACAGTGGGGTGTGCTCAGTGCCACAACCACAAATACGACCCTGTGACCCAAAAGGACTTCTATCGCTTCCTCGCCTTCTTCAACCAGACGGAAGACAACGATCAGCCCGATGAGCGCCCCACTATCCCCTACTTGACCTCAGACCTAAAACGGCGGAAAGAGGCTCTTCAGGTAGAAGTGGCGGAGCTAACCAGCAAGAATACGCCCGAAGCCAAAGCGGAAATAGAAAAGAAAAACAAAGAGATTGAGAAAATCTTCATCAAACTGCCCGTGATGAAGGAGCTGCCCACCGACAAACAGCGCAAATCTCATATTCTCATTTTGGGCAATTTTCTTAGTAAAGCCGAGGAGGTGCAGGCGGGAACGCCGACTTATTTCCCCGCTCTCCCCGCCGATGCCCCCAAAAATCGCTTGGGTGTCGCTCTGTGGTTGACCAATCGAGAGAACCCTCTCACTGCACGAGTAGCAGTCAATCGCTTTTGGGCAACCCTTTTCGGCAGAGGGATTGTGGAGACGGAGGAGGATTTTGGTCAGCAGGGTTCCCTTCCCTCGCATCTGGAACTCCTAGACTGGCTTGCGTTGGAGTTTATGGAGGGGGGATGGAACGTCAAGAACATCCTGAAAACCCTTGTCACCTCCGCAACCTACCGTCAGTCCGCGCGAACCCTACCCTCTCACCTAGAAAAAGACCCCAGAGACCGCCTACTCTCTCGGTATCCACGTCGTCGCTTAGACGCCGAAGGGGTGCGTGATCAGGCACTCCTCCTCAGCGGAATGTTGAGCCACAAATTGGGAGGACCGTCTGTTTTTCCCCCACAACCCGACGGACTTTGGAGAGCCGCTTTCAATGGAGAGCGCACATGGTCTACGAGTGTGGGTGAGGATCGCTACCGGCGGGGACTCTACACTTTCTGGAGGCGCACCGTTCCTTACCCAAGCATGGCGACCTTCGATGCACCAAGTCGAGAGACTTGCACTCTGCGCCGTATCCCAACGAACACCCCGCTTCAGGCTCTCATTACACTCAACGATCCTGTTTACTTGGAGTTGGCGCAGGCGTTGGGGCGGCGTATTGCAAAAGAGGGTGGTAACTCACTACAGGAGCGGATGCGATTTGCTCTCCTCCTGGTGCAGTGCAAACCTGCCACCGAGACACAGGTACAGACGCTCACCGAACTCTATAACCAAGAGTTAGAACACTTTCGCAAAAATGCACCTGCCGCAAAAACGATGGCAACGCAACCTTTGGGAGACCTGCCTGCGGGAATGGACGTAGCAGAACAAGCCGCATGGACGGTGGTTGCAAATGTCCTCTTGAACCTAGACTCTGTTTTGACGATTGGCTAGATGCCACTTGCTGACCTCTACCAAAGTTGCTAACATGGCAGGTCAAATAGGAGATTTACTCTTACTTCTGCGGCTTTTGAGAATTACCTCATCATTAAAAACTTGATTGGAGAAGCCATGCATACGTTGAAATCGATATTCACTTATTCGGGCATGTGTAAACCTATCGTGTGCATGCTTTTGGCACTAGCGGGAACCCATGTTTCTCTCGGTGCTCAGGAGTCTTCTCGTCAGCGATTTGATTCTCTTATAGCATCCGGCTGGCAGGCACACGGCAAGGACTGGCTGCGATTAGAGCGTTGCTTTCTTGAGGCGGAGGCACTCAATATTCGTCTGCTGAAGGAAGAAGAGGTACGCGCGATCTCTTTTGGGCGGCGTGCTCGCGGTGATCTAAAAGGCTCGGTAAAAGCTGCATCCTATAACTACAGAACCTACAGATGCCGGAGTAGCCTGGAGGAATATGTTAGTGCCCTCACGGCGATACACGACTATAAATCTTCGCGCGATGTATTTGCAGACTGGGATAGGCGCCCTGTAGGCGTGGTGAAGCCTGGTGACAATTTCAACAGCTTGCGGGAAGAGGTTGCAATTAAGTTCCGCGCAACCCACATTACGCTGGATAAGAACCGCTTTCCTCGTGATATTAAGCAGTCCTACAGCCAAGTAGGCTATTGGGACTACCCCTTTCCGGATGGTGACCGGTGGCATGAGGCGCGGTTCCTTGTTGAAAACGTTGCACGCCACGAAGAACGCATCGACAATGCAGGAAATCGATGGGTTCGCCTATTCCCAGAGAACATCGGTAAGCCTGTGGAACTCACGATATTCTGGAAGGCTATTCCGGACTTTGTAGACCTCAATAGTCTCCCCGACACCCCGTACAGCATTCCTGAGAGGTACCGCAAATACCTTGGAAAGTCTGAGGACTGCGATCCGACAACACCCTTATGTAAAGCGACTGCCGCACAAATGCACGCGCACACGACCGCCGAAAAGGTGCGTGCCGTGTGGGAATGGCAAAACCGAGTGAAGTTTACGGAGTCAGCAAAACGCGAGGGCGAGCCGGATTCCGATGCAGTTATGCGCACAATGAAAGGGGTCTGTATTGACCAGACGTTTGGGGCTGTGGCGCTAAGTCGCGCACTCGGACTCGCGGCTCGCCATGTGCGAGGTTCCGGACATAGCTGGGTGGAGACATGGATACCAGGCATAGGTTGGTTTCCCACCCAACAGTACGTAGACCTTGGGAGAACAGAGTGGAATGTTTTGCGCTTTCTCGCCGAGCCTGTTGATGCCACTACTCATAGCCTCTTGCTCGACTGGAAGACTTCTGGCGGTCAGCCAAGGGCAGACAGTTTCTATACCGCGCAGTTCCTAGATTTCTTTCTTTGGGGGCTCAATCAGCATGGTGAGCATCTGAAGAAAGTACTTTATTCCATGGAAGACCTTCCAATTGATATGGTAGCGCAACGTCTCGTCCCTGCTAGTGGTCGCATTCTGAAGACCGAGAAGTGGTAACGGACTGGAACCCCTGTATATCCTGCCATAGAGTTGACATGCTCCCAATTATCAAGAGACTAATGGCGAATGCAAAACGCTCGGGTAGTGGCTTGCTTGATGGAAGTTCCTTAGATTAAGACACGGAACTCTTGCTTCACAATCTTGTGCGCTCCGTTGGTAGCCAGCCCAACTTGAGGGCTTATCAACAACATCAATGGTCGTCAATAACGACAGTTTGGAGAGATTATGGACTGGGAACTCACAAAAGCACGTAGCATCACACGGCGCACTTTCTTTGGGCAGGCAGGGCTTGGTCTGGGCACCATCGCGCTCAATTCCCTCCTCGCCGAAGAGGGAATTGCACAACAGAAACTGAAACAGGGCAACCCGTTGGCTCCCAAAAAGCCACATTTCAAGCCACGCGCCAAGTCAGTTATCTATTTGCACATGTCGGGCGCACCCCCAACTCTTGACATGTTCGACTATAAGCCGAAACTCACCGAGTTGAACATGAAGCCATGCCCCGATTCGATGCTCAAAGGGGAACGCTTCGCCTTCATTAAAGGGGTTCCTACCATGCTAGGCACTCCCCACAAGTTTAAACAATTTGGGAAAAACGGGACTTGGATATCCGAGACTTTGCCCAATATTGGTAGTATTGTGGACGATATTGCCATTGTTCGCTCTATGCATACCGATCAGTTCAATCACGCGCCTGCCGAGATGTTTCTCTACACAGGGAATGCGCAACCCGGATACGCCTCAATGGGATCGTGGCTCACCTATGGGCTTGGCTCCCTCAACCAAGACCTTCCAGGCTTTGTGGTACTCCTTTCAGGAGGAACCGATCCCACTGGAGGGAAAAGCCTGTGGAATAGTGGGTTTCTGCCCTCGATCTACCAGGGGGTGCAATGCCGTTCTGCAGGGGAGCCTATTCTCTACTTGTCCGACCCCAACGGCATGGATCGTGCCTCTCGACGCCGTAGCCTCGACGCCCTCGCGAAACTGAACGAACTAGAGGTAAAACAGCTAGGCGATCCCGAAACTGTCACGCGGATCGCGCAGTATGAACTTGCCTACCGCATGCAGATGACTGTGCCTCAAGTGATGGATATTGCGAAAGAGCCACAGCACATTCAAGACCTCTATGGGGCAAAACCCGGTGCGGCAACCTTTGCAAACAACTGCCTGCTTGCCCGCCGTTTGGTGGAGCAAGGGGTACGCTATGTGCAACTCTACGATTGGGGCTGGGATATTCACGGCACTGGTCCGGGGGATGATCTTGTCACCGCCTTTCCGCAAAAATGCAGAGACGTGGATAAAGCGTCTGCCGCGCTCATTCTTGACCTAAAACAGCGTGGGCTTTTAGAGGACACTTTGGTCGTTTGGGGCGGAGAGTTTGGGCGTACTCCCATGAATGAGGCACGGGGAGGTTCAAAGTATCTTGGGCGCGATCACCACCCCCACTGCTTCAGCATTTGGATGGCAGGAGGAGGGATTAAACCGGGTATGATCTTTGGTGAAACCGACGAATTTGGCAACAGAATTGTCAAGGATGCGGTGAGTATTCGTGATCTACAGGCGACCATCCTCCACCTCATGGGGCTGAACCCTTTCCAACTGAGCTACACGTATCAGGGGCTGAACAACCGCCTTATCGGACCAGTAGACGCGGCGGCGACAGTTCAGACCGCTCTGCTCTCCTAAAAAGTGGAGTGAAAGATACTCTACTGCCTCTACAACGATCATGCTCTTTGGGTGAGGGGTGATCCAGCTGTGTTGCTGAGAAGGTCGCTCATGCACAATCGAATACGGAGGGTTGCTATGCAGAAACACGCATTCCGGACTATAGCTCTGTTACTGGTTCTGTCCATAACAGTAAAGGCGCATTCTGAGGAGAACTGGTCTCAGTTCCGTGGTCCCAACGCCGCAGGGGTTAGCACACACACCAAATTTCCGAGCAAGTGGTCTCCCAGTGAAAACATCGCCTGGAAGACCGACCTTCCGGGGCGCAGTTGGTCATCGCCTATCGTGTGGGGTAAAAAAGTGTTTGTCACGGCGGTGGTGAACTCTGTAGAGAACGAGAAGCCCAAAAAGGGGTTGTATTTTGGCGGAGAGCGCCCCGAACCCAAGTCCCTGCACGAGTCGAAAGTGTTTTGCCTCGATCTCATCACGGGCAAAACTCTGTGGGAGCGGACAGTACATAGTGGCGTGCCACAAACCTCTGTCCATCTCAAGAACAGTTATGGCGCAGAAACGCCCGTCACCGATGGCAAACTGGTGTATGCTCTGTTTGGCGGTTTAGGCGTGTTCGCGCTCTCACTGGACGGCAAAGAGGTCTGGTCAAAAAAACTAGACCCACGCGCTACGCGTTTTGGCTGGGGCTACGCGGCTTCGCCTGTTTTGCATAAGGGCAGGTTGTATATTGTGAACGACAACGAAGACCGCTCAGAGCTACTCTCGCTCGATGCGAAGACGGGCAAAGAGGTTTGGCGTGTGGAGCGCGACGAAAAGAGCAACTGGGCTACTCCGTTCATTTGGAACAACAAAAATCGAATGGAACTCGTTACATCTGGCACGCGCGCGGTTCGTAGCTACGATCTCAATGGAAAACTGCTCTGGTCGCTTCGTGGCATGTCGTCTATCGCCATTCCAACTCCCGTTGCAGGAGCAGGAATGCTTTTCGTAAGCTCCGGTTATGTTGGCGACAGATTGCGTCCACTCTACGCCATTCGCCCTGGCGCGAGCGGCGACATAACGCTCAAGCCCGGAGAGACCAGCAACGATTTCATTGCATGGTCAAACTCAACAGCCGGTCCCTACAACCCGTCGCCGCTGTTCTACGATGGGCGCGTCTATGTGCTTTATGATCGTGGTCTCGTGAGTTGCTTCGATTCAAAGACAGGCAAAATGCTTTATGACCGAGAGAGGTTATCGCCGGGGGCAGGGTTTACGTCCTCACCATGGGCAGCGGGAGAGAACATTTTCTGCCTGAATGAAGACGGTGACTGTTATGTACTACGTGCAGGCGATAAGTTCGCTTTACGTCAAATCAATCGACTGGGTGACGATGATATGTGCATGGCTACCCCCGCGCTTGTAGGAGACCGCCTTTTGATCCGCACCGCGTCGGGAATTATTTGCGTGCAAGATGGTGTTGGTAGGCAGTAAAAGGGGGAACTAGGCGGAGGCTCGCGCTTGCTACAGGAAGCTAGAAGCGAATGCAGAGAGGGTTTTTGCTCCGAAGTACATTCTCTCACTCAGACTTTTTTCCCCAACCCGACATCTCCAAAAGCCCATGTGCCATGCGTTGGCGAAAGGACAAGGTTTCTTCGCTTCCCCAAGTATAAAACCCCTGACCGCTCTTTATTCCCACTGCACCTGTCTCGACTAGCTTTTCGAGAGCTTCAGGTATCTCCCTGTTGTTGGAAAGTGTGGGCAGAATCTGCTCGGCAACAGCCCGCCAAAGATCCCAACCTGCCGCTTCCCCAATCTCAAAAGGACCGGCAATCGCCAAGCGTCTCCCAAAACCGTTACGCACCACGGCATCCAACTCTTGTGGGCTGGCAATTCCCTCTTGGACAATGGCGAACGCTTCGCGGACGAGAGCCGTTTGTAGGCGGTTGGCGACGAAACCGGGGCACTCCTTATGTATCTCCACAGGGTGTTTACCTATCTGGCGCAAGAGGTTGAGGGTGGTCTCTTTGGTTTCGGGGGAGGTCTGTGGACAAGACACCACTTCCACGAGTGGCAATAGATAGGGAGGGTTAAAGTAGTGAGCGACGAGAACACGATCTGGTCGTTGTGTGGCATCGGCGAGGAGACTAGGCATAAAGGTTGAGGTATTGCTTGCCAGAATGGTGTGTTCTGGACAGAGGCGATCTAATTCTGCAAAGAGCCTCAACTTCAAAGGCAGGTCTTCCGTGACTGCCTCCACCACATAGTCCGCATTGTGTACCGCCTCTTCCAAGTTTGTGCTGGTTCGCACGTGGGAGATTGCCGGTTCTATGACCGCCTCCGGAATCAGTCCCTGTGCGGAGAGCAGTTTCAGATTGCCCTGTATGCGTTGCGTCGCCTGTTGAAGTGTCTCCTCTTTGACGTCGTAGAGGCAAACGGAAAAGCCCGCGATGGCAAATTCCTGTGCGATGCCATGTCCCATCAATCCTGCGCCTATCACGGCAATATATTCTATAGGTTTCATCTGTTTCCATTGAAGAGGCGAAGCATTTTGCCCCCAGAGTTGCTTAGGATGTCATACGGGTGAGCACGCCACCCGTATGTCTCTTACGGCATAGTGGTAGGAGATTCCTGCTTTTGTTTTGGAACGGAATGCAAGGGGTGTCTCCCCTCTTCGCCAATCACAAAAACCTTAATTGTCCGGTGCTTCCTCCCCCAAAAAGTGCCGTGCCGAATACATTTGCCCCGTGTGGTAAGCGACATGAAACACCGCATACTTCAAGAAGAAACGATAATCGTTACCTAGCTCCCACCCCGGCGGACAACTCTCCAAATCGGGGTTCAGTGCTTTGAAATACGCAACTGCCTCGTTATGTACCCGCAATAGTTCGTTGCAGACCTGTTCCGCCGTCATCGCAAGGTGTTCCTCTGAAGGTGGAGTGGCTACCGTCGTTGAGTAATAGCGGAACCGGTGGTCAATTAACGGGCTACTCACCTTACACTTCGCCAGATCAGGTGCCGGTTTCCCACCTTCGCCCGCTAGCTTTATTGCCTCCCAATAGGCGATGTGCCCCGCGAGTTCTCCCACAGAGAGAAGCCCCTCTGCCGGTCGTTTCCAGACGTTCTCATCTGCCAACCCCTCAAACGCAAACTTCACTTCGAAATAGCCCTCTTCCAAAAGCTCTAAGTAAGCCTCAAGCATCTTTCTTCTCCTCAAGTAATAATGTTCGCTTTGTCCGTCTCACCCCAAAACTCAATCGTGTTACTGTGGATAGTGTGGGGAAAGGGGAAAGGGGAAAGGTGTATTTAATGAGAGGTGTTTCGCGATTCTGATGTCAACTAGAGACCGACAATCCGTCAGAATAGAGTGGCTATTCTTGCACATCCCTCGCCAACGTGAAACGTTACTCCAATTGTGAGGACTAAAGCGCAGCAAGTCGCTGGAACGCTGAGGGAGACGGTTCCTTTTTGAGGTGTTGTCGGATCACCTCCGCACAGGCACGCGGGCTCAGAAGCGAGGTATCTACTTCCAGATCATAAATGCCGGGGATATGCACTTCGCGCTGCCATAACAGAACTGGGGAGTTCGCCGAATCATCTGCATTATAACCGCTACTCTTTCTGCGATCAAGAATGATCTCAAGAGAACAGCGGACGCCTACGAATAACACCGGCAATCCCGCTAACCTTCGGGCGCTGTCGTAAAGAATTCCTTGGGGGATTGAATAGGCATCATGGTGTCCTACATCAACCACAACATTCAACCCTAATCGGCTGTGCGCCGCGATGGAGTCGTAGAGGGCACGATAAAGGACGGGAATGAAGGGTTCCAGTTCTTGGCGTTCTCCCCCAGGGCGCAAACCGATGCCAGGCAGATAGCGTTCGGGGGTACACCGCATGAACTGATCTACTCCCAAGTTCATCCAGAAGCCATCAAAGGTTGCTTGGATCTCGGTGACAATGCTCGACTTTCCTGAGCGAGGTGCCCCATTGAGGATAATAATCTGTCCGTTTTTGAGTGTCTGTATCATTGCCTAACTCTCTCGATGAGGTCGGATTTCTCAGCGGGTATCGGAATAGAGTATACTCTAACAGGATGCCTATTTTAAGACGTGGATCGAACTCGCCAGCGGAGATCGTGCTAGGTTATTTGTCCCTACGCAAGGAGACACAGCATGCGAAGTATCTGCCTAGAGAGTAATTCGGGCATTCAAATAGGAGAGGTGCCAGAGCTTACGCGGTATCACCGACGATATAGGCGCAAGCCCTCTCTGCAAGGAGCAAATTCATGCTGACCCAAGAACACTTTGCCCTATTGGCTAAAGTGGACTCACCAACAGTAGCAAACGTCATCGAACTCTTCGGTATCCGCTCTCAGGTGGCGGGATATGCCAACAATACCCTTGAGGCAATATATCCCGAACTACCCCCTGCGGTCGGTTATGCCGTCACCGCAACCTTCCGAGCGGGCTATCCCTCGGAGGCAGGCTCCTCCTACGGGGATATGCCGAAGATGATAGAGCAGGCACTACAAGTTTCGGGTCCGTATTTCGCTGTTTTTCAAGATTTGGACGAACCTACCCGTGCGGCAACGTATGGCGAAGTCATGGCGACCACCTTCCAAGCATTTGGGTTTGTTGGGCTGATCACCAGTGGGGCAGGGCGGGATATAGAGCAGGTACGACGATTGGGCTTGCCCTGTTGGGCTTCCTCCATCGTAGTGTCGCACGGCTACCCGCAGATAGTTGATATTTCCATCCCGGTCATGGTCGGAGGGCTACGGGTGCATCCGGGCGATCTCCTACACGCCGACGCCAATGGGATCATCGAGATTCCCCAATCTATTGCGCCCTGTGTCGCGGAACTGTGCGCTCCTTTCATACAAGCCGAAGAGATCACCCTCTCCTACCTGCGTGCGCCGAATCCGACAGTGGCAGGTTATGGGCAAGCCGTTGGGGAGATGCAAACCGCTATGGCGGGGCTACGCAAACGTGCAAAAGCGTTTTTGGAGGGGGCATGAGAAGCCCCCGAAAAGGCGTGCGGATGGTGGGAAGCATCGCCTTACTGCTGTTGCTGAGCGCAACCCTTTTGGGAGCCTCGCTTTGGAACAGTATGCAAAGCCGTTCTGACCTTCTTGCCGTGGGGCAAACCGCTCCTGACTTTACAGCAACGACGAGCGATGGTAGCACTGTGCGACTCTCCGACCTGAAACGGCAAAAACGGGTTGTCCTTGTCTTCTATCCCGGAGATGGCACGCCCCTCTGCACTGCCCAACTGTGCGCGTTTCGAGACAACTGGGACACTCTGCAATCTGAAAACGCCGTTGTCTATGGGGTGAATCCAGCAGGCAAAGAACAACATAGCGGCTTTGCCTCGAAAAACCGCCTTCCTTTCCCACTTCTGGTAGACACGAACGGCGATATTGCCAACCGTTATGGCTGTCGAGCACTCTTTGGGATAGTGAAGCGCACCGTATACGTGATCGATATGAATGGCAAGGTGGTGTGGGTGCAACGTGGTAACCCCTCCCCTAGCGAGATATGCCGTTTCATCAGTACTCTTAAAAAAACTCCCGACGCGATCCCCTCCCACTCCTCTGCCCCATTGATTTCTGACAAAGGAAAGAAATTCAGAGAAACCCAAAAGCACACCAAAGAGAACGGCGACACAGAATAACGCCCCCTCTTTCCTCTCTCATTGCTCGCAAATCGCGTTCAAGTAGGAATCTGCCCCCTCTTTCCCGAACTACCACTTTATCCCTCCAACAAGGAACCACAGTAGTTAAGGAGAATGGCTTTGAAGAGTAAAGGGTGTTCCCTATTTAGATGCTTGGGAGTGATGGTTATCGGGCTATTAGCACTAGCACCGCCGAGCCATGCTCAAAATAAAACAGACCTCCTCGCTCCCTCAGAAGAGAGACCCGTGCGGGGTATGAGTTGGCCCTCCCTCTCACCCGATGGAAAGACCCTCTGCTTCACCTCTCTGGGGGACCTCTGGAGGGTGGATGCAGGAGGGGGGGCTGCCACACGCCTCACCGTTCACGAGGCAGTGGACGCATTCGCGAGATGGTCTCCCGATGGCAAGTGGATCGCCTTCTCTAGCCTCCGGTATGGCAACATGGACATTTTCCTGATCCCCTCCACGGGTGGAAATGCCCGTCAGGTCACCTTCCACAGTGCCGCCGACTGGGTCAACGACTGGTCTCCCGATGGAACCAAGCTTCTCTTTTACTCTGTTCGAGATACCCATGCCTTCTCTCTTTACAGTATCGACCTCAAGACCCACGCCGTCAAGCGTTTGACGAACGACGAGCAAGCGATTCGGTTTGGAAACTGGTCTCCCGACGGCAAAACCATTGCCTATTCCCGCTCCGGGCAACCGTGGTGGCGGGCATGGTATCGCGGGACTGTGGCGGCGCAAACCGTCCTCACCGATCTCACCACTGGCAAAGCGCACTCACTCATTAAAACGAACACACAGCAGTTTTGGCCCCTCTTTGCCGCAGATGGTAAGAGCATCTTTCAGACCATGATCTACGGCAACGTGAACACACCAAACATTTGGCGCGTTCCGATGGATGGCAAGAACCCAATCTCCGTGACTCACTACACCACCGATGCAGTACGTTTTCCTAGTATTGCCCGCAATGGCTCTCTCATCACCTATCTCTGGAACGGGGACCTCTACACGGTAAAGCCCGATGGAACCAACGCACAAAAAGTCAATATACTGGCTCCCTCCGATGATAAAGTGAACAACCAAGAGAGCCAAACCCTCACCTCTGGAATCACAGAGTTAGAGCCTGCCCTCGACGGCAAAACCATTGGCTTCGGGTTGCGTGGCGAAATTTGGACGGTTCCCAGTGCCGGAGGGGATGCGAAACGCCTGACCGATGACCCCGCAAACGATAGCGATTTTAACTGGTCTCCCGATGGTAAAAGGTTGGTTTTCACCTCCGACAGGGGCAACCAGCCTGATGTCTATACTTTGGATATTGCCACAAAGCAGATCGTTCGCCTCACCAATGATGCCGTCTTGGAGAGTAGCCCCTCTTGGTCTCCCGATGGCAAGTGGATCACCTTTGCGAAGGCGGGAAGTGAACCTGGGCTCTATATTGTTGCTAGTAGCGGGGGGGTAGTGCGTCGGCTTATCTCTGGTAACGGAACCAACAACTACGGGGTAGGAATCACCTCTCATGCTTGGTCCCCAGACAGTCGATGGGTCGCTTTCTCGCGCATGGATCGATACTCTGGGAGAGATATTTTTGTGGTTCCTGCCGTGGGAGGACCCGAACTCAATGTGACTCGCTTCCCCTCTGGAATCAACGCTGATCCCGCGTTTACCAAAGATGGGCACAGGCTTCTCTTCCTTTCTGCTCGAAGCGGAACCCTCATCGCCTATCAGATTCCACTGGAAGGCGAGGAGGATGAGGACGAGAAGGATGAGAATGGCAAACCCAAACCCAAGCCAGATCACGGGAAAGACGTTCGCATCGACTTTGACGATATTCATCTCCGTGCGACACCTGCCATGCCTCCTATTGGCAATGTCTCAGACTATGTCATAACGCCAGATAGTCAGCGGATTATTGCTCAAATCAACGGCAGCTTTTGGTCGATCTCGATCAGACCCGGCTTTGTTCAGCAGTTGACACCCGGAATCGAATTCGGCTCCGGACTGCGGATATTGGCAGACGGCTCGAAGATATACTATCGGGGGCTAGGAGGGACGATTCGCTCCTTGGGAATCTTGGGAGGCGTTCCTGCTACCACCGCATTCAATGCGCAGATTCTCTTTGATCGTCGTATCCTTTACCGGCAGGCATTCAACGAGTTTTATCGTCGCTTCGGAACATTTTTCTACGATGCAAAGATGCATGGGGTCGATTGGAAAAGCCTGCGAGATAAGTACGAGCCTTATATGGCGGGCGTGGGAACCTCCGAAGAGTTTGGAAATCTCCTCAGCATGATGGTGGGAGAGGTCAATTCCTCTCACTCTGAGGTATCACCCTCTAGCAATATGAGGGGACCCAAAACCGCCACACTGGGCATCACTTTTGATGATAACTATGCGGGACCCGGCTTGAAGGTGACAGCTGTGATGCCCAAGGGACCCACAGACAAGCTCAAGACGCGCATAAGTCCCGGAGAGTATATCCTGAGCGTTGACGGCAAAGAGGCGAACCTGACGGAAGACTTCTACACACTCCTGCAAGACAAGGCAGGGAAGAGCATGGAGGTGGCAGTAAATACGAAACCTGTGAAGGAGGGTTCTCGTATCCTCAAATTGAAGCCCATTTCTGGAGGAGAGTGGAGCCGTCTGGAGTACGAGGCGCGAGTGAAGCGCAATCGCCAACGAGTCGATAGGTTTTCGGAAGGACGACTCGGCTATCTGCACATTCACGGAATGGATCAGCCCTCTCTCATGCGCTTTGTGCGTGAGATCAGCGAGCCTACAATGGTGGCAAAAGAGGGTTTGGTTCTGGATATTCGAGGCAATGGAGGCGGCAATACCCACGATGATATTCTGAATATCCTCTCTCGCAAAGTCTACGGGTTCACACAACCCCGCGACGGGCTACGCCAAACGCAGCCAGAGTTTGCTTGGACGAAGCCTATCGTTCTGCTGATAGATGAAGAATCCTATAGTGATGCCGAGATATTCCCTGCGGGCTTCCGCTCTTTGGGGCTTGGCAAGATAGTGGGAGTGCCGACGCCGGGCTATGTCATTGGAACGATGGAAGGAACCCTTGTCGATGGAACCACCTTCCGTTTGCCCTCGTGGGGTTGGTACACCCTAGACGGCAAGAATATGGAGAACCTGGGCGTCCCGCCCGATATTCTTGTCGAGAATGAGCCTGAAGAGGTGGTCGCGGGCAAAGATCATCAGCTTGAGGTCGCTATTCAGACGATATTGAAGCAACTGCCTCTCAAATCGGCAGAGACTGATACGAACCAGAAAAAAGAGAGCGTCGGGGTTCCCGCTAGCGCAAACGAGAACGCGAACGGAGCCTCTTCTGCGGTTCCGCCGCCTACGCAACGTAATGGAAAGCGGGGTGCGCGAAACCCCTAACGACTCAGGAGGTCTATAGAAGATGCGAATACGCGGATTATGCTTGCTACTACCCCTCTGTTTTCTCTTGTGGGGTTGTAATGATAAGGACAAGAAGGGGTTGACGGAAGATGCCCAGAAGCTAGCGGTCACCGCAGGAACTGCCCTAAAGAACGCTGAGCTTGCCGGAAAAGTGAACGGGGTGCTGACGGTTTGGAAGGGCGTGGATATGAGCGGCTTTCAGGTTCAGACCGAAGGCTCGACCGTGAACTTAGAGGGAACGGTACGAGATGAAGCCGAACGAAAGCGTATTCTACGCGCCGTGAACCAGATTCGAGGGGTGGAAAAGGTTATCGATAAGCTAAAGATAAAAGAGGGAGCCTCTAGCTCAGAGGAAAAATCCTCTACGCGCTGAGGCTCATCTCTATCTCTACATTCCCAATGGCTTCGACTTCCAGTTTTGGCACAATCTCGGTGTAGGCGATGATGGGGAGCGTGGGCAGGGAACGCTCCACCAATCGCTTGAGGGGCAATCGAATCTGCCCCGAACAGAGCAAGGCAGGATTGTAGCCCTGTGTGCTTGCTTGCTCTAGTTGTGTATTCAAACCCCGTAAAAGTGCCTGTGCCAAAGGAGGATCGATGGCGAGCATATTGCCATTCGGGGTGGGGTGTACCGCCTCTCGCAACTGCTGCTCTATCGAAGGTGCGAGCGTGATGACGCGCATCACTCCATCTTCGTCTTGATACTGTTTGCAGATTTGGCGTGCAAGCGCCGCGCGTGCAAACTCCGAGAGCTGATCGAGGTCTTTGGTACGAGGCGCATAGTCGGCGAGCGTCTCCAGAATAGTGGTGAGATCGCGAATGCCCACGCGCTCATGCAACAGGTTCTGCAATATCTTCTGCACCTCTCCCAGTGAGAGTTGTGCGGGTATCAACTCACCAACAACGGCATCATTCGTCTGCTTGACGTTCTCGATTAGTTTCTGAGTCTCTTGGCGGGTGAGCAATTCTGAGGCATGAGACTTGATCACCTCTGTGAGATGCGTTACCAAGACCGTGCCAGGGTCTACCGTAATGTAGCCGACCCGCTCTGCACGCTCTTTCATGGCACGATCCACCCAGACGGCAGGGGTTCCGTGTGCTGGTTCAATGGTCTCAATGCCGTCTAGCTTGGTATATGCCAATCCCGAATCGAGTGCTAGCACGCTATTCATCATTAGGCTATGCCCTGCGACGACAGCACCTTTTATCTTAATTTGGTAGTTATTGGCGCGTAGTTGCAGATTGTCCCGAATCCGTACCGTCGGCAGAATGACTCCCATCTCCAACGCAATCGCTTTGCGCACATTCCCCACTCTATCCGCCAAGTCGCCTCCTTCTTCCGGCAGTGCCAATGGAACGAGGTTGCTTCCAAGTTCTAGCTCTATTCGTTCAATACTGAGTAGGGACATGACGTTTTCGGGAGTGGCTTCTGGAGGCGCAGTACGCTGTTGTTCTTCTTGTTGGGCAACTTTGGTGGCGTCTGCTTTCTCCTGCTTCTCTTTTTGGTTGAGAAGATAGGCTCCTCCTGCCAACAGAAACGCGACACCGAGCAGTTGGATTTTTGGAAAGCCAGGCAGAAGGGCGATAACGGTAAGCATTCCCGCCACAACGTTGAGCGGACGCGGATTGAAGAATATCTGGGAAATGAACTCTTGACCGAGTGGCTTGACCGAGGCTCCACGTGTGACGATGATACCTGTCGAGGTGGAGATAAGAAGGGCAGGAATCTGACTGACAAGCCCTTCACCAATCGTTAAGAGCGTGTATTTTTGGAGAGCAAGGCTGAGGTCTTCTCCCCGCGCCACACCGAGCGCGAACCCACCGAGGATGTTGATGATGGTGATAAGAATGGCGGCAATGGTGTCTCCACGCACAAACTTTCCCGCACCATCCATAGAGCCGTAGAAATCGGCTTGACGTTCGATATTTCTGCGCCGATCCCGCGCTTGCTCTTCATTAATAAGCCCCGCGTTAAGATCGGCATCAATCGCCATCTGCTTACCGGGCATAGCATCCAATGTGAACCTTGCGGCGACCTCTGCGACCCGCTCCGCACCTTTTGTAATGACGATGAACTGCACCACAATGAGGATGAGGAAGGCTATGATCCCGACAATATAGGAGCCACCAATAACGAATTGCCCAAAGGCTTCGATTATTGCTCCTGCATGTCCTTGCCCCAAGATCAGCTTGGTTGCCGCCACATTTAGGGAGAGCCTATAAAGCGTCATGATCAAGAGCAATGAGGGAAAGATGCTCAGTTGAAGCGGTTCGGTGTTGTAGATGGAGACCAGTAGAATGGTGGTGGAACTGGCGATATTGACCACCAACAGGGTATCGAGGAGCCAGCTTGGCAGAGGCACGATCAGCATGGCGATGATGGTGATGAGCAGTATTGCTAACACCATATCGCTCATACGAGCGATGCGAGCCTTTGAAATCCCCGGCAGGGGAAGAGAAGCGTTCGACGCAACCGCCATGAAATTAAGACTCCTTGGAGAATATCCTATTCTTTTTGATCGGTATTTCTGCGCGAGAATCTCAGTGGTTTTCTTGATTTGAGGGAGGCGAGTACCAAAAATTGAGTATCAGCGTCGTTCCGTTTCGGGAAGAGTGGCAGGAAGAGGTGCAATCGCTTCTATGGGCATACCTTGAGGAGCGTTGGGGAACTCTGGATCGCACCCTGAACCCCGATATTCTTGCGATCAAAGAGACATTTCGCGAGGGCGTTTTTGTGGTGGCACTGGAAGAGGGCAAAGTTATAGGAACTGGAGGCTTTCTGCCGGAGACGCCAGAGAGTGCCAGGATAGTCCGTATGACCGTTGTAAAAGGGCGACGAGGTGCAGGGATCGGAACCGCTGTCATGGATTGTTTGGTGAAAGAGGCTGTAAGGCAAGGTTACAAGAGGCTTGTCCTAGAGACTACCGAGACTTGGGAATCGGCAATAGGCTTCTATCTCCGCTACGGATTCCAACTCTTGGGCTACTGGGGTGGCGATGCCCATTTTGCGCTTGAACTTTGTCCCGCTTGAGGACGCAAGGGGGCGTAGTTCTCCTGATCGGGAGGAGAGATAGCCTCAAACAGGCAAGCGTCGCAAAGATCGGTTGACCTTCTCCAGATCGAACAGTTCTGGATCAAATTTTCTGCCAATCCATGATTTCATCTCTTTGTAGTCGGGATGAGCGGGATTCGCAAGTACCTTCAGCAAGTCCGAATAGCCCCACACTCCACCGCAATCCTCCGGCGGGCAGGCGCGTTTTCCATCGAGGCACAATGGATAGGTGGTGTTTGGAACAGCCGAAAGTATCTTTTCCAGAGTGATCACGTGTTGCCAGCCATCACCAAAGTCATACTCGTATTCAAACTGTGCCTTCGGTTCCGTAAGCAATTGGGAAAGAAGCACAGAACGCTCGTCTTCCATCTCCATCTCCTCCAGATAGCCTTCCTCAAAGGGTATGGTAAAAGCACGTTTTCCAAAAGAAAAGGAGTGTAGATGTGAGTTCGTCCAGCCCATTGCTACCTGAACGACCATATGTAGGTTATCCAGTCGCATATCGGCGGGAACCTGAACGCGCCGTACAATTTGTGGGCGCACTCCGAGCAATACAATTTTGAGTTGGTAGACAGTTGTGATTTGTCTTCGCATAACTTTCTCCTATGTCTTGGCGAGAGACACAATCATGGGAAGCTATTTGGTGTGGGCAATACAAGTAGAGATAGCAGAGACCTCAAAGGCGAGGCGCGATGGCTTGGAACGCTTCCTGGGAGGTTTGGACGGGGATCACCTCAAACTCAACAAGGTCTTGCCATTTTTGTATCCAAACCTCAAAAAGAGTTGGGTCCTCCGTTTGCATGAGTTGAAAACACCGCTCGAAATCGAGATCAACCCAACTGGAGACATACTCCAAACCTTCGGGAATGTGTCGTCCCTCGGTTTTGGCACGGCGGTAGATGTCCACTGCCGCACCCGGCTTAAACCGTTCAATCACCATATAGAGCATCGTTTTTCCCCTTTTAGAAAGCAAAGGCTCCTATTTGACAGAGGAGCCTTTGCACGATGGGTTAGGGTGTTTCGGCTGAAGCTTTCACTACCGCGAACTTGTGGAGTCGTCCAAACTGAGTCCACTCGGAGACGATTACGTTACCCGATTTGTCAAACGTAACTCCATGTGGGGAGTTGCAGATGCCGTCCGTCCATTGCTTCGGTTCTAGTCCGTAGTTGGCACGCTGTGATGTGTTGGGGTTATCCCCAAGTTCGGCTACAATGCTATTATCCTTGCCAAGTATCGTGACACGCCCCTGCAATTCGGCGACTGCGATGTAGTCGCCCGCAACATGTGCCGCCGCAGGCATACGTAAGTTGCGCTGTAGCACCTTCACAAAATTGCCCTCTGTATCCCAATGTTCGACACGCCCGCTCTCGCGGTTGCAAACAACAAGCAACGGCTTTCGTCCACGTAAATCGACCGCCAAGCCGTGACAGCGGTTAAACTTGCCCTCTTCTGCGGGTGATGCACCGGGACCACCAAAAGACTTGATGTACTTGCGGTCACGATCATATTTGTGAATATAGTTCTTCCCATATCCATCTGCGACAAAGATCGTGCCATTGGGCAGTGCAACTATGTTTGTTGGATTGAACTCTTCAGCTTTGGTATAGATACCGGATGCTTCGGGGTATCCCATCGTCCACACTGTCGTACCATCGGTCTTTATCTTGACGACCTCATGGAAATTGGGGCGGGCGGCATAAAGATATTCGCCATCGCGCTCACGCTGTAGGTGTAGACCATGAATTTGGGTGGGTCCAAAACAGCGTTTGTATTTGCCGTTCTGCCCAAAAACAAGAATTCCACGCGGTGAATCGGTGCTGATGTAGACATTACCAGCGCGGTCTATCGCGGCTCCGCCATGTGCAGGACCAATAGGTTGGTTGTCGGCTTGCGCGGGAAAGTAATTGGGGACGCAAGAGAAGGTTGCTTCTCGTTGCGGTAATCCCAAAAGGGACACCACCACGCAAACAACAACCAGAGACAAGAAGGGGGTTCGACTAGAGTAGTTCATAAGCTCACCTCGATAAGAGTTTTCTGGATGCCCTCACGATTTAGACTGAAGTCTAATCGAAGGCAAGACTGTTTTGTAGTTTTTTATAGTACCCCATAAATGAGATGAGTCGTAAATCTGTTGGCGAATTCTTCAGACCGCCAACATCTCCACCTCCGCGCTATTTTGCCCAAAAATGGATAATGGAAACATCCTATCGCGCCTGTTGTTCCAACAGCGTAATCACGTCGTCAAGTCCTCTAAGGATGCTAAGGCTGAGAGCGGTATTCCCATCGGAGTCCACGACTCCAGTCTTTGCACTATAGGTTAGCAACAAGCGTACAACCTCCGCATGTCCTGCCTCATGCTGGTCATCTTCCAAGAGATGGATCAGTGTTGTTTTGCCCTGACGATCCACTGCATTTACGTCTGCCCCATGGCTCAGAAGAAGGCTGAGGGTTTCAGCTGCCTCGGTGTCTTCGTGCCAAGACCAGGCAGCGACCATCAGAGGCGTTCTCCCGTCATTATGCCTTACGTTCACATCTGCGCCATGCGTCAGTAGCAAACGCACATTCTGAGGCTTATGCCACGTCGCCGCTCCGTATAAGGCAGTCGTCCCCCAATTGCTCTTTACGTTTACATCTGCGCCATAACTCAGAATCAGACGCACGATCTGCGGATTGTCCCGCTCAGCAGCATGGATTAATGCCGTACATCCCTCTTTGTCACGGGCATCTATGGCGACCCCCTGGCTTATAAGCCAGTCAAGCGTCTCGACATTCCTGCACAGCATGAGTGCTGTTTGTCCACGTTTGTTGGTGGTATGAAGGCTCGCTCCACGGTCAATCCACTTTTGTATGCCCCTGCGTTCGCCCATCGTCACGGCGGCAAGTAGCCCAGTGTCAATACCCTGCACTTCTTGCCTCCCTCTATTCTGTCTTAGTCCTCCCCCATCTCCAAAGACATTCGGAGATATTCTCCTAGACATCGTGCCTTAGAATGCAAAAACCCATTTCGCGAGGAATCGAGGTACGAAAGCCTGTGCATTCGGGTCTCCAATCACAAAGTAGAAATCGGTTCCCTTACGTCCTGCATTTCGATAAGAGAGGTAGAAATTGACCGTTGACTCCAAGACAATGCGCCCACCCCACGATTGGAAGGGGTTTATCTCGTAGTTGAAGGTTACGATATGTTGTTGGTTGAAGCCCTGATAGCTCTGCATAGAGGCGGTATAGATGATATCAGATCGCTTGCCGAGGCGAAAACTGAAGCTTGGGTCTATGGAGGTGTAGGGTAGGTTTGCCTGTTGTCCTGTCACGAAGTTGAGTCCCCAACGCTTGAAGCGGTTTGTTGCTCCCCGAACGAACGAGACACCATAGGTAAAGTCCGTACTATCGTAGAACTTTCCCCCTTCTGTAAAGATGCCAATCTGGTTATCGCTCCGTGTTTCAACTTGCACCATAAGACCTCCAGAGCGTCGGAAAGGAATCCCATTTAAGTCCCAATCCCATGTGGGGAAAAAAGAGACCTCAAAACCGCGCCAGAAGCCTTTGCGCCACTCCGCACCCCAGAACATAAACCCAGAGAATCCTTGGTAGTTATTGAAGGGTATAAACCCTAAACTATCATTGAAATTCGCATTCACATGGCGGTAGCGCAGTGTTGAAAAGAAGTTCTTGTCTTCAAGATTCAAGGCTCCTGTCCAAGCAGCTCCTCCTGCATTTTTGCCCAGAGACTGGAAGTACTGAGTATCAAACCCCCACTTCCCGCGCCGATAGTTCTGCGACATTCCAAGGATCGAGTTATCTGCTCCCTCCTCAACCCGTTGCATCAGTAGCACATTCATGTTGGCGGTTTTGCCAAGCTCTCGGCGCACGTTCGCTACAATATTGGTTTGGTTCCCAATATCGACGGTGCTAAGAAAGCCAAGTGTGGTCTGGGGATTCACTTTGCCGTAGAGTTTTGCGCCCACGTCAAACTGTCCTATATTGGCGGGATTAAATAGAAGTCCGAGTTGGTAGGGACGCCCTAGTTCAAAGTAGTCTGAGCCTTCCAAAAAGAAGGGACGTTTGTCGGGAACATAGCGTTGAGAGCGCGAAAAGAAGATACCCTCAACTGCCCCCTCCACCGTCGAAAAGTCGGGGTTTATAGTGCCAACCGCTGTCAGTTCAGGGGTCGGTTGGTAACGTGCATCTAGCCCTACACGAATTTGGCTTCTGCCCCCGCTGCTGTGGGTGCTTGGCATGAGGTAGGGTAAGAACGAGAGGCGTGGTTTCCATGCGTTTGCGGGTGCCACGACTCCCTTCCAAAGCCCCTCGCGCTCATTGAAAAACTGAACGCCAATATTACTCCACATGGAGCGAACCTGAGTGCGCTGTTGCATTCTGCGGAAGTTCATGCCAAAGTTTTGTTTCAAAACAGCACGAGGGTAGGAGAGCATACCCCAGGGAATCCGCATTTCCGCCGTCCATCCGTCTGAAACGATCTTGGCTGAGGCGTCCCAGTCCCCTTGCCACTCCACTTTGCCAGCGCGTCCTCCGCTGATGTGGGTGCTGCGCGTGCCGCGCGGGTTCACCATAAAGATCGTAAAGTCGTCAAACTTGTAGGTCAAAAACGGATCGAGTTCAAAACTCACAAAGTCGTCGCTTTTCAGTTGTGCATCCCGCACTGTCTCGCGCCCCACGATTCCGCTCGGTTGGCTATCATAACAATGGTATCCCACATAGATATACTCTTTATCATAAAGAAGATATACCTCCGTCTGATCCCCTGTTGGCTTGCTGGTCTGAGGATCGATAAACTTGTCGAGACGCGCCGCCGTTTTCCATGCGGGGTCATCCAACAAGCCATCTATCTTTGGTGCAGGAGTCGCGTCTTGGCGTGCGACTGCGTCCACAGAGCGGTTATAATAGAAAGGGCTTGTAGCGTTGTCGTCTGGGGTTGGATTGGCAGAAAGAGCACGAGGCAGTATGCTGAAGTAGATTCCCATCCCAAAAACAAAAACAAAAAAAGCACGAGGCTTCATCACCTCTGGAAGAAAGCGCATTCAAATCTCCTTAAATCGACTACCAATAGTCTGGTAGGAACAATACTCTATCGTCTGTTATACAAAGTATCCTAAACTTTAGTTTCCGGTAAATCCGAGTGCATTTTGGTCTTGAATTTGCTCTGAGTTCCGCTTCCGCCTTCGGTGGGCGGTGACTCCGGTGGTAAGATGGGCGGTGACGCTGTTCTTTTTTCGGATTTGCCCTAGCGGTTCGGGCAAGT
>CAMCUQ010000002.1 GCA_945878775.1 Chthonomonas calidirosea
ATTGGGATGCGCCAAAAGAAGAAAGGCATGAGTTGGTCGCGGAAAGGCAGTCAAACGCTCGCTTCACTCAAAGTCGCAGAACTCAACGGGCAATGGAGACAACTTTTTGCCGCATAAAACCATCCCGACTTTTTGGAGAGGAACAAAAAATTTAGGGGCAAAAAATGCTCTCGTTGCCTCATTCCGCAACTCTTGCTTTACCTCAGACCGAATACGCTCCTCCTGCTCAATTCTCTTACGCATCAGTTCTTCGCTCTCTAGTTCCATTTCACTTCTCCTAGTTTGGAAGTAGCTCACTATCCCATCAAGCTACGAATGCGATTGTCTAGCGCGGACTGATCCACAATAAACGACTGCAAAGCCGCTTCCGTCATAAGATCATCGAAAGAGGCGCGTCCTGCCCAGCGTCCCAGATTGGGTATTTTGCCTCCCTTACGAATCTCCTCTTGCTCCTCAACAGTAAAGGCGGTGAAGAGGCGTGTACCACTCGCTCTATCTGCCTCTCGCAAATCATCGCCCGTCAAGGTTGCCCCTCCTCGGTTCGCCAACTCTTGAGCAAACTTCTTGAAGGCATCCTCTATTGTCCAGAGCTTCTCAAATTCTGCCACGGGCGCACCGGGTACAAAGCTCACAGGGTAGTCTGTGCTGAGTTGGGAATGTATGTCATCGGGTTTATGTCCTTGTGCATAAAACTCGGCGACGGCTTTGGGAGGAATCGTGTAGACATCAACGCCAGCCAACGAGAGCATCTGCCCTGCACTTCGCATAGAGGCTGCTATCTGGTGGGTTGGGATAGAGGCATCTGCGCCACGTAGCTCTTGTAGTCCCGCCTGAGAAGCCAGCGTCACCCGCTCCCCCACATTCTTGCCGTCTCCAAATTTATTGTCAGACACCAAAGCATTGAGGCGCCCCAAGAAGATATTCACATAATTTGGTTTTGAAAGCAGAGCCGCCAGATAGTTCTGCCGTGCCGAAAAGCCGAGGGTATAGTTGATGGGAATACCGTCCGCTCTTGCCCGTGCAACGCCACAATACCCCTCTGGTGTCAACGGGATTTTTACGATAAAATGCGTGGGGTTGACCGCAAAGTAGCGTTGGGCATAGCGGTGCGTCTTCTCTGTATCATGAGCAATGGAGGGGTGAAGCTCCACACTCACCAGAGAGCCGAATGCAGAGACAAGCCTCAAAGCGATATGGCAATTCACCACAAACGCAATATCCATCACCAGATCACTCTCAGAAATCGTGGGTTCCACAGCGCGAACGTGTTTCGCTGTGTCCTGAATGGTCTCATCCATAATGCCTGTCTGCACAACCTGATTCGCCAACGTGTTATTGGTCGTCAATGCCGACATCTCTTTGCGCCATAGCCCCGATGCCTCTTCTAAATTACCTGTGTCCAGCCAAAGTTGCGTTCCCAGTGCGTTCAAACGGCTAAGGCTCGGATCGCTTGTTGGGGTAGGCACACGTGGGGGAATATGGGGCAAAGCACGCGCCAAGTCCATGAGCAAGCTCTCTTTGGGCGTGGGGTTGGATAGTTGAAAAGACATTGTTGCGATACTCCTCTAAGCAAGGGATACTCTCTCTTTCGGCAAGAAGAGTGCCGCTTCCTGCTTTAAAGGGCGTAAAACGAGGAGACGCCCACTCCAAAGCCGTGGAGTGAGCGTCCTTTTATTGTGGTCAAGAGGTCAAGAGGGTTAGAAGAGGCGGTCTCTATAGTGGAACTGGGCAGCAAGACCCTTTCCAGAAAGACCACCTATAAGCAGGGCATTACTCAACCCCGGCTCGGGCGTTCGTACAGTGCTAGAGGCATCAGAACCTCTAACGCCTGTGAAATCCAAGATAAGACCAACGGTATCGCGAAAAAAAGGTATCGGCAGAGAGAGTGATGCTGAAGCAGTCAAATACGAAGCAGGCGAGGCACATAGCACGAGTGCAACGGTGCGAAGATATAGAAGCCTCATGGCATCTTCTCTTTCTATACAGGTCATCATGAACCTGAGAAATATCCGAACCTCTGTTCGAATTACGGGGATACACAAGTATAATTATGGTGTTTCTGCGCCCCAAACACAGGGTAATTTTGCAAAACAGGTAGTTGTTACAGGCGGGTATTGAGAATCGTGATCAGGAGCGAGCACAAGAAGGATTTTTGAAACCTGTGGCGAAATACGTCGGTAGAGAATAGTGTCTGAAAAGACGTGGTTTCTTCATTTTAGAAACGGAGAGTAACATGGCACGATTTGGTGGTATGCCGGGTGGATTTGACATAAACAAATTGATGAAGCAGGCGCAGAAGATGCAGGAGGATGCCGCAAAGCTTCAACAAGATATGCAGGCGGCACGCTTCGAAGGTGATGCAGGCAGTGGTATGGTACGCGCCGTAGTGAATGGACACGGGCATCTTGTCTCGATCAAGATCAACCCTGCCCTCTGCACCCCAGAAGATGTGGAGTTGGTAGAAGACCTCGTGATCACCGCGACCAAAGCAGCAACAGATAGAGCGACCCAAGAGCAAGAGAAGGGTATGGAGAAAATCACGGGAACACTGGACGGGCTGAACCTTCCTCCCGGTCTCATTTAGCCCCCTCTTCCAAATCGCAAATACCAGAGAGCCTCAAAAAAGTGTCGTCTTTTGAGGCTCTTTCTTTGCTTGAATCACCTTCTTACGTGCTTCTTCAATATCGCGCACGAGTTCGCGCCTTGCGGTTTCATACGCCTCACCCTCCAATCGCAGAATATAGGCAGGATGCCAAGACGCCATAGCAAACCTCGCATACTTCGACTCGTACCAAATGCCCCGTTCCGAAGTCATACGAAAATTGCGGTGAATAATCGCATTGGCAGAAGGAGAGCCCAAACAAAGAATAACGGCGGGTTGCATGATCTGTAACGTCTGCTCAAGCCAAGGCTGACACGCCTTGACCTCCTCTTGCGTCGGAGGGCGGTTTTGCAACCGCCCCGACTGATAGACGCAGGCACGGCACCGGATCACATTGCAAATATAGATGTGCTTGCGGGTAATGCCTTGTTCCCGCAAGCACTCATCCAGTAACACGCCCGACTTCCCAACGAAAGGCATCCCCGTCGCGTCCTCGTTCTGTCCGGGTCCCTCCCCAATCAGAACCAGAGGAGCCTCTGGATTTCCAACTCCAAAAACGACGCGATTGCGAGTCTTAGCGAGTCCACAGGCTTGGCACTCCTTCGCCCGTGCCTCCAACTCTCCCAAGCGTTCGGTTTTGGAACGGGAGTCCCCTTCCGCAAAAAGGTCCATTACACCGATGCCCCCACCGGAAGTATCCGAACACGGCGATAGGGTTCTACTCCCACACTTTCGGAGAAGAGCTGAGACCGCTCTACCAACTGGTGTTGAAGCCGACGGGTATAGGAGTTTGCAGGAGTGAGTTCCAGAGGAGTCTGATTTTTGATCACCGTATCAATGGCATCTTGTGCCTCCTCAAGAGCTGTTTCTAGCTCCTTATCCGTGCCTCCCTCCGAAGGTGACATTCCAAAAATGTCTCGCACGCTGTCTGCAATCTGGGCATAAGTATTGCTACGTAGCACATAGGTGGGAATATGGCGTTTTGCCGCCTCTCGTATCTTGCCCGGCTCCCGTTGATAGGTCGCCTTCAGTGCCATGACAACATCTGCCTCCGCCACATCTCGCGCCACCAAAGCATGGACTTTAAGCTCCGCTATTGCCCTGTCAAGACGACTACGACTGACCCCATAGGGAAAAACACGGATGAGTCCCGATGCCCCTTTCGTTCCTTTTGGCTTGATAGGAAACTGGGACATGTCCTGCTCTGGCTGCTTTGCCGCTTCTCCATTGGCAGAGTTCAAGTTCGTAGAGAGAGGCTCACGCGTGGGACGCTCTGCTCTCCCGTGGCGCACCACAGCGTTCGTATCAATGATCTCTCGTATAGTTGGGGTTCGAGCAGACTCGTTAGCAACCACTTGAATCTCTCCTTCGGAGGTTCGGAGTCGAATCTCCGGCTGTCCCTGCAAGCCTCTTAGGAGTCTATCCACCGTTCGCTCAACATTGTGATGGATCGCCAACTGATCCACATCAATGATCTCAATAATTACATCGAACGTGGGCGGTGCCTTGCGCTCAAGAACGGTCTTCTGGGTTCCCCGTCGTTTTGCCTCATCATCCGAGAGTGTGACGGCATGAATTCCTCCCACGAGGTCGGAGAGAGTGGGGTTCATCATCAAGTTATCCAGAGTGTTCCCGTGCGCCGTCCCGATCAGCTGCACTCCTCTCTCTGCGATGGTGCGTGCCGCAAAAGCCTCTTGCTCTGTGCCTATCTCATCAATAACAATGACCTCAGGCATGTGGTTTTCAACGGCTTCTATCATTACCGAGTGCTGATCTTCCGGGTTTGCCACCTGCATTCTCCGCGCCCTACCAATGGCGGGATGCGGGATGTCTCCATCTCCAGCGATCTCGTTACTGGTATCGACGATAATGACTCGCTTTCGCAGTTGCCCTGAAAGGATACGTGCCATTTCGCGCAGTTTGGTGGTCTTGCCACGCCCCGGTCTGCCCAGCATGAGAATGCTCTTTCCGCTTTCCACCACATCTTGGATAATGTCGATGGTTCCATAGACGGCGCGTCCTATACGACAGGTCAAACCCACAACTTTATTCGAGCGGCTACGAATTGCGGAGATACGGTGCAGAGTGCGCTCTATCCCTGCACGGTTATCTTTTCCAAATACCCCGATGTGCTGCACCACAAAGTCGATGTCTTCGGCAAGGATAGCCTCAGTGCCAAGATCAACAACACGGTCGGCAAAACGTGCCTCTGGAATGCGCCCAAGGTCGAGGACGATCTCAAAGAGTCCCTCCAAGGGCTGATACGGCTCCAATTTCGCGAGGAGCGAGGGAGGCAGTACCGCCAAAAGTTCATCCAGATTATCTGTAATGTGCTGTTGATGTGCAGCAAGAGGGGGTTGCACAAAAGGTTCGTTTGGAAAGGCTGAGTTGGTGAGAGTTTCCTCTTGCGAGGAGGTTGAGGTAGTTAGGTTGGTCATAGTGCCTGTTGTGCGGCTCCTCTTGCAGGGAGTCTCCGTGGCACTTTCCCTCACGAGGGAGGGGCGTTGAACCACTGTTTTGCCCTGCAAATGTCCGCGAGTGCTAGATTAGAGTTTTTGGGGCTCCGGCTTGTGGCGCGGAGACAAAGTTGCCATCATTGGCGGAAAGGACAGCAGACAATGTCCTAGAACTATCTGCGTCACGAAGCACTTCTATTGTATCAGACCCCAAATCTCAAGGAAAAGTTTCGCGGGATATAGGCTTTTTCCTGCCTAGTCTCCCTAGATATAGTCATTTTATTTGAATTTTAACAAAAATTCAAACGGTTTGACCCTCCCTTATCACTATCGCCTTGAGTTCTGCTCTTGCTAAAGGAACTACTCCGCGAAGTCGAAGAGTTGTGGTAAAATAGAGTCGAATGTGGCAAAGGCACAAATCGCAGGTATCGCCAGAAATCACCTCAAGAAAGCCCGGTATGAAGTACCTTACCCAACTCATTGGAAAACCTGTTTTGAACACGAACGGAACCACGCTTGGCAAAGTAGTAGACGTCATTGCTTTGCTCAGTGAGCGGTTTCCCAATCTTGCTGCCGTGCAGGTTCACACACGCGAAGGCGATCTCTACGTCCCCTTTGCACAGTTGGAATTTGAGGACGACCCCGACGGTCCACAAGGGGTAGGCAACCTCCAGAGCGATCTGCGTTTGCAGGTTCCCATGTTAGAGATACAGCACTATTCCGCTCCAGAGCAATCGATCTACCTGCGGAAAGATGTTCTGGACAAACAGATCGTGGATGTTCACGATTTTCGTGTCGTGCGGGTCAATGATGTTCGCCTCGCCGAGTGTGGCGATGGATATTGCGTAGTGGGAGTTGATGCCAGTCTCCGCGCCATGTTGCGCCGTTTGGGAGGGAGATTCAGCAAGCCCCTAGAGTCGTTGGCGAAGCTTCTAAGACTCCCTTTGCGCTCCAACCTAATTGGGTGGGATGATATGCAGGCTTTGGAGCCGGGAACAGGAGACGGACGCATTCGGCTGAAGGTTTCCCATGATAAAATTGGGCGCTTGCACCCTGCCGACATTGCCGAGATCGTAACGCAACTGAGTCCCCAACAACGCGCCGAAGTGTTTGAATCTTTGGATACCGAGACAGTGGCGGAGGCACTTGCAGAGGTTGAGACCGAAATGCAGGTTGAGATTCTCCACCAACTCGATATTGAGATGGCAAGCGACATTCTCGCGCAAATGGAGCCAGACGATGTTGCAGACGTTTTGGACGACATGACCGAAGCGCAAAGCGACGCCTTTTTGGAGCAAATGGAGCCGGCGGAGGCAGAGGCTATCAATCGCCTACTCGCCTACGACGACGACACTGCGGGAGGGCTAATGACGCCCGAGTTTGTCGCTATTCCCGCCGACCTCACTTGTGAACAGACCATTCAGCGTCTTCGTGAGCTTGCCCCCCGTGCCGAGATGATCTACTACGTCTATGTTGCAGATGAAGATGATCGCTTGGTAGGCGTGCTCAGTTTGCGCGACCTCGTGGTCGCACCTCCCGTGACTGCCATCCAAAGCATTATGGTTCACAATGTCATTCGGGTCTATGCCGACGATCATGCCGACGAGGTTGCACAAATGATCGGACGTTATAACCTGCTTGCCGTCCCTGTTGTGGATGAAGAGGAACGGCTTCTGGGCATTATTACTGTGGATGACACTATCGAACGCCTCCTGCCTCAAGACCGAAGGCGTCGCCTTCCCTCCCTCTCCCAACGCGAAACCGACGACAACTAACAGCCAGCAGAATCGCTCGAATTCGGGCGATTTTCGCCTCCCTCTCTAGGGATTCTTCTCGCCTGCACCGATAATCTCACCAATCCCAAACTTTTCTCTTTGGAGTAGACCATGCAGGCATTCCTTCCTGAGCCGCCGCCTGAGCTAAAACGAGTCCGACTAGACTCGTTAATGCCGACAGATTCCGAAACAGGCGCAGTAACTGAAGAGGCTCTGAAGTCGTACCTCACCATCTCAATAGAGATGATGCAGCGCACGAATGGAACTCTTGCCTTGAGCCTTGTTTCGCTAGACGATTCTCCTCTACTCCGCTTTCTTGGCATGGATGGGTCTCAATCCGTTTGTGAAAGCCTCGTTCAATACCTCCAACAAGAGAGTCGCCCGTATGATGTCGTCGGTCGTTTGAGTTACAAGGGAGCGATGAATTTCCCCGTTCTCGCGGTGGTCTCTCCCCTCTGCGATGAAGAGCAAGCCACTGCCTTAGCACAGCGGCTTTGCGATCACATGAGATACATTCATCGCACCCAAGAGCAGGCATGGCTTTCTCTGAGTATCGGCATTGCGGCTTCCCACTGGACAACACAATCGCCCCAAAACCTCTTGGACTATGCAGAGTTTTCTCGTCAGCATGCCCAACAGCACGGGGGAGGGCAGATCGTTCGCTACTCACAATGCCAATCGGGCTAAAGTTTGCTCACTCGCGCATAGGATTGCGCTCCGTAATCACAGGGATGTACCTAATGGAAACCACTTTTAATAACCAAAGCCACGGCTCATTGCTCTTTCAGCAAAGACCCTTTCCCGCTTCCGTGGTTCAAGATGCCCCCACTTCAGTAGAGCACCAACCGATGCCCCCAACATTACGATATGGGATGCAAGACCCGCCCCCCCTACCTCATCCACAACAACTCCCCGAACAACCTTTCATGGCGGGGCGTCAAACACGCCTACTTGTGGTAGATGACGACGATCTCGTGCGGGACACCTTCTGTTCTGTACTCGAAGATGAAGGGTATGACGTCACTTGTGCCAGCTCAAGCAGTGAGGCTCTCAGTATTCTCCGACAGCATGTCTTCGATGTCATGCTCTGTGACATCTTCATGCCGGGCGAAAACGGGCTAATTCTGTTGCAACATACGCGGGGCAGTTTCCCCGAAATGCCCGTCATTTTGATCACGGCTTATGGAAGCGTGGAGTTGGCACGCAACGCGCTTCACCTAGGAGCAAGCGACTTTGTGACGAAGCCTTGTACCAATACAGAACTTCCTATCGTGATTGAGCGAAACCTAACGCGCTACGCATTTGACCGCAAAGTGACGCTTCAAAATCATATTGCACTACACACCTCCAATGAGAACGTTCTCTCTGCCCTGCTTGCTGCCCTAAACACGCGGGATACTGAAACGCAGGGTCACTCACAGCGCGTAACAGCCTATACAGTAGAGTTAGCAGAGATGATGAAACTCCATATCGACGAGTTATATCACATCGAGCGCGGTGCGCTACTACACGATATTGGCAAGATAGGAATCCCCGATAGAATTCTGCTCAAGCCCGGAAAGCTGACTCCCGAAGAGTGGATAGAGATGAAAAAGCATCCCGCCATGGGGTATGAGATGTGCCGAAAAATAGAGAGCCTTCAAGAAGCCGCGCAGATCGTTCTGCACCACCATGAGACTTGGGATGGACTTGGATATCCGTATGGACTAAAAAAGGAAGAGATTCCGATAGGCGCACGTGTTTTTGCGATTGCAGATTGCCTCGATGCCATGACCAGCGATCGCCCCTATCGCTCGGCACTCCCCTTCTCAACAGCAAGAGCTGAGATACATCGGTTTAGCGGCAAGCAGTTTGACCCCGACATTGTGGATGTCTTCCTCAAGGTTCCCGAAGCGCGTTGGAAACACATTCGCACCTGCACCACGGAAGAGTAACCCACCAAAATGGTGCAAAGCGACACCAGTAAAGCAGGAGAGAGAGCCTTGCGTGTGGAATAGAGTCGCAGCCCCCAAAAGAGAGGTTGCACCATGCCTGTTGCCACAATTGGAACGCTCCCAAAGACCATGCGAGCCGTGCGCTGTCATGCCCCACGAGACTACCGACTAGATGAGGTTCCCGTCCCGCTCCCTTCTGCTGGCGAAGTGCTCATTCGCGTAGATGCCAGTGGCATTTGTGCCTCCGATATTAAGTGCTACTTGGGTGCGCCCCTTTTTTGGGGTGACGCACAGCGTACAGCCTACGTTCAACCCCCTGTTACGGCAGGGCATGAGCTAATAGGAACCGTCGTTGCCCTCGGTGAGGGCGCAGGTGAGCGGTATGGCTTGGCATTGGGAGATCGTGCCATTTCGGAGCAGATCGTTCCCTGTAATGCGTGCCGATACTGCCTCACCGGAAAATACTGGCTCTGTGCCGTCCACGATATATACGGTTTCCACACCTGCACACAAGGTAGCATGGCGGACTACATGCTCTTTCCTGCCCGCGCCCTAAACTACAAAGTCCCCTCCGACCTTTCTCTCTCAAAAGCTGCCCTCATAGAGCCTCTTGCCTGTTCAATGCATGCCGTAGAGCGTGCGCTCATCGAGTTTGGTGATGTGGTGGTGATCGCAGGAGCAGGAACCCTCGGGCTGGGGATGGTATCATGCGCTCGTCTCAAAAACCCCGGTACGCTTGTGGTAGTCGATCTCAATGACAAACGCTTGGAATTGGCGCGAAATCTGGGGGCAGATGTGACCCTAAATCCCTCCCAAGTGGATGTCGTAGAGGCGATTCGGGAGATGACAGAGGGCTACGGTTGCGATGTCTATATTGAGGCAACAGGACACCCTGAGGCGGTCAATCAAGGGCTTCATGCCATACGCAAGGGGGGCAACTTCGTTGAGTTTTCAGTAATGCGAGAGCCAACTTGTAGCGATTGGACGATCATCGGAGATACAAAGGAGCTAAACATCTACGGGGCGCACTTGGGTCCGCACTGCTACCCCAAAGTGATCGACTATCTTCACAGAGGTTTGCTGAAAGTAGACGGCATCGTTACACACCAATTGCCTTTGGAAGGGTTTCAGGAAGGGATCGATCTCGTGGCATCGGGGCAGGAATCGATCAAAGTGCTTCTCCGTCCTCATGGCAACGCAGGTGATCTTCCCACCGAGTTTGGGACGCTCTAATGTGAAACGGCTCCTCCTCTGCTTTGTTCTGTGGCTCGTTTTGGGGGCGGAATGGGTCTCTGCCCAACCCACAAACACCGCTCCCTTGGCGCAGTATGAGCCTCACGTTTCTGCACGCGCTATCGCGTATCAACGCATCGTTAGCGCCGAAAGTCTCACTGCCGCCGCGTGGAGTCTCTTGGGATTGTGGCTCTTTTGGAAATTGGGTTGCTCTCTTCGGCTTCGCAATCGCGTGCAGAGAAATCGGATTTCAGAGTCGGCATCACAACCAAACCCGCCTCCGTTACGTCAACTTCTCCCTTTTGGCTTTGGGCTATTGCTCACCCTCGCTCTCTGGAATCTGCCTTTTCACGTTCTCGGACTTCTTATTGAGAAGCATTTCGGCTTTTCCAACCAGAGTCTGGGCGGGTTTATCCGAGATCAGCTACTGAACTTTGGAGTCTCGCTTGTGATGTTGCCTCTCTTCTGGGGCGGCTACTGGCTCTACTCACGCTCTCCACATCGGTGGTGGCTGTGGGGTTGGCTAGGACTGATTCCTTTACTCTGTTTTCAAATGTTACTTTATCCCCTTTTCATTGCGCCGCTCTATCATCACTTCACTCCCCTGCCCGAATCACCACTCAAGCAGAAGATCACACGGCTTGCAGAGCAAGCGGGAATCACGCACAGTACGATTTTGCAGGAGGACACGAGTCGAAGAACGCGCCACGTAAACGCGTATGTGACGGGCATTGGAGGGAGTGCAAGGATTGTCTTGAATGATACTGCAATTCAAACCCTACCAGAAGATCAACTCTTGGCGGTGATGGGGCATGAGATGGGGCATTATGTGGAAAAACACGTCTGGGCAGGTCTGATCTCTAGCGTTTTTGGAGCAGGCATTTTCTTGTGGTTGGCATCATGGCTCTTTCCAAAGCTGGCGAAACGCCATGCAAAGAGAGTGTCGGGAGTCCATGATCTCGCCTACCTCCCGCTGGTATTGCTCATGCTGTCGCTTTTTCTGCTGTTGCAGGCTCCGTTAGCTAGTTATGAATCACGGGTTATGGAGCGTCGCGCAGATGCATTTGGCTTGAGGCTCACAGGGCTGAACGATGCTACTGCCCGCCTCCATGTGGGGTTCGCAGAGCGGGACTATAGCGATCCCGATCCCCCCCTCCTACTACACCTATGGTTTGGAACACACCCCACCCTCAGAGAGCGGATCGCGTTCGCACTCTCCTATCGACGCTGATCCTGTTGCTGAGAAAACCGATTGGACATCATCGCAGAGCTATTCTTGAGAATTTGTGGTTGCGAGTGTATCCCTCTCGCTATCCGAGGTTGCTCTAGTTGAAAGCCTTCTCCCGTAGTGGGGACGATTCGCCAAGGACGCAGAGTAACCCGACTACCGGAACGCAAGATAACATCCGTGTGAGACGCGTTTTCTATATCAAACTTTGCGATGCCATAGCGCCGCTCGAGGTAGGCATCCAACCTGCTCACCGGCAAGAGGTCCGAACGTTGTGGGTAGAGGAGGACAAGGCGTATGCGGTAGGTACCTGGTGCGAAGTTCCCGATAGTCCATCTACCTCCTTTCCCCGTAAATATTCTCACGCGGCGTGCGAGTGTTTGCGATGTCCCATTTTCATTGAGCGGCATAATCTCAACAGTGATAATCGTGCGGTCCAAGGGTGTATCGCCCACTTTCAGCGTTCCTTCTAACGTAGCGCCACGCTTCGATTCGCTCGTTGGAAAGGGAGACATGGGGGTGGGAAGCTCATCGGCACTAGAAGCAGTATTCTGAAAATCCATAAAGAGATGTAGACGCATTGCAATGGGACGATTTGGACTATCCCACAGAGCGCGCGGTAGCAAAAAAAGATGGGGTTCATCTTCCCAGACCGTAAACTTTTGGTGGGCAACCGCTCCTGATCCCCTTTTAAAGGAGATGTCCCCCGTAATCTCCCCATCCGCTAGCAAGCTGGGTTTTACAACGCACTGCACTGTAGCTTGTGAGGCAGGCTTCCCCTCTTGTGGCAAATAGACTTCAAACCGGTTTTCGACCGCTGGCATGAGGAGAATGCGCCAAGGCAACTGGAGAGGTGCGACCTCTGCTTTGTGAGGCGGAAACAGTGGGGCGAGATTCTCCGCCATCGCTTCGGAGAGAACCGGAAGGCTTTTTGTATCGGGAATAACGGGAAACTGTTTTGCCTGTTCGGGAGTCAGAGTCGCGAGGGAGACCGTGCCGAAGGCATGTTTTTGTGTGGGCAGTGGGATCATCTCTAAATGAAACGGCAAACGTTGCTCCTTGCCCTTATTGTCCAATAATAAGTCCCCGTCTAAAGTCACCTTGTTGGCTTTAGGATTGGGAGCCGGAAATTGTATTATCTGAGCAACCCCCTGTGTGAAACGCACCACTTTCGTTGTCCCTTGCCCAACGTGTCGCGTTCCCGCGCTATCTACAGCGCGGATCGCGACATCAAACCCCTTGATGCGTTGCACCGATTTTGGTGAAGGAGAGAGAGCCTGCATACTGACGAAAAACTGCTCCATAGGAGGCAAGGGTGCGTCGGTGGCGCGGTTGTTATAGATGTTTTGTTGGTAGGTGGTTCCGATAACTTGTCGAACAGAGATAGTGTAATCGCCATAATTGCGTGCGAGAGTGGCAAAAAAACGGGGAAGCGGCTGAGGTTCCATGGTCTTAATGTCAAGGCGAGGCTGATTAGTACCCTCTCTTCCACCACGGGTTCCTCCTCCAACACCATTCCCCATAGGACTCCCTAACATGGCGTACATCCGAAGATCATTGCGTAAAAAGTTTTGTTTTTGCCGCCTTTGGAGAAGGCTAGTGACCCCATAGACGGCAACCACAAGAATGACATAAGGAAGAATGGCACGTAGAACGGTGCGTGTCTCGCTGTTCGATGCTTTCAGGTTCCCCGTGCGGCGGGTTTTGGGACTCTCTAGCACGCGCATTCTCCCTTCAAAAGAGGTGTCAGACACGCAAGCGAACAAACCTTTTCGCGCCTACCCTCAGTATGGCATCATTTAACGAATCTAATACGTACTCTTCCGCATTATTCGTCACCTTCTCCCCATTCAAACTGACACCACCTTGATCCACGATACGCCGTGCATCTCCGGTGCCCTTAGAGAGGCTTGCATCTACCAGAAGGCGACATATCCACACCTTGCCACCCTTTACGGCTTCTGTGCTGATCTGGTGTTCAGGTATCTCTGTGGGCATCTCTCCTGCGGAGTGAACTCTGTTCCATTCTGCGTCTGCGCGTTCTCCAGCTTCGCCCCCGTGGTAAAGAGCGATCACTTCCCTTGCAAGGCGTCTCTTGGCATCCTTGGGATTCATTGTGCCGGCAGCACACTGCGCCAATATCTCTTTTATCTCCTCCATTGGCACATCGGTACAGAGTACAAAATAGTCCTGCATGAGCGCATCCGAGATCGACATCAATTTGCCGAACATCACATCGGCGGATTCTGCAATGCCCACGTAGTTCCCCAGAGATTTACTCATCTTCTTCGCGCCATCAAGCCCCACAAGTAGTGGCATAAACAACGCGATCTGCTGATCTTGTCCAAGCTCTTTTTGGAGGTCGCGCCCCGCCAAAATGTTGAACGTCTGATCCAACCCACCCATTTCAACATCGGCTTCTATAGCGACAGAATCGTATGCTTGGGCAAGGGGGTAAAGCAACTCGTGGAGGCTAATGGGCTGTTGATTGGCGTAGCGGTTTGCGAAGTCCTCGCGTTGTAGGACTTGGGCAACCGTCATACGGCTGGACAGGCGCACCACTGCCGCGAAGTCGAGTTTGCCAAGCCATTCGCCATTGAATCGGACTTCGGTACGAGCACGATCTAATATGACAGCAAGCTGATCGATATAGGTCGTCGCATTGGCAGCTATAGCCTCTTGGGAGAGCATGGGGCGCGTTGCAGAGCGTCCTGAAGGGTCACCAATGAGAGCAGTGTAGTCTCCAATAATAATGACCACCTGATGCCCAAAATCTTGAAACTGTCGTAGTTTGCGTAGGACAACTGCAAAACCCAGATGGATGTCGGGGGCAGTGGGGTCTAGTCCCAATTTGATGCGAAGAGGTTTGCCGGTACGCTCTGCCTTCAGGAGTTTTTCAATCAGCCCTTTTTCGGGCACACAGCTATGCGCCCCTCGCATGAGTCTCTCTGCTTGCTCAAGGATGTGCGGGGGAGTGGGAGTCGTTGCTTCCAAGTATCAATTTCCTTCTTTCTCGAAATAGGCTTGTCTCTATTTTACCCGCCGCCCCCCTCCTTCCGACACGCTGAGCCGAAATAGACAAAGGTCACGAAGAAGGGGGGTTTTGCGGAGCAGTGAACCATGCTTCATCTATCGAGACAGAAGACGCACCCAAATAATTTCAGCAAAATAGAAAAGTTTGGTCTCATGTGTCTCGAACTCATCCCCTCCCAATACCTTGTCGGTCATATTCTTGGGGTTAATGCGGTAAACGACAACTTGGCTCGCACCCTCTGGAAGCACGCCTAGCTCAACGCTCACACGTTTTTGGATCGCCTGCGTACAGAGGAAACGAATCATATTCTGATTACTCTGCCCCCCCGCAGGAATGGTCACATTGTTGGCTTCCATGACCTGTTGCTTCCACTCTGCCCCATCCTCCTTACCCACGATGTCCCAATCCACGGCATCTGCTGCCATGCCTCGTCGCTGCGACTGCGAAAGGGCTGCCGTGGGTGCAGGCGTGGGTTTCGGTGGCTCAAGGGGTTCAAAAGTAGCACTTGTTTCACTTGCAACCGATTTATTATCGTCCGCAGTAGGTAGGTAACCCGCTTTGCGAAGATCACGGAGTATTTTCTGAAGGTCATCGGCTTCCAGTATGGCAATCGTATCACTCAATTCTCTCACAAATCGAAATTTGAGGTCTTTGCGTGCTTTTAACTCCTTCAGAAGAATGGGTGTGGCGACTTGGATATAGAACTGGGCAGTGCCTATATGGATATGCCCATGCTTACCTCCCACCTCTTGTATGAGGTAACCGATATTTTGAGGGATTCCTACACGAGAATGCTCTTGTAAAAAGGCGAGGATACTCTCTGTGGTCTCCCCTTTATCTAGGGCACGTCGGAGCGACTCTTTTGTGATGGAGGGAGCGGTTTGCCATGTACCGTTCTTGGGTATATCCGAAATTGAGACAAGGCGGTACAAGACCGCAGGGCTGAGATAGGGTGCGCCTACCACCTCCCCATTTGCCTGTAACAAGAACTGCTCTTCACGCGGAATAGAGGCAGAAGGAAGAGGCTCTCCCGCTAAACAACTCTTGCCCCGTGGAGTTAGCCGAAAGCTTGTGGGCTTCGGGAAGCTCTCTGCATTGCCCAGAAAGAGTGCCGCAACCTTGCGCCTGTTCTCTTCCTCAGAGGCATTCGGATCGGGAGATTCCCACACCAGTTCTATCAGACCAAGCCAATAGAGAACCCCTCCTAAAAACCCTTCCATGATATTTACACCGGAGAGGGGAGCCTCCATCTGAGTGGACATAACAAATAATAATGGGTGTTGAAAAGCGATAGCACGAGCAAAAGAGGCTGTCTCGAGAAAGGTGTCCTCCTTACTGGCAACGAGTATATTGAGCAGTTTCTCTCTTACATCGAGGAGTTTGCTCTTAAACAGGGAACCGTAGTCGCTCATAGCAAGCGGATCGCTCAATATCTCTTGCCAATACGTTCCATACTTCCATGCCTCAAAAAGCACCCTTATCTGTACCTCTTCCTCCCAATAGAGCCATGAGCGTCCCTTTTCTGTCACTCTATAGAGCTGTGTCGCTTCAGGAGCCTCAATAAACTTCGCCGCGCTACACAAAGCAAATACAAAAAAAGCGTACTCTTCACTTTGAAACCGAAAAAGGCGTCTGGTGGCTTTCAAAAAGGTCTTATGAATGACTCCACTATTGGTGCGGCTTGCCTCTTGAGCGGCTATCTGCGATAGGAAGAGGGCTATGTCACTAATGATGGCACTATGCTGAGAAGTGACCTGCGGTACACCCTGCCACGCTGTTAGTTCCCTTGGGGGGGCTAGCCAAAAACTGTTATCTGCTTGCCCACTAAGCACGCGCAAAAGGTCACCGGGAATGACAAGGGTCATAGAGTAGCCATAGCCGTACCACGTTCCATAGAGCAAACCTTTGATGAGAAGACTCTCTAGCCCATTCTCCGCCTCACCCGACTGCCAACGGGTTTGCCAGTTATAGCGATAGTAGTAACTGGACTTACTGGCAAAGAATTTCTCCACAATATCATTGATAGTCGCCGCGCCTCCCAAATTCATCACATGATCCAAGACTGCAAGCTCTTCCGGGTTAAGTTTGGCTCTCAGCATGTCTCGGTCGGCAGTTTCAAGCAAAAAAGTGGTGATCGCCTCAGCGTTTAGGGCTTTCGTGTCCTTTTGGGTAGCGAGATTCCAACTATTACGAATGGCTCGCACCGTACCCGCATCATAATCGTTCAAGTATTTGGCAAGTGGCTTCCGGTCAGAGAGAGAGAGAGGCAAGGCATCTTCCAAACCACTTGGCACGTAGATTCCCTCTGGAATTCTGTAAAGTAACCCTTTTCCACTTAGCTCTTGAACGATTGATTCCACCACGCTTTGTGCGCCTTTGCCTCCTGTTGCCTCGATAAAGGCTGCGTCTGCCACCACACGTGTCGTTTTCAGTAGGCTTACGGCGATCTGCATACAGCGGAGGTGGTGTGCATTGCACTGCCCCAAAGCGTGTGTGTAGAGATTGCGCCCACGGAGGAGGTCGGTTTCAAGCAGTTCTATGAGTTGTCTCTTGCTAGTGACATGACGGTAGCGGCTTATATCGAACTGATTTCCCTCCATTATCTGCCGTAAAACAGTGGACGATTGTTGGTAAAGGGTCTCTTTCAGGCTTGGCATGGCTACTTTCCTCAAACGTAAGGCTTTATGCTTGATTATTAACTACTCAGCCCTCACCCTGCCCTCGTCGGGCATCCCTCTCCCGATTCGGGAGAAGGAGTTGCCTGCAAGGCAATTCTATTGTTCTCGATGAGATAAACCTGTGTAGTTCCTTGATTATTTCTCTTCCCGCTTCTCAGGTTCCTGCAATTCGAGGTAAAATCGGTCTATGCGCCCTAAAGAAGATACCATTGTCGCCATTGCTACCCCCCATGGAGAGGGCGGTCTTGCCGTCCTGCGTGTGTCTGGTCCCCTCGCCTTCACCGTTGCAAACCTGTGTTTTCGTCCTATAAAAAAACAGGCTACCGCTACCGAACATTTTCGAGGCTATTCGGTTCACTACGGGCATTTTGTCGATCCCGACACACACACCTCTCTGGATGATGGTTTGTTGACTGTCTTTCGTACCCCACACTCCTACACGGGCGAAGATACACTCGAAATCTCTTGTCATGGGGGACGCGCAAATACCCTGCGCCTCTTGGAAGCGGTATTGAGAGCAGGAGCGCGAATGGCAGAGCCGGGTGAGTTTACCCAACGTGCTTTTTTGAATGGGAAGCTGGACTTGGCGCAAGCGGAAGCCGTGGCAGATATAATTCGTGCCCAAACAGAGGCTTCCTGTCGTATGGCACAGAGCCAATTAGCAGGGGCACTCTCCCAAGAGGTGAACCGGCTGAAGGAGGAATTGATTGGCATCCTGGCGGCGATAGAGGTCACCATAGATTTCAGCGACGAGGTGGGTGAATTGGAGTATGCGCCTCTGCTGATACGTATACAAAAAGTTCAAGCACGCCTGCATGAACTCCATACGACATCAGGCAAAGGGAGGATACTGCGGGAAGGGCTACGCCTTGCCATTGTGGGACGCCCCAACGTGGGCAAATCCTCTCTCTTGAACGCGCTTCTGCGCTCGGATCGTGCCATTGTGACGCCCATTCCTGGCACGACGCGGGACATGCTAGAGGAGACGACGCATATCGGAGGTGTACCCGTTGTTCTTATGGATACGGCGGGGATTCGCGCTACAGAGGATATGATCGAGCAGAGAGGCGTGGAGCGTACCAAGCGTGCGGCGGAAACTGCCGATATGGTTTTGATCGTATTTGATATGACGACGTTTGAACCGGACAACTTTGCCTCCTTGCTAAACGAAATACCGCCAGTGAAGACGTTACAAACCCTCGTAATAGGCAACAAAATCGACATTGCTAATCGGGCACAATCCGAAGCACTCCGCTCTAGTCTGCCAGAAAACGTGCCGTCGCCGGTCTTCGTATCGGCACAAACAGGGGAAGGCTTGGAAGCACTTGAGGCGGTAATTTTGGAACGCGCCTTTGGCACTCCCACACTTGCATTCGATTCTGTAGTGGTATCCCATGCGCGTCACAAAGAGGCACTGGAGCTGGCAATGGAGAGCCTCAAGGAGGCAGAACGCACCACTCTGTTGGCTCTGCCGGGCGATTTTATCGCGATTGATGTGCGTGGGGCGTTGGACGCGCTAGGGCTTATCACAGGGGAGACGGTGACAGAAGCCATTGTAGAGCGTATTTTCCATGATTTCTGTGTGGGGAAATAGGAGTCAGATAGGAATCTGCCATACTTTTGGTGAAATGATGTATCGCTTCGTAATGTCTTGGAACGAAGGCTGCTGTTGTAACAATGTCTATTCCTTCTGGAACCGTCACATTTCTCTTTACAGATATGGAGGGTAGCACCTCGCTTTGGGAAAACTATCCCGATGCGATGGGAGCTGCTCTTGAGAGGCATGACAACCTCCTAAAGCAGATGATCCTTGCCTATAACGGCTATGTCTTCAAGACCACAGGAGACGCTTTCTGCACCGCCTTTACCAAAGCCCCTGATGCCCTGGCAGCTTCACTTGCGTGCCAACAGGCGATCCTCAACGAACCGTGGAGGCTCCCTGTACCTCTACGAGTTCGTATGGCACTCCATACTGGAACGGTGGAACAGCGAGACAACGACTATTTTGGTCCCCCGCTAAACCGAGTGGCACGCCTCCTTGCAGTGGCGCATGGAGGACAGATTCTTCTCTCCAATGGAACCCAAGAGCTTGTACGCGATATGCTGCCCCTCGGAGCAGACTTGCGCGACATGGGCGAACATCGCCTGCGTGATCTTTCGCGCCCAGAGCATATTTATCAACTGATTCATCCCGCTCTGCCCTCCAGTTTTCCACCTCTGAAATCGCTGGACAATCCAGAGCTACCAAACAATCTTCCTCAGCAGACGACCTCCTTTATTGGACGCAAAAAAGACCTCATCGAGGTGAAAGACCTCCTCCAGAAGACCCGTGTCCTCACTTTGAGCGGGATGGGTGGCGCAGGAAAAACACGCCTCTCTTTGCAAGTGGCTGCCGACATACTGGATCAATATAATGATGGAGTCTGGTTTATTGAACTGGCTCCCCTCACCGATCCTGCCATCGTTCCCCATGCGGTCGCGGCGGCACTCTCCATTCGTGAAGAGCCGGGACATCCTGTTCTGCAAACACTCGGCACGATGCTCAAAGCCAAACGCCTCCTCTTGGTTTTGGATAACTGTGAACATCTTGTTGATGCTTGTGCGCGGATGGTAGCAACACTACTCCAAACTTGCCCAACTCTCCAGTTCTTCACATCCAGCCGAGAGGCACTTGGGGTTCCTGGAGAGATGATCTACCGTATCCCGCCACTCTCTCTACCAGACCCAAACCACAAGACTCCGATTGAACAGCTTCCTGAGTTTGAAGCGATCCGCTTGTTTATTGAGCGGGCTACTTTTCATCAGCCAAACTTTGCAGTCACACATGAGAATGCTCCTGCCCTCACCCAGATATGTATCTCGCTGGATGGAATCCCCCTAGCGATTGAACTCGCGGCGGCACGCATTCGAGCAATGAGTGTGGAAGAGATACATGCACGGCTCAGCAATATGTTCCGCCTGCTGACAGGAGGGGCACGAACGGTACTCCCACGACAACAGACCCTCCGCGCCCTTATCGACTGGAGCTATGATCTCTTGAATGAACAGGAGATCGTCATGCTTCACTGCCTCTCGGTGTTTCGTGGCGGTTGGACTCTGGAGGCTGCCGAGGCGGTTTGTACAGGAGAGGCTATCGAGGACTGGGAGGTGCTTGATCTGCTTTCCTCGTTGGTCGATAAATCTTTGGTCTTGGCAGAGTCTTATGCAGGGGAGACACGCTATCGGCTCCTTGAAACAGTGCGCCAGTATGCGCGTGAAAAGCTGGATGCAACAGGAACCAGTGACGTGGTTCGGAAAAGGCATAGCGACTGCTATCTTGCTCTTGCCGAGAGTTCCGAGCGGGCTATCATGGGTTCACAACAGGCGACATGGCTTCGTAGATTAGACATTGAGCATGATAATATGCGCTCTGCTTTGGACTGGTCTCTAAACGCGCCAGAGGCTTCCGAGACCGCGCTACGCTTGACGGGCGCTTTGGGACGTTACTGGTGGCGCAGAGGCTATCTTCGTATGGGCCGCGACTATTTGGAGTTGGCTCTCGAACGTGGAGGGGACAGAAATCGAACCTCTGCACGCGCTAAGGCGTTGCACTGGTCTGGGGTGATGCACTTTCGGCTGGGAGAGTACGAAAAAGCACGGGCAGCCCTTGAAGCAGGGCTTGCCATCGCACGTGAGACAGGCGAACATACGGAAGAGATGCTCTGCCTGAACACTCTCGGCAATATGTCGGTCTTCCTACGAGAACTCGCAAACGCAAAGCGATACTATGAGCAAGGTCTCGTTGTTGTGCGCCGTATGGGAGACAGAAGCGGCGAAGCGATGATACTTGGCAATATGGGCAACCTCTGCTACGATGAAGAGGACTACTCTGGAGCACGTGTCCTGTACGAGCAAGCAATTGAGATTTTCCGTGCTACCAGACACCAAATTGGAGAGGCGATATACTCTGCAAACTTGGGACGTGTGCTCCTCATGCAGGGCGAATTGCAAGGCGCGAAAGACTACCTGACGCGCGGACTTCATATCACGCGTGATCTCCGCGACAGAGGGCAGATCGTCTTCGGGTTGTGGTCATTTTCCCAACTGAATGCGAAGGATGGCAATTTTGGGCTTGCGACTCGCCTACTGGGAGCCTCCGATGCGCTCCGTGATGAGATAGGCTCTACGCTCTCCTCCTCTGCACTGGAAGAGCATGCAGAGTTATGTGAAGCTCTCAGCACTGCTCTCGGGCAAGAGGCGTATGATTTGGCATATTATGCCGGTCAGCAACTGAATTGGGACGATGCCGTGTCATTGGTATTGGGATATGATCGCGACTAAGGAGCTCCTCACCATGAATCCCTCCTGTTTGCAATATCGCCTCACCCCAGATGAGAAGAATCAGTTTGAAACGCAAGGCTATCTTATTATTGAAAACAGCCTCTCCGCAGAACAGATCGCTCAGTTGACAATCGCAACAGATGCTATTTTTGACCGTAAACTCTCCGAAGGGCATGGCGCAAACAGCAATCTTTTTTATCCGAACCTCCTCCCCGACGATCCGCAGTTTCAAAACCTTGTGGACTATGAGCGTCTTCTTCCCAAAGTGTGGGAGCTACTGGGCTGGAATATTTACCTCTATCATGCCCACGCGATTATCACCCCTTCCAACGGTGAGCCTCCGCATAAGCGTACTTTTGGCTGGCATCAGGATAGTGGACGTGTGAATCAGGAGATTGAATGCCACCCACGCCCGCGCCTTTCTCTCAAGGTCGCCTATTTTCTTTCCGATGCTTCGGAGCCGGGGCGTGGAAACTTCTGGATATTACCGGGAAGCCATCTTCAAGATGAAATCTCACTCCCAGAGGGTTGCATTGGGCAACCGGAGGGCGCGATCCCGGTTTGTGTGAAGCCCGGCACAGCGGTGCTTTTCGACCGCAGACTATGGCACACGGCTAGCCCAAATTGGTCTTCCATCACCCGCAAAGTCCTTTTCTATGGGTATAGTTATCGTTGGCTACGCACGAAAGACAACATGACCGTACAACATTTATGGGCAGATGCCTCTCCCATTCGCCGTCAGATGCTCGGCGCGGGTGTGAACTGTAACGGCTTCTTCTCTCCCACAGATGAGGATGTACCTCTCCGTGTGTGGCTTCGAGAACATAGCCCAACCGAGGCGAAATAGGTATGCCCTCTCTCCCCTCCCCGCCCTTACGGGTTCAGACAATGCAGGAACCGATGATTCCTCGCGTCGCAGACCTGATTCTCCAAAACCCTGGAACCATCTCGCTAGGGCAAGGGATCGTCTACTACCCGCCTCCCACACAAGCGTTTGCCAAGCTCGAACGGTTCCACCAATACCCACAAGCAAACAGATACCAATCGGTGATTGGAATGCCTGCTCTACTGGAGGCTTTTGAGGAGAAGGTTCGGAGAGAGAACGGGCTATTACTGGAGCCAAGCTCTTGTCTTATAGCGACAGCAGGAGGCAATATGGCGTTCACAAACACCCTACTTGCCATTACCGATCCCGGAGACGAGATTATCCTTCAAACCCCATACTACTTCAACCACGAAATGGCGGTGGGTATGGTGGGTGCATGCCCGATTCTGGTAGAGACAGATGCAAACTACCAACTCCGCCTTGATGCCATTGCAGACGCGATCACTCCGCGCACCCGCGCCATTGTTACAGTATCCCCCAATAACCCCACAGGAGCCGTCTATCCTGAGGAGGCACTGCGTGCCGTCAATCGCTTGTGTGCGGAGCGAGGAATCTACCATATCCACGACGAGGCATACGAATACTTTACCTATGAGGGCGCAAAGCATATCTCCCCCGGAGCCTTTGCGGGAACAGCGGAACACACTATCACCCTCTTCTCTCTCTCGAAGGCGTATGGCTTTGCCAGTTGGCGAATTGGGTATATGGTCATTCCTCTTAGCATCCTGCCCGCCATTCGCAAGATTCAAGACACCGTCCTAATCTGTCCTCCTGTTATCTCACAGTATGCCGCATTGGGAGCATTGGAGGCAGGAGAAGCGTGGTGTCGCGAAAGAATAGCAACCATCGCAACCGTTCGCCCTATAGTACGCGAACTGCTGGAGCCGCTGAAAGAGTGGTGCGTGATTCCAGAGACGCAGGGAGCCTTCTACTCGTTTCTTAGAGTTCAAGCCCCGTTGGAACCGATGGATATAGTACGCGTTCTGATTCAACGTTTTGGGGTCGCAGTGATTCCAGGCACCACTTTTGGAATGGATAAAGGCTGCTATCTGCGCCTCTCTTATGGAGCTTTACAGCCAGAGACGGTTCTGGAAGGGGTTGGTCGGTTTGTGGAGGGCATACAATGTCTCTTGAAAGGAGAGGTTTCATGCTAGTTGCGGGGCTTCAGTTGGATATTGTTTGGGAGGACAAGCAGGCGAACATCGAGAAAGTGCGCGAAAAAGTGCGTTCTGCCCACCTCCCCAAAGGCGCACTCTTGGCACTACCAGAGATGTTTGCCACAGGGTTTAGCATGGATGCCAAAAAGACCACCGATAGTGTGGAGTGTGAGACGGAACGCTTCTTGGCAGACTTGGCGCAGGAGCAGGGTCTCTATCTCTTGGCGGGCTTGGTGACAACCGGAGAGGACGGGCGAGAACGAAATCAATCTGTAGTATGGAACCCACAAGGCAAGGAAATCGCACGCTATAGCAAGATATTCCCCTTCGCACCGGGTGGAGAGTTGGAAAACTATGCCGCAGGAGATTCCCTTGTGCAGTTCCAATGGGAAGGGATGCAAACCGCGCTTTTCATTTGTTATGATCTTCGGTTCCCCGAGATATTTCGCCGTGCGGCGGCGGATGGCGCACAACTCATCACCGTCATTGCAAGCTGGCCCCAAGCCCGTATTCACCACTGGGTAACCCTCCTGCAAGCCCGTGCCATTGAGAATCAGGCGTTCGTGATAGGGGTAAACCGCTGTGGAGTGGACCCCAAATTCTGCTATCCGGGCAGGAGTATCATCGTTCACCCAGATGGGCAAATTCTCGCCGATGCAGAGGGGGTAGAAGGCATCATTCAAGCAGATTTGAGTCTGAGTGAGCTAGTAGAGTACCGCAAAACTCGCCCGTTCTTAAACGATATGCGCCCAGAGTGGCTGCCCAAAGGAGTACGCTAACCATGCGGAAAATCATTATCCCCAATACCGACATTGAAGTCTCGGTTCTGTGTCTCGGAGTTGCCGATCATGGTACGCGAATCTCAGAAGAGGATTCTTTTCAGCGGCTAGATCAGTTTGTTGCGGGAGGCGGAAACTTCTTCGACACGGCACACATCTACGCGGCGTGGGTTCCTGGTGGTGGCGGTGTACCGGAGCGCGTACTCGGAAAATGGATTGCGTCTCGTGGGAATCGGGAGCAGGTCGTTGTAGCCACAAAAGGGGCACACCCTCATCTGGATTCGATGTATGTCTCCCGTATCACCCGCGCAGAGATACTGCAAGACCTAGACGAGAGCCTTGAACGGCTAAAACTGGATCAGGTCGATCTCTACTGGTTACACCGTGATGATCCCTCCCACCCTATCGCCGACATCGTGGAAACTTTGCAGACCGCAATTTCTACAAAAAAAATTCGATTCTTTGGCGTCTCTAACTGGTCAACTGCCCGTATAAAGGAGTTAGTAGCCTATTTAGAGGCACAAAACCTGAGCGGTTTCTTTGGTAGTCAGGTCGGTTGGAGCATGGCAGTACGAAACACGGACGTGGGAGGCGATACCACTATCCGCTTTATGGACACGGAGATGGAGGCGTTTCATCGGGAGTCAGGGGTCTTTGTTGCAGGGTACTCCTCACAGGCAAATGGCTTCTTTGCAGGTGCGTATGGACGCAATATTTTACAACCGACACCGCCAAGCGCGAAAGTTGTGGTACGATCTTACTATAGCGAACGGAACTTTGGGCGTTTGGAGCGGGCGCAAGAGCTAGCAAAGCGATACAACACAGATACAAACAGTATCGCGCTTGCTTACTTGACTAGTCAGCCGTTCCCCGCTTGCGCCATTGCCAGTTGCCCAACAGAAGCCTATTTGCAAACTACTTTAGAGGCGGGTGATGTGTTACTCTCCTCTGCCGATCTCATATATCTCACTCAGGACTAACTTGAGTGTGCACTTTTTGGAGGTACTCAATAATATGAAACGTCGTTCTGGAACCACCACGATTGTGCTGGTTGTTTCCTTGCTTGTAGGGCTTGCCTTTGTTGGCGCGGCTGTCAACCCTCCTCCCAAAGCTCCTGAAAAGCCCATGGAGAAGGGCGCCATAGAGCCGGAGGGTGTGGACAAAGGGAAAGCCATGCAGTATCAGGCAGAGATGATCAAGAAGTCTAAAGAGGACTATAAACAAAAGACGAAGGGTGAGGAGGCACGGAGGAAACAACAGGCACTCGAGCCCGCGCCTAAAGATCACCCCACTCAGATGGAGATCACAGGTGACTACTACAAGAGGGAGCAAGACGGCACTCAGGGTACAGCGAAGTTGGATGTACGTGTAGGTAAAGCGCAAGAGCAGCTAGATAAGATGCGGGCAAAGCACATTCCGACCCAAACAAACGTTAACCCAGGTAAGCCAGATAAGCACACCTCCGAAAACTAATCGCACACCAAACAACATAGCATCGGGGATGATCGTCTCTCTGCTAGAGGCTCGACCATCCCCGATTTTTGTATGGTGATACTTTGTTCAACCCCTTTATTGCTCTATCGGGTCTTGCCAGCGTTCCATCCATGGACCGGATACCATCGCATCAAACTCATCTTTGGGTGCTCCAATGCCCTCCACAAAGGCATCGGTGATACGATTCTGATGCGCCCAAGCTGTCCAGTCGGGACGATAGTGGGGGTCTTTCTCTGTCCGCATCAGAATACAGTCCTTGATACCCTCAAAACCAGAGGGTTCATCTGGTCGTTGCCAACGCAGGTCTATACTCCAACGAATGTGCGAGGAAAGGTTCTCAGTACTACGGTGCGGTATCAATTGGTTCAGAAACAACACAGAACCAAGCGGCATTTCACAGGTGACGACTTCCCCTTCAGGCAAATCCTCTTCTTCAATGTAGAGATACCATGAGGCTTTGCTCCCTCGCTTATTTTCCAATCTATGCCGGAAGACTTGCCCGCTTCTGTGTCCCCCTCTCAATACCTGTAGCGTTCCATTCACGCCATTCGCATCGACGAGCGGTATCCATGCCGTCGGTTGAAACGTGCTAGAACAACCCTCCGCAAGATAGGCGGTATCCTGATGCCATGGCACCGTCACCAATGGGTTTTTGGGTGTCTTGGAACGCAAGTTCCACACAGGATGCCCCGCAATCTCTGAGCCTAGCATCTGCGAAACCACATCCAGTAGACGTTCAGACTCCCAGAGCTTCGCTAGCGCAGGACCCAAGATGCCCCCAATGTGGATGAGCACTGCCGCCCCTGGATACTCCTCTTCTAGCCTTGCGAGACGTGTTGCAAACCCCTCACCTTCACACTTATTGGTGATTCGCCCTGCATTGTAGAGGCGATTTGCTAGGCTGTCCACCAGCCCATTGACCTCTTCAATGATAGGCTGAAGCTCCCCTCGCGAAAAGAAGTCGGGTACAATAAGAAAGCCCTCTGTGAAATACTGTTCGAGTTGTTGGGCAGTAAGAGGCATTGGTAGTTCTCCCTTGTAGTGTTATCGTGCTTGTTTATTGGACATTCGCGCCTGTTTTCCCTACCCCAAACACAAAACCAAGGGTTTCCTATCTGCACCGAATATGAGGGAGAGCCAGAAGCGGATTATATGAGCAAACATTCGCAAGATCAACCTAGCATAGCAGACTTGAAGCCGTTAAAGGCGAATCCATACCGTGTCATAGAGGCTGTTTACTATAATCGCTGGTATTTGCGTTAGAGTACCGTCAAGCACATTGCTCTGAACTGTTCGTATGACCCCGTTGGGAACCAAACTCAGATGCAAGATGCGCTAGGTAACTTGACAAGCACGGTGTATGATGCTCTCAACCGCAGTCAAGCCAGTATCGACGCTCTCAGCAACAGAACACCTATGCCTACGACACTGTTGGCAGGAATGTGAGTGTTGTGGACGCTCTGGGCAGAAATCTCCTCGACCATTTACAATAACGGTGGCCAAGTCACGGCGAATGTGGAAGCTCTGGGCTACAGAACCAGTTATACTTATGACGCAGATGGAAGGCAGCCCCCTCCATCGTCACAAGCGTAAAGGAGAACAAACGGTGATCCTATTGTACTGTGTTTTAGCCCTTTTGTCACAACCTTCCCAAAGCACCAAAGTAGATTGGGAGAAAGTATGTCCTGCCAAACACTGGCAAACTTATACATGGCTGAATGAGTCCGAGATTTTAGTAGGTGATGGTCATCCAAGCATGAGAAGCGTACTCAAAGGCTTCAAGATCGTCAATGTCAAGACCAATAAGAGCCGTAGTGACTTCCCGCTTCAAACTAGGTTTCAGGAACTGCTGAAGCGTTCAGAATATGATTGGGGTGGGGACATACGCTATATGATACATAAAGTTCAACAGCGTATGATGTATATAGTCATCGCTACTCGTGAAAAATATCCGACCTTTAATGTGCTACGTTGGGATATGAAACACAGTAAGGTTTTGGAGTTGCCCACATTGGTACACTATGGTCTAGGCATAGGTGTACCAAAGGACGTTGATCGCTTCTTTGCACTCGAAATTCCCCAATATAACGGTCAACGTTATGATACGATCCTCGAATATAGCCTAGACAAAAACCCTCCGAGCGTAAAGAAAATTCGTAGCCCGATACCATTGGATACCAAGAACAGTCGTGGTCTATTACTTGGAGCAGACAAAACAGGAAGCCTTATCGTACTATTCATTGAACCCAATCAAGAGAGTACTACCCTCACTGTCTTTACAATTGCCATGAATGCAGGAACCCTCGACATTCATCCCTATACGCTTCTTTTGAAAAGTTTGAAGCCTTATTATTACTATTATGAACTCTCTCATGATGGTTCGCAGATATTGTTTAGAACAATCGTGCTTAGTGCAGATGAGGAAATAACCAACGTGTATCTCTTTGATACCAAATGCAAGCACATCAATCGCTTGATGAGCTTCAAGTCTACCGGGGATTTTGAGCCTGAACCGTATGCTTTCAACTGGACACTCGATGACAAGTACATCTCATTCATTCACGAAGGCTATCTCTACAAAAAGAGAGCCTCTTTTAAATAGCATTCCAATGCAATAGCATGCAGAGTATACTATGGCACGCCAATATTCCTCTCAACGAACCAATAGACAATTCCTTTTACCTTGGATAGGCTTCGAAAGCCTCTGCGTACTTTAAACCGGTTCCTGTATTAAAAAGAACGACCGTTTCGTGTGGTAATATCGCCCCTGAAACCAGCAATTTCCGCAGGGCAGAGAGGCATGCGCCTCCTTCAGGACATGTGGACACTCCGGTCTTCGCTCCCATCGTATAGGTATCTGCCATCAGTTCCGCGTCCTCTATCGCGATAGCCGTCCCGCCACTCGTCCGCAGAATATCCAGCATGATAAAGTCGCCAATGGCTCGCGGAACTCGCAAACCAGATGCCACCGTATGCGCGTTCTCAAACATACCGGCATCGGTCACACCTGCCTCAAATGCGCGAACGATAGGGGCGCAACCCGCAGCCTGAACGCTGACCATACGCGGGCGTTTGCTCCCAATCCAACCCATCTGCTCCATCTCATCAAACGCTTTCCACATCCCCACCAAGCCTGTTCCGCCCCCAGTCGGGTAGAGTATGACATCTGGCAAGCTCCACTCCATCTGCTCCGCGATCTCATACCCCATTGTCTTTTTGCCCTCTACCCGATAAGGCTCTTTGAGCGTGGAGACATCGAACCAACCCTCTTCCGCTTTGCGCTCCTGTACGATGCGGGCGCAGTCGGTGATTAGCCCCTCCACAAGCGTAACCTTCGCCCCCATCAATTCACATTCAAGCCGGTTCGCCATGGGCACATCTTTTGGCATAAAGACGTGCGCCTCCAAGCCCACTCGCGCCGCGTAGGTTGCCAATGCGCCCCCCGCATTACCTGCCGACGGAACGGCAAGCTTCGTTGCTCCTAACTGCTTTGCCATCGGCACGGCAACCGCCATACCGCGTGCCTTGAAAGAGCCGGTCGGGTTGACCCCTTCGTCTTTGATAAACAGTCTTCCCTTATGCATCCCCAATGTGTCACCAAGCGCATCCACGAGCAGAAGAGGGGTACACCCTTCGCCCAGTGTGGGAGGTTCCAGTTCCAAATCTAACGGCAGGACTTCCCTGTATCGCCAGAGATTCCATGCGCGGGACTGAAGTTTTGCAGGAGACAGGTGGTTCCGCACCGCGTTGAGGTCGTAGTTGACCTTGAGCGGTTTGCCACACTGGCACAAGTTAATCAGCGTTTCACGGGGATACCTTGCCCCACACGCCCAACAGGTCAAATCGGTGACGAACATTCGGTGTCCTCGCTTACGATGAAGCTTTGTCTCATGCTAGGGAGTATTTGGTGTTTATGGAGAGAGATTATTGCAAAGAATCGGTCAGGCGTCGCGCATCAAGAGCGTAGGGAGAGGCGTCACTTTGGCTCATTCCTGCCATCATGCCCAACCCTACCGAATTATACTCCCATGCTAAGAGGGTCATGTTTTCTTTGGGGTGCGACACATAGAATACCCGTCCATCAAGCTTCGTCGTTTGAGTATTGTTGAAAGTGGTACGATGTGGAGCGACATAGAGGATCAAAATACCCTTTGGAGTCTGATAGAAAAGGCGTCCTATCGTGGGTTGCTCAGGAGACAAGCTCCCTGCGCCGATGAGCTTTGCACCGGAAAGGCTGAGCGGAATGGGAGGAACGTCGCCACCAATCTGCCGCTTTAACCAGACGGAGGCTTGGTCTGCATCCGAGGTCTCCATTTCGGGTTTGGGCGTGCCATGCGCCAGTGCCACTCGCTCATAGTCTTGCAAAACAGCTTGAAGAGGAAACGGTTGCGCATTATACCGTCTTGCCCAAGAGATACCCACCAGGCAAAGCAAGAGACATGCCACAACCGCGACACGCCCGCGATTCCAACGAGTCTGCCGAGCATCCTGCTCATTCCACGCCATTCGTGCCTGTTTCCAAACCCGTTCAGGTGGCTCAATGAAACTCTGATTCTGTTTTAGAGCCTGCATACCAGACTTTAGGCGTTGATACGCCTCCGCTTCGATCTGGCAAGCACTGCAACCTTGCAAATGCGCCTCGATCTCTGTCTTCTCCACAGCAGATAAGGAGTTCTCCACATAAAAACTGAGCCTGTTTTGCACCTCTTCGCAGAGAAGTGTCTTCATGGTTATGAGCCTCTTTCGGTGGTGGTCAACCTCTGTTGTAAGGCGTGAAATACTCTCTGGCGGAGCATCGCTCTGCCACGTGAAACCCGTGAGCGCACGGTTCCCACAGGGATATTTAGCCCGTCCGCTGCCTCTTGATAGCTCATATCTTCCATATCTACCAAGATAACAGCGAGGCGAAACTCTTCGGGTAGCGCATCCAAGGCACTCTGCAAATGCTCAGGAAGTAGCCCAAGAAGAAGTGCTGCTTCAGGGTCATCCTCCACGCGGAGCGAAGGGAAGTCCCAAGCCTCCTCGGAGTTGGTATTGCCATGGATGGGTACTTGAGTTGGACGGCGGCGCGAGCGTTCACAGTCGTTCAAATAGAGATTCGTTAAAATCGTAAACAGCCAAGCGCGGAAATTGGTTCCCGGCGTGAAAAGATGGAACCGCTCATAGGCACGCACGAGGGTGTCTTGGGTGAGGTCTTCTGCCCACTCCGCCTGTCTTGCAAGGCGGTAAGCCGCCTGATAGAGAGGCTTCATCAGCGGGCGCACCATCTGTTCAAATTGACGACGACGTGATCCCAAAAAAAATGACATGAGGAAAACCTCTGCCTCAAATGGCAAAAAGACGAGAGTCCTGCTACGGCTCTCGTCTCATTATAGCACGTTCTTTTCAAAACGAAAAGCGACTAATCGAGGTCCATCTGTTCAAAATCATGGTGCATTGCATATGGGCACTACTTGCCACACCTTTTGACTTTGATCACCGTACATTTGCCTTACCTCGAATCGTCTCTGATTTAGTGAACATTCGTGACAGACTGCGAAGTGTCGTCTAACTCCACCTCAGTCGCGCCATGGGGAGCAATGTTGTTGCCTTTTGAGTCCCATACGCCAATAAAGGGGTATCTCAAGGTGAGTTTTTGCCCACTGCGCTCCACACGAGTTTCCTTTGTGGTAGCAGAGCGATTTGCGGCAGTATAGGGCAGAACATTCAAGACACGCCCTGTTAATGCCGAGATAGTCACCACTGCGCCATTTATCACAGTATTGGACGTGATGTCGATGGGTTTCCCATCAGTGAAGTTCATAAAGCGCAATGTCGTAAGTACTTGCGCCGTAGTCGCGCCTTCAATCACGTAGACGATCCAGGCACCAGTTGAATTGGCTCCAGAAGGCGAAGTCATGGAAATACTGGAAAAATTCGTGCTGTTAAAAGTGAGAATACTGGCACTAGTGTCTCCCAAGCCTGTATACACAAAGCCTTTGGCTACGGTTCCAAGTTTGCCACCCGTTCCGATAAGACTCGTATTCGACTTAGAGACACTACGCCACTTTCCCCACCAGAAAGGGATCGCATTGTTCGTCCCTGTGGTCACCTGCGTGGCACCAGTCCCATCGGGATTCATGGTGTAAACCTGGTGGATTTGCGAATTGGCGTGACACCATGCGAGTTTCTTACCGTCGGGAGACCAGATGGAGGCGTTATCACCTATTGTGTCATTGATCAGGCGCGTCAGTCCACTCCCATCTGGATTCATCAGAAAGATGTCGCCAAGTCCACCACCGTCTCTATCACTCGTGAAGGCTATCTTCTTGCCGTCCGGTGACCAAGAGGGGCAAATATCGATATTACCGTGGTTTGTGATATTGATAGGATTCGATCCATCAGAGTTCATCACCCAAATATCGCTTGGCGTCGACGCGTTTTGGATGCGGGTGTAAACGATTTTACTTCCGTCCGGTGCCCAGCAAATATCCCGACGAGGAAATTCAGAAACGCCTTCGGAAATAGTAGCGGTCTTCGTCAGATTTGTTGGAGAACTGCCATCGACATTCATAACGTATATCTCGTTATTGCCGTCGCGATCCGTTCCAAATGCTAGCTTCTTACCGTCGGGTGACCATACAGCCCCCCAGTTTTGCGCGGAATTGTTGGTGATATTTGTGAGCTGTGTACCATCTGTATTGACCACATAGATTTGGTATTTGCCACTTCGGTCGCTTGCAAACGCCAACTTATAGCCATCAGGAGAGACTGAAGGCTGAATATTATTGGATGGATCGTTCACCAACAACGTGGGTTTACCACCTATTGGGTTAGTCATGTATATTGCGGATGCACCGTTTGAAGCCACAGTCGTGTAGGCGATTCGATCTAGTGTGACGGCTCCGCCAGATTGCAAGAGCAGGGAAGAGATGTTGCCCGTCATCCCGATAGAACTGACACCTGTAACATTGCTATACACAGGTGGATTGGTGGTGGCGGCGCGCCCAGAAAGCGAACCAAATGAGAAGGACTTCTCTGCTACCTGCACAGAAGTTGGAGCGGTAGAGCTACTGCACCCGGCAAGAGCCATCAGTACAACTGCCCCCCCATTTGTAACACATAGGACTTTGCACTGTAAAAACAATGTCTAATAAACATAATGGCTCTCCTTTCAGTGTGGAGAAAGTCTTCAGGACTATTCTCCACACAATTATAGTGCCACAAGAATATAATGTCAACACATTATTTGGGGGCAAGTTTGAGGCATTGATGCTCCCCTCGCCCTTTCGGGTTGGAGTAAGGGCAGACCTGTGTGCCTGCCCTCTCATTGCAGTCTATTCTTTTCAAAACGAAAAGCGGTTCTTAGCCGATAACCACGTTCACGAGTTTGCCGGGAACAGTAAATACCTTGCGTATCTGCTTCCCTATGAGTTCTGACTGAACCTTCTCACAGGCAAGCGCAAGTGCCTCGATCTCCGCTTGAGGAGTTCCCAACGCCACTTGCAATCTTTCGCGCAACTTGCCATTCACTTGCACCACAATGGTGACGCTCTCCTCTATAACGGCTTCGGGATCATAGGCAAGCCAACTCTGCGTAAAGGTGAAACCCTCCTTGCCCAAATTTTCCCAGAACTCGTCGGCAAGATGGGGCATAATGGGCGCGATCATCAGCGTTACTAGCTCCAAAATCTCGGAGATCAGGTTAGATTGCTCCTCAGAGGGAGTCGTTTCTGCCAACCCATTCCGAAACGCGGAGAGTTCGTTCGTAAACTCCATAAGAGCCGCAACCGCCGTATTGAATCGGAAGCTCTCAATGTCTTCCCCTACTTTTTTCAGAGTTTGGTGTAGCTTGCGGCGCAGTTTCCGCTCGGTGTCGGTAGTCGGCAATACACCACTACGCCAGTCTGAGCGATAATGCACCCGCAACTCTGTCCACATCCTCCACAGCCGATTTGTAAAGCGGTGTGCGCCTTCGATACCCTTATCCGACCAGAGAACCGTCTCTTCAAACGGCGCGACGAAGAGTCCGTAGAGGCGCAAAGTATCGGCTCCATATCGCTCCGCTATCTCGTCAGGAGTGACAACGTTGCCCATGCTCTTGCTCATTTTAACCCATTTCCACACCCATTCACTCTCAGGAACCGAGGCTTTCTCTTCTGGCTTCAAGACCTTCCAGTTTTCCAGAGGCTCATTGGAGTCGACCTCTTCTGCCTCCCCAGCCTCCTCATCACGGGTAATATGGCGTCCCGGCGTGTGGGCAAGGAGCATCCCTTGATTGCGAAGGCGTTGGAACGGTTCATCGAATGCCACGAGTCCCGCATCATACATCACCTTCGTCCAAAAACGGGCATATAGCAGGTGCATGACGGCGTGCTCTGCGCCTCCCACATACAGATCGACGGGAAGCCAGTAGCGAACGCTTTCAGGGTCGAAGGGCATCTGCGCGTTGTTTGGGTCTGCAAAACGCAAGAAGTACCAAGAGGAACAGGCAAATCCCCCCATCGTGTCGGTCTCACGTTTGGCGGGTTTAGCACATTGCGGACAATCGACGTTCACAAACTCAGGGATTCCCGCCAAGGGCGATTCACCCGTCCCAGTCGGTTGATACCGCTCCACGTCGGGCAAGAGTACCGGCAGTTGGTCTTCTGGCACGGGCACTGCCCCACAATCGGCACAATGAATGATAGGGATCGGTGCGCCCCAATACCGTTGTCGAGAGATTAGCCAGTCTCGCAATCGGTAGTTCGTGACCCCCTCCCCTGCCCCTTGTGCTTCCAACCACCCCACAACCTTACTCACCGTCTCTTTGCTGTTCGGCTCCCCTTGAAAGGGTCCAATGGCTACAGTGCCGCCTGCGGGTAGTGCCTCCGTCAAACTCTCTGCTGTCTGATCCTCCGAGGTCTGATACACCAACACAATGGGAATATCGTACCGCTTTGCGAAATCGAAATCTCGCTGATCGTGTGCGGGAACCGCCATGATTGCCCCTGTACCATATCCCATCAAAACATAATCGGCAACATAGATCGAAATCGGCTCTCCGTTGACAGGGTTCCGCGCATACGCACCCGAAAAAACGCCTGTTTTGGTGCGGTCGGTTGCCTGCCTCTCAATCTCGGTAGAGCGTTGGGCACGGGCAACGTATGCCTGTACCGCATCTACTTGCTCTGGCGTAGTGATGGTGCTCACAAACGGATGCTCTGGCGCAATAACCATGAATGTCGCACCCCAAAGCGTGTCGGGGCGCGTGGTAAAGATTCGCATCTTCTCACTGTGACCGATCACTTCAAAATCGACTTCGGCTCCCTCACTTCGCCCTATCCACTCTCGCTGTTGAAGCTTAATCCCTTCGGGCCACTGTATAGTGTCCAGCCCTTGAATCAACTTTTCGGCGTAGGCAGTGATCCTAAAGTACCATTGCGGTAGAGGACGCTTCTCTACAGTGGAGCCACATCGCCAGCACTTGCCCGCCACAACCTCTTCGTTCGCCAAGCCTGTTTTGCAGGAAGGGCACCAGTTTATGGGTGTGTTGGAGCGAAACGCTAACCCCTGTTTATGGAGCAATAGGAAGAACCACTGTGTCCACCGATAGTAGTCGGAGGTGCTAGAGTTGATCTCCCGTGACCAGTCGTAGCACATCCCCACCAGTTTGAGCTGTCGTTTGTAGTTCGCGGCATACTCTGGAACCATCTCACGAGGGTTTCTTCCTCGCTTGATCGCCTCGTTCTCGGCAGGTTGCCCAAAAGCGTCCCACCCCATCGGGCGGAGGACATTATAACCCTGCATCCGTTTAAGACGGCAAGCAACATCCAGCGGGACATAATTCCGACAGTGTCCCACACTGATTCCTGCCCCAGACGGGTAAGGAAAGAAGTCCAGCCCATAGAACTTGGGACGGGAAGGATCATCTTCCACCCGAAACAGGTCTGCCTCTTCCCAACGCTGTTGCCATTTGGCTTCGATGGCACGAAAGTCGTAACGGTTTACGTTCTCGTCACTCATGGTTCTCTTCTTTCTGTTCTCTTTGCTAACAGTTTCGCACAAAAAATCCGGTTCGACCGAGGGCGGTCACCGGATACTCTCAATGCAATCTCTTTGTACAGGTGGCAACCGCAGGATTCAACGTGAGGCAGAGTGCTTAAGGCTCTCCCCAAGTAGCAATGCAAGTCCGGTTGCAGGGTTCAAAAAACAATTCATAGGGTGTTTCCTAAACAGCGTCTTTTTCAGATGCTAACACGGGTATCAGCAACACATTCAAATCCTGCTCTGTGAGCAATCTCTGCTCCACTTCAGCGAGAGCCTCGTAGTATTCATAACGTTTGGGTGGCTCGGTGTTTGGTTGCACAGGAACATACCACCATGCCTCTTCGCGTTTAATACCCTCTTCCATTACGGTAAGCGTCGCCCCGCCAGGGTGATAATGTTGTATCAGTTGTTGCACGGTCTGAAAAATATTAGCGGTATCAGCTACGTTTACGTTCATGGGATATTACCTCTCCAGAATTTCCAATACTCTTGAGGCATCACGAATACAGTTCCCTGCTATCGTGGCATCTATCGTCACTTTTGGCATATAGTCTGCATCAACCCTATGGTGATAAAGGCTCCACATTAAGCGAATGAGTTCATCTTGCTTCGGTCGGCTAAGGTTGTTTAAATACGCCTTAATCAACCTTGGAACATCGGCATGCGTAGGGTTAGAACGTCCATCAAAGGACGACTTAAACCGCCGTAACGAATAAAAAACCATACAGTACGCCGCATAGTAGGAACGGCTAACAGAGTCTGCATAAAACCCATCACGGTGCAAAGCACGTGCGGCGCGCAACTTCTCCTCTGCCATATCCTTTAGTTCTTGCATGATCAAGCTTCCCATGACTTACTTTATTTTTGAGCATACTATAATTTTCCTTGATATAATTTATATCTACATTATACGGCACGCCCCGATTGAAGTCAACCGCCTATTGAGTTGACAAGCAGAATTCCACGGAGGAAGCAGGAATTTTGCCCTTAAAACGGGTATAACCCAAGTAAGAAAAACTGTTTGTTTGTTTACTATTCACCCTCTACGTTTCGAGTTGCGCCTCTCCAGGCAAAACAAACCTCTTTTCCCATGCAGGAAGAGGGGTTCAAAGGTGTGCAGATCGAGGGCAGATTAGAATTCTCTTTGTGAAGGTTCATTAAGAATGTCGCTCAAGGTGTTGGAACCTCTCTTCTGGTTAATCGGCTTACTAGAAACCTACGCTGTCGTGGGCGTTGGCATCGTTTTGGCATTACTTGCGCTCCGCCTGCGAAAAATGCCCGCTCTCCTTGTCTCAGTGCTTCTCTTAACGTTCTACCTTGCTTTCTTGTTCAAGGGGGGCGTGGCAAACGCATTTGGGTTGCTGGGACTATCAAGCCTCTTTATCGTGGTGGAGTACTTGCTCTATCGAACTGCTCTAGCACCCCATTTGGACTGGCGAGCGCACAAGTATCGGCGTGAAATGACAAGACAGACAAGTCTCCATCTCACCCTTCTCTCCGGCTCCGTTCTGTTCATCATCCCATTTATTTGGCTTGTTGTCACCTCCTTGAAAGAGGAGAAGGAGATGAGCGCGTTCCCGCCTGTTTGGATACCCACCCAACAGGTCAAGATTGATATTGAGGGACAACCACGCGGGCTTGGAAACATCACTTATGAGGGGCAAACCGTCAAGATAGCGGTCATGCAGGAGTTTGACACGGGTGATCGGCTCGTTCGTGTTTTGGAGCCAGCGAATCTCAGTGGCAAAGAGGTTAAGATAAAGAAAGACAGTATTAAAGAGATACGGCAGTTCGCTCCTGTTTGGAAGAACTACCCCAATGCCCTCAAATTCCTGCCTCCTGAGACCAAATTTGGACTTGTTTATCTCTGGAACACATTGCAAGTTACCGCGCTCAGCATACTCGGTTCTCTCCTTTCCGCTTCCATGGTGGCATACGCTTTCTCGCGCCTCAGGTGGCCCGGCAGAGATGCTCTCTTCTTGGTACTGCTTTCGACGATGATGCTCCCCGCCGCCGTTACCATGATGCCCGTGTTCCTCATCTTTCGCTCCATTGGTTGGATCGACACACTCTATCCGCTCTGGGTTCCGAGTTTTCTTGGCTCCGCCTTCAATATCTTCCTGCTTCGGCAGTTCTTCATGGGTATTCCCACAGAACTCGAAGAGGCGGCGCGGATCGACGGATGCTCCTTCTATGGCATCTTCTGGCGCATAGTGCTACCACAAGTGAAACCTGCCCTTGCAGCCCTCACGATTATGTCTTTCATGGGGTCTTGGAACGACTTTCGGGGTCCTCTTATCTACATCAGTTCGCCAGAGAATCAGACTCTCGCCTATGCCCTACAACTCTTTCAAACTGCAAGAGGGGGTGAACCGGGCTTGCTCATGGCAGCGTCTACTATGGTGATGCTTCCAGTTTTGTTGCTCTTTTTCTTCACACAAAGGTACTTCATCCAGGGTATCACGCTCACGGGAATAAAAGGCTAAATGGCACGACGCTCCCTCAACATAAGCGGTATCAAACAGGTTATCGTCTTCGTGACCGCTCTGCTGACGGCGTGTCTTGGCACGGTCACGAGTTATGGGGTACAAATAATGTACACCCCCTCCCTCACATGGATGCTCGGATATGGGCAAGATAAGGCGCGTGCGCTTGCCTATCGTGTTGCTTTCATCAGTGCTTTTGGAGGCGTGCTAGCCGCTCTCCTACGCGCTCCCAACTTAAGCAAGGTAATAGTGTACGGATTTCCGCTCTTTATCGGCGGTATCTTGGGTGCCATATTCGCGAAGCCTCTAGCCGGTCGGGTTGGTAGCCCAAACCAAAGCCGCTTTTTCAACACCTTTGGTATGCTCCTCATGGTAGCCTTTCTGGTTCAAACACTCAAACAGAGTGCTTTTGCTCCCGGCTATCAGGCTCTCGGCTCCCCTCTGCTCGCGCACCTTTTGATTGGCATTCTGGTTGGCATCGTCAGTCAGCTTACGGGATTGGTAAGCAATATGATGATGATACCGGGGCTTTACTACTTTGGAGGCTTGAAGCCACAAGAGGCGGTTGTAGTCGCTTTAGTCACCATTCTGATCGCCTCCCTGCCTATTGCATGGGGATATAGCAAACGTGGCTTGTATGATGGCACATATGCTCTCCCTGCTCTCTTAGGAGGCGCTATCGGCAGTGGAGTAGGAGGTTGGCTTCTGGTCACTTTCGCCAATCATGACCCCAAACTTTTGCTCACACTCTTCGCCCTCTTCTCTATGTTCTGGTGTGCGCGTGAGCTAGCAAGCACAAACCCGCCCGCATCACCCAACAAACCTCAAACTAAGATCGATCTCTAAAAGGAGACTCTACTCACTAATGCGTTTCGGCTTTTTCAAAAACGTTGCCAATAAAGTCCGTCAACTCTTCACTGGTCGTGGAAAGATCGACGAGGATTTCTTCGAGGAGTTGGAGACGCTCCTTATCCAGAGTGATGTCAATATACACACAACACTTACTATTCTGGAAGACCTCCGTGCCGCAGTCCGAACCGAGAAACTAGAGAGTAGTGAACAGGTACTAGAGCATCTCAAGAGAAGCCTCACTGCCATACTGACTCAACCCGAAATAGCGCAAAAACAACCCCTGAAGCGGGGGGAGACATCTCCCACTCTTTATCTCGTGGTTGGTGTGAATGGTGTTGGTAAAACAACAAGCATCGCCAAGATGTCACACTACTTCTCTTCAAAGGGGAGCAAGGTTCTGCTTGCGGCAGGAGACACGTTCCGTGCTGCCGCCATTGACCAACTGGAGATATGGGCAAAGCGAACGAACACCGACATTGTGAAGCACAAGGAGGGTTCTGATCCCGCCGCCGTTATCTTCGACGCCATTCGAGCCGGTCGGGCACGGGGCGCAGACTATGTGATAGCAGATACCGCAGGGCGCCTCCACAACCGCGCCCACCTCATGGAGGAGCTTAAAAAGATCAACCGTATCGCAGAGCGGGAATTGGGGCGACTACCCGATGAGACCCTGCTTGTTTTGGATGCGACTACCGGTCAAAACGCCCTCAGTCAAGCCAAACAATTTATGGGCGCAGTCGCCGTCACAGGTCTTATTTTAGCCAAGCTGGATGGTACTGCCAAAGGGGGCATCGTCATCACCCTTGCCAACGAATTAAAACTACCCATAAAATTCATTGGTACGGGAGAGAAGCCAGGAGACATTGAGGAGTTTGACCCACGCAAGTTCGTTGAGGGGCTTTTTGAGACCGACAATAAGTCAGATACCCCCACCTAAAGGTTGGGGGCTTGTTCCTGATTGGTAGGCAGTGCCTCCGACCAAAACAATAGGGCGTCTGAGCATTCGCCCCGTGCCTTGATATTCTTTGCCGCGTTTAAGTCAGCATTGAGCATCAGACCACACTGTTGACAATGGAATTTGCTCTGGCTCTTACGGTTCTCCTTCGCACAGTGTCCACATTCGGAACAAGTTCGGGACGTATTACGCGGGTCCACTAGCACGATAGGCACTCCTAACGCCTCCGCCTTATAGGAGACGAACTGACGCAGTTGCAGGAATGCCCAATTACCCAAGAGCCAACGCATTTCGCGAGAAACCGTGTCTGCTCTGTCGCGGATATTGCTGAGGTCTTCCAGAGCGAGTGCCTTTCGCGAGGTCAAGGCAGTACCAACAAGGGATTTAGAAACCACATGGTTCGTGTTCTTTACAAACCGAGATTGCTTGGCACGAATCCTCTTCAGGTGCCGTCTCGCGCTCTTGGTGCCTCTCTGTTGCAACAGACGGCGGATGCGACGAACACGACGACGAACAGACTTGACCGCTTCCCCCGAATAGCGGTTCCCATCGTTGTCGGTGGCAATCTCAACGATACCAAAGTCCACTCCGAGAACACCCTCAGCAACGGGGTTGGGGGCTTCTCTCTCCACCACAAGATGCAAATAGTACTTCCCATTACGGAAGCAGAGGTCTGCCGAGCAGGGTCTCCAGTCGGCATAGCGGGTGTAGTAGGCACACAGGCGAAACGAGACACAGACCCTCCCCTGTGTGGTGGCAAGGGAAGCATAGCCGTCTGAGAGGCGTATCCAGTAGGAACGGGCATCGTAGCGGACAGGGCAGAGGGAAGATTGAGGACAGGAGACAAAACGTCCCTGCCTCTTACGTTCCTGCACCGACTTGAGGGCTTCGGTGGCTTTCATTCGCGCCGAAATGACGAGTTGGGAAGGTAAGTCAGAGTGGGTTTCTCGCAAGGGCTGGTAGGTGGCTTGGTGCAGTCTTGTCCCATTGCGCTGGTCGTTGTCCCACCCATGACGGCAAACGGCATTGAAGCAGGAGGTGGACTGTTCCAGTGTCTCCCTCAATGCCTCTTCTGTGGCGGGGTCAAGATGGAGTTTGAGGCGCAAGGTGGCTTTCAACGACTTGCCCTTCTGGTTCTCGATGTAGGCTTGTGTCATCCTCTGTGAGAGAGGATGGTATTTTGAATTGTACCCTAAACGCTATTATCGTACCGACAGAAACGGAAAGGAGTTGGCAGGTTTTTTTTGACGGCAGGATGCGCGGATAAGAATCTGTGCCTCTGTCGGGAGTGCTTACTCGCGCATCTGCCTGATGCGGATGGGCATTCCTCCCCCGCGTAAACGCAGGGGGTCTCCTGCCCATATTTTTGTATGACCGAGGAGATTCGCGTTTATTCGTTGGCAAGTGGAAGCAGTGGGAACGCGATGCTTGTCCGGGTGGGAGAGAAGAGTCTGCTTATTGATGCGGGGCTCTCTGCACAGACATTAGTAAGTCGCACAAAAAAGTTTAGCGTCCCACCAGATTCCATTGGGGGAATACTACTCACTCACGAACACCATGACCACTCTGTGGGGGCAGGAGTGTTGGCACGCCGAATGCGGATACCCGTCCTCGCAAATTCCGAGACACTACAAGCGTTGTCAACTCGTGATGAGCTGGATTTTCCCGCGCAGGAGATACCTACAGGTACTCCCCTCTCCTTTGGGGCAATAACCGTCCAATCCTTTCCAATCCCTCATAATGCCGTTGCCCCGGTGGGTTTCACACTCACCATAGGGGAGTGCAAAATCGCCTACGCCACAGACATTGGCTCCAGAACACCAGAGTTGGCTACTGCTCTCTCCAACGCAAGTCTCATAATCCTAGAGGCAAACCATGATTTGCACTGGTTGTTGCATGGCTCCTATTCGGACGAAATGAAGGCACGCGTCGCCTCCCCCATCGGTCACCTCTCCAACGCAGACTGCGCGGAGGCTCTTGCCCACCGCCTAGAGGACGGAACCCCGTGTACCATCTGGCTCGCGCATCTCTCCCGCATGAATAATACGCCTGCACTCGCAAAGCGCACCATTCTCGACAGGCTTGGAAAGCACCACAAAACTCCCTACACCCTAGAAGTCGCCCTCCGAGATCATCCCAGCCTCTCTTGGAAATATGGTCAACAGGCGCATCAACTCGACCTACTTTCCCACTTTTAACCCTCCCTTGTTCGATCTTTCTCAAAAATTCACGACAAAAATCGCTTTGTAACGGAAAACCACCCCTTCCGTCAACGCAGGCGTCACAGCTCTAGGTCATCCTACTAAGTGTAAGTCCCGCAGAAATCCAAACACCAATCGGTGGGACACACCTAATCAATTAAACAGTGGGAAACAGTCTATTTCGCCCCAATTGTTCCAAATACCGTGAAGTGAAAATCACGAGGAGAAAAATCCAATGATTACCCTAAAATCGCTCTTTACCTTTGCTAGCGTAGCCCTCGCACTCGGCGGAATTTGCGCCACTCAAACCGCCAAAGCCGACGTGCCAAAGCTTGAAGGCTATCAGTTCACTTGTGACATTAAGTCCGATGTGCTTGATCCCCTCAAGTATGGAATCTCGAACAACAACATTTACTTTCTGAAGCCACATAGCCCGTATTTCAAGATAACGACACAGAATGCAGATGGGACATTTATCGGTAAAGTGTGGTTCAGCACCAATGGAGCCTTGTACCCCATGACAGGAGCCTTGACCCAGAACTTTGGAGAGAGTCTTGCTGGCACTTTCCAGATCAACTTCAAAATGGTCACTGGAAATAACAGCTATAACCTTAATGCACGCCTCGAATTTAGTGGAGCCGTCTTCGTTGCCGGTGGTTACTACTATCGCCCAATAGATGGCAACTTCCGCCAGATTCCACAGGGACCTGCCCCTATCACCGGCGTCGGTTATTTGCCCGGCAACGTCGCCAAGTAGGTTATCACTAGCATACATGAGAGAACAGCCCTTCCTGATGTTTATCGGGAAGGGCTGTTGCGTTGAGGCTAAAGACAAATACTGATCTTCACATTAACAGACGAGAGTTTCACCTCAGCACAGTGCGTGGCACTCCCTGCAAGCAATATTTTTATTCAAAAAATGGCGAATCCTGCTGCCACTCCTCTAGTGTTTTGCGCTCCTCCTTTGCATATTCTTGCATAAGGGCAAGCGCGTTCGGTGTAGCAACGACATGGGGAACCTTCTCAATGGGACAGGGAAGCCACTCCACATGCCCCATGAGTCGGCATACGAGTGGTCGCGCCGAATAGACCATACACCGCTTCGAATCTCTCTCTAAAAATCGGCAAAGCGTCGCAGTAAACCCATCCCCCAAGTCCACCTCTTTTGGTTGCGCGAGCACCCTCTTTAGTGCGTCCCTTGCCTCATCACTCAACTCTGCAATATGGTTTTGTAGAGTTTCCCACTCTTCTCGTGTTGCAGGAACCCCGGCAGAGCATTTAATAAAGCACTCAGAACACCCATTACAGACAGAAAGCACCATCTGAGCTTCACACCGTTCCCGAAGTTCTATGAGCAGAGGATTAGACATGAGTTATTTCGGGTGTGCCACGGGAACATCATGCGCGATACGCCCATCTATAACCGAAATGATTCTATCCGTCCGTTCGGCAAGGTTGGGATCGTGCGTAACGATAAGAAAAGTGGTTCCATCCTTTAGATTGAAGTCGCGCATGAGGGCAAAAACCTCGTTACTGTTCTCGGTATCGAGGTTCCCTGTCGGCTCATCGGCAAGAACGAGAGGCTTTCTGCCCGCCAAGGCACGCGCAATGGCAACACGCTGTTGCTGCCCACCAGAGATGTCTGTTGCCCGATTATTCATCCTATCCTTCAAGCCAACACGCTCTAAGAGTTCTATCGCCTCCTTGCGCTCTTGGCGTGTGGGCGCACCATGCGCCACCGAGAACGGCATCAAGACATTCTCAAGTGCAGTAAAGTCGGGAAGAAGATAGTGAAACTGAAAAATGAAACCGAGATACCTGCGCCGTAGTCGCGCCAACCCCTCATCATCCAGCCCACTCAGAGTCTCTCCTCCGATCTTCACTGCCCCCTCAGTCGGCTTATCCAATGCTCCTATTAGGTTGAGAAGCGTACTTTTGCCAGAACCAGAGGGTCCAATTATCGCGGCAAACTCTCCTTGCTGAACCGTAAAAGTGACGTCGGTGAGTACCCGCGTCTGTATTTTGGTTCCATATACCTTTCCGACCTTCTCCATCTGTACAATAGGGGTATCAGCCATATCGGATGACCTCAACAGGATCGAGTTTGGCGGCTCTGCGTGCAGGCGCGATGCTCGCCACAACCCCCACAACCACTGCCGCCACTATCGCCTGAATAATATAGAGGGGAATAATCTTGATGGGGAACAGTTGCCCTGGGGAGGTCATGTTATCTCCCGGTATCTGCATGAGTGCCCAGCAGAGACTCACCCCGAATGCGGTACCTACCAACGAACCGATAAGCCCTGTAAGCAAGCCTTGGATCATGAAAATCAGCATAATACTGCGTGTGCGTGCGCCCATGCTCTTGAGAATCCCTATCTCGCGTGACTTCTGTACCACAGAAACCACCAACACAGAGGCGATACCAAAGGCAACGGCAAGCATCATGAAGGTTCGGATGAGCGCGTTCGAGCCATTCTGCGCCTGAATTGCGCTCAGGAACTCCTTTTGCTGACGCATCCACGACTGCGATTTCAATCCTGTCACGGCTCCCAATCGATCCGCGATAGTGTTCGCCTCATAGATTTCAAGCACCTTCATCTCAATCGCATTGATATATCCCACAAGTTCGAGTAGCCGTTGTGCATTGGTGAGGGAAACATAGAAAGAGCGAAGGTTTATCTCGTTGATCCCAACATCGAATATTCCCATAACTGTAAAAACAAGCTCCACTCCTTTGCCAGAACGGGTACGAATCTTGTCTTTCAAGCTTATCCCCAACTCTTTCGCCAACTCCACCCCCACAACGCAGTTCTGCCCGCTCACATCGTAGATACCTGCCACCATGCGCGTTCTCAAATCGGTGATCTTATTGGCACGTTCGGGTATCACTCCTCGAAAGGTGATGGGCAGAACCTGATTGCCTTTAATCACGAAGCCCGCGCCAGAAGCCGTGGGCGAGACGACCGTAATGGCAGGGTCTCTGTCCAGATGCTCTACCAACGGCTTCCATTCACCGATCCGCGCAGCTCTCTGCCCCGACTTCTCAACTCGCTCTAAAAGCAGACTCTCTTTGCCATCGGCAGAAAAAACTTTGCCCATTGAGCGCGGGACACTCTCTTTTGGCTCAAGACTGACCGCAGCAAGAGAGCCAATGATCCGCGTGATTAACCCCTCTTGCACCCCCCCAATGAGGCAAGCAATAAAAATAGACACCGCAACCCCAACGGAGACTCCCAAAATGGTTAGCACAGACTGCATTCCGCCACTTCGAAAATAGCGCAGGGCAATACTCACCTCAAACCTCATCGACGAGCCTCCACCTTAGCGGGGACAAAGTTTGCCTTTTGTCCAACCTGTGCCGATTGGGGACGCACAAGCACCGAATCTCCTTCTCCCACCCCTTTTAGAACCACTACTTGCCCCACTTCACCCGTTTGAATAGAGATTTGTTTTTCCTTGACCTCTCCGCCTTCCGAGTAGCGAATACGGGGATCGCCCTCTGGATCAAGAACGGTTTCACGAGGAAGCGTCAGCGCATTCTTATACACATGGGCAACAATATTCACGCTCACGGTAAGGCGAGGTAGAAGTTGCGGTGGAACCGTCTCCAGTTTTACCCGAAGCTCCACGGTTCCCCGTTCACTATTTGCCGTGGGAACAATCTCATCAATGACGCCCTCTAGCTTCATTTCGGGATAGGCGTCGGGAACCACTCGCGCTCGAAGCCCGGCACGTAGCTCTTGCAGATTTGCCTCATCAACATCCACACGAATACGCAGGTTCTTCGGCTCAACAATGGAAAGGAGAACTTTCCCCGGACTGACCGTCTCTCCCGCCTCCACTTGCCGTTCGGTGACAACCCCGTCCACGGGGGAGAAGAGAACGGTACGACTTAACTGCGACTGTGTTTGCTCAAAATCCGCCTTTGCCCGCAGAAGATCGGCTTCTGCGGCAAGAACCGTCGCTTTGCCTGCCTCCCGTTCTGTTTGCGCCGAAGTCAAGTTCAAACGCAATGCAGTACGGTTTCGATAGGCTAGCTCCGCATTCCGAAGCATCACCTCAGCCCCCTTCACGCTCGCTTCCGCCTCTCTCAAGCTGGCTTCTGCTTGCCGCACATCTTCGGTACGAGGCTCCGCGAGTTGGCTCATATCCTCACGTGCAGAGTTGACGGCTTCAAACGCGATTTCGTGATTGGTTCGGGCAAGATCACGCGCCTCTTGTGACACGGCTCCCTGCCGGAAGAGGCTTTCGGTGCGATTGAGAGCGAGTGTTTGATAGCGCAGTTGCGATTCGGCACGACGAAGATTCGCAGCAGCCGAGCGCACTGCCTGACTCTTTGCCCCTTCGCGTGTTCGTGCCAATGCCTCCCGCGACTGAACAACACGCTCTTTGGCGGTCTTGACGTTTGTCGCCATGCTATCGCGTTGGTTCTTCAGCTCAGTACTATCCGAGAGGCTTTGGTTTACCAAGACTAAAGACCTATCTGCCCCCAATACCTGAGTTCTCGCACGAACAAGGTTTGCTTCCGCCTGTTTCACTTGAGCACTTGCGCGCGAAACCGCTGCTCTAAGCTCCCTATCGTCTAGCTCGGCAAGCGTTTGCCCACGCTTCACCTTGCCTCCTTTGTCCACCAGAACCCGTTTGACGAGAATACCGTTGATTTGGGTGGAGATATTGGCACTTGCAATCGCCTCCACTTGTCCAGTCACGGCTAAGGTTCGCACGACATCTTGTCGTTTGGGATGAACAATCTCAAACATAGTGGGTGCATTACGACGATTCGCAATGACGCCCACTACAATGAGGAGGACTACGAAGGGAATAACTCGAACCAGTTTTGCCATGAATATTGCGTTTCCTTATGCGAATAGTCCACTCTCTAACCCCATCAGTCACAAGTTAAGGGTTTTTGAGATAGAAAAGCATTCTTTGTCTACTACTATGAGGTCGCGAATAGGGTGTCTCGCAGAAAGTGGTTTCTCGCCCCTATCTCAAACCTGTTTGCAAAAGTAAAAAATTGCCCCTTTGAAATAGTAGACAAAGTTTTCGCTCTAATCTCATTTCGGGCTTAACTTGTGACTGATGCTCTAACCCGTATATGCAAAGATCGGCTTGAGCGACTGTGCATATCCCTGAAGCTCTTTTGCCTCTTCTGCCGTGATCGGTGTGAACCTACTTGCAAACTCGACAGCCCAGCGCACCAGCCTCTCATCACCGGGAGGAACTGCCGCCGTAATCGGTTGGGAGAGTGTGAAGCGAAGTGCCAACTCCGACCAGTGCGGATCGGTTATCGGCTCATACCAACAATGGGGATAATCTCGCGTGGCATCTGGCTTCCAGTGCGTCTTTGCCATCGCCTTGAGTGCCAGACGCGCCACCCCATGCTCCTGCGCTTTCGCAATGATCTGAGGATCAAAATTGCCCTCATAAAAGGTGACAAAGTTGATCGGGAAGAGCGCCGAATCAAAATCAAAATGCTCCATTGCGTAGAAAGCCGCCTCCACGCTATGGGCACTAAACCCCAGGTGCTTGACTAGCCCTTTCTCCCGCGCCTCGATAAACACCTCCATTGCGCCACCGGGTGCAAAGACCGTCTCCATCTCCTCCAAAGTGGTTATCGCATGGAGTTGATAAAGGTCAAAATAGTCGGTTTTCAGGTGCTTTAATGAGCGGTGCAATTCCGCTTCAGCGGCGTCACGAGTGCGCATCCCCGTTTTGCAGGCGACGAATACAGAGTCACGTTTGCCTTCCAAGGCGCCCCCCAAACGAATCTCGGTCTCCTGCTCACTCCCATAACTCGGTGCAACATCGAAATAGTTGACTCCGAGATCAATCATCTCTGCAACAAGGGCATTCGCCTCAGCTTGAGTCTTTTGTACCAATGCCACGCCCCCAAAGCCTACGATTGAAAGCTCGGCTCCCGTGCGTCCCAATATCCTTCTTTCCATCTTTGATCCTTTCGTAAAAGAGTGCCATAATGTGATATCGAACTCTTTCTTGTTTCTCCTCTCTTGGATTCCCGATAAGGGTGCGAGATTCCTGCCCAAAGGCGGGTAGAATCAAAAAATGAGAGGAAACCGAGATTGACAGATTTTGCCTACACACAAGCGATTATGGAGGCTCTCGAAGCCCTCTACGGGGAAGCACACTGGTCTCCACGCTTCGACCCGATGGAGGAATTAGTCTCCTGCATTCTGTCACAGCACACTTCAGATGTGAACTCCTTGCGGGCATTTGCGAATCTACAGCGGCGTTATCCGACATGGCAGGCAGTGGTTCAGGCTCCCACAGAGGAGCTTGCCGACACTATTCGCTCTGGTGGTTTGGCAGATACGAAGGCTGCCCGAATCCAAAACGTTCTGCGTCAGATTCACCAGTCTCAGGGAGAATATTCGCTCCATAACCTCAACGATCTCGCAGATTCCGAGGCACGAAAATACCTCATGTCGCTTCCCGGTGTGGGACCAAAGACGGCAGCAATCGTTCTTTGCTTTGCGATGGGACGTCCGGTCATCCCTGTTGATACCCATATCTTTCGCGTTGCATGGCGATTGGGTCTCATCGAAAAACGGATTGGAGAGGCGAAGGCGCACGATGCGCTACAGGCGCAAGTCGCCCCAGAATCGGTCTTTCGGTTCCATGTCGCACTCATCACGCACGGTAGGCGCATCTGCAAGGCTCTAAACCCGCGCTGTTCCGAGTGTCCGGTGAAAGAGGTCTGTTTTACGTATCGTGAAAGTGACGCCGTTCGCTAAGAACATGTAAACCTTCTCACACAGGCAGGAACTTCGCGAAACCGCGCCTAACTGCATTAGTAGTGTTGGTTATACACAGAGGAAACCTCAAAGCACCCTATGTCTGTTTTTACAGAGATTCGCAACCAAGTACCCACAGGAGTAGTCACTCTACTCTTCACCGACATCTCCGGTTCGTCCCGATTATGGGAGACGCATGGAGACGCCTTTATCTCGGTATGGCAGACGCACGATGCCCTCATGCACCACACCATACGCAGATTTGGCGGTTATGTGGTGAAGACTGAAGGGGACGCCTTTATGGTCGCCTTCTCCGATGCAAAGGCGGCTCTCTATTGTGCCATCTTTGCTCAGGTCGCCCTCATGCACTACCCTTGGCCCCAAGATGTGGGTATTCCGCGTGTCCGTATGGGCTTACACACAGGCTCCCCCTTTATTCAGAACAACGACTATTTCGGTCCGACCGTGAATCGTGCTGCCTATATCTGCGCCAAAGCCGTGGGGGGACAGATCATCATCTCCTCAGAGGCACAAGAATCGATAGCAGATCGCGCCGATGCCAAGATTCGCTTCGATTTTCTAGGCGAAATCCCCCTCAAAGGCGAGAGTATGCCCCAACGCGTCTTTCAGGTCACCCACCCTGGAATGAAAGAGGTGGAGCGAGCAAATGCCACAGGAAGCGCCTCTGTCAGAACCTGTATGGTGGGTCATTCCCGTGGGCTAGAGATGATCGCGTCGTTCCTTTCAATGGGTGACAAGCCTATCTTGAGCGTTATGGGTTCGACGGGCGTTGGACGTGCAAAAGTACGGATGGAGAACGGAGACTTCAAACCAGAGTGGTTTCCAGAGGGAGTCTGGTATGCCTGTCTCAGCGCAGCAAAAAATATTCAAGAGGCGGCGATGGAGGTCGCTTTCGCACTGAACTTGCCCTTCGCTTCAGCAGATTCCGTCATCACAGAGCTTCGCGCGTGGCTCTCCGATCAGCGTGCTTTGTTGATCCTAGACGATGTTAGCCCTTCGCCTATGGTCGATTGCCTCGTGAGAGAGTTACTCTCTGGTGCAGAGACCCTCAAATGTATCGCAACGTCTAGCCGTTCCATGCAGGTCAAGGGCTCGGTAACTCCGCCCTTAGTAAATTTCCCCACCATGCCCGAGCCGAAACCTATCGTAAAGGAAGAGCGGATTCCGTTGCCCAAAGAGGCTCCAATACCACAATATGTCTCGCCCTTCGCCTCCGCCATTCCCACAGAAGCGATGAACCTCCGCATGAGCGCACAGAATCGGGAGCAGGCAGAACGACTACTCAAAAACTTGGAGGAGCCAATCGTCTCCCCCGTTCCGCCTTCGAATCCTATGCAACACTGGATCGATCCGCTACGCCCATTCGTCAATAACACCTTCGGCTCCGAGCAATTCAGAAATCGGCTAAAAAATCAAACGCAACGCGTTCTAGCAACAAGTAGTGAAGTCGCCAAAAACCTGATCTCTGGGATAGGGCAGATCGTACAGTCTGCGGGAGAGTCCCGCGCCGACCATCCTGACATCAAAACAACCCCTTAGCACAAAGATTCTGCCTCTCTTCTTCCCTTGCCATGCCCCGAATCTACCCCTTTGTAGGTTGCTATTCATAACCCTCACAAAATCTATGCAGGAGAGTTCCTTCTTCATGCAGAATAGTGGCAAAACATTCGCCCACGAATAATTACAAAGGAGCGGAAGAGACGTGAAAGCGCAACAATGGTTCAAGAACGCACACCCTACTCAATCCATCCGGGTACTCGGCATTGATCTGGGAACTACCAACTCCGTCGTGGCAGAGATAAACTGGTCTCCTGAACAAGGGCAGGACACTCTGCCAGAATGCAGAACCCTAAGCATCGATCAGCCCACCGCAGAGAAAATGGTGAGCGGCGTCCTCGTTCCCTCCATACTTGCGGTTCTACCCACGGGCAAACACTGGATCGGCGAAGGCGCAAAACAGATTCGAAATCGCCCGCAACAACGCCCCCCGATTGTGGAGTGTAACCTTTTCTTTGACACCAAGAACGAAATGGGGCTACGCAAAACCTATTTTCGTGCACCGAGTGCCTATAACCATGCCTCAAAGATTGCAGGGCATATTCTTCATTTTTTGAAGTCTTGCGCGGAAAACGGCGGCACAATCCCCTATGCAGAGATCGTTGTCACCGTACCTGCCTCCTTCCAACTTCATCAAAGGCGCGATACTCTTCTCGCCACGGAGTCCGCAGGCATTGTAATAGAGGATCAGAAATTACTCGATGAACCCATTGCTGCCCTGATCGACTATCTGTTCACGCACCCCGACCTGGAGGTTCTCTCTTCGGAAGCACCCGTGCGAACCGTTGTGTTCGACTTTGGTGGTGGAACCTGCGATGTGGCAATTGTTGAGATAAAGCAAGACGCGCAAACGGGACAGCTGGACATAACCCCTCTCTCTATCTCGCGCTACCACCGGTTGGGATGGGGTGACATCGACAACGCTATTGTTCACGAACATCTTCTCCCGCTCCTCCTCAAGGAGAACCACATTGCCCCCAACGATCTCACATGGGGAGAGAAAAAGCGGGGATTAGAGCCACAACTCCTCGGCACAGCGGAGGCACTCAAGGTAGGAATCTGTAACGAAATCAAACGGCTTCAAAGCACAGAACGTTACCCGTTTATCGATAAATCAGAGGTCATCGTGCGACAGCCCGCCATTACCTGTTACCTTAATGGGCGTCCCCTACTCCTCTCTCGCCCCACTTTGAGTGCACAGGAGTGGGAGAGTCTCTTCGCTCCGTTTTTGGATGGGGATAGGCTTTATGCTCAAGAGTCGGAGTTTCGGCTCACGCAATCCCTTTTTGCCCCTCTGCAAGATGCCCTCCAACGCGCTCACTTAGAGCCGGAAGAGATTGATGCCTGCCTCATGGTGGGAGGTAGCTCTCTTATTCCACAAGTTGCCGATTCCATCACAGGCTATCTCTCCAACGCCCGCATCTGTATGTTTGATGACCCTATCGCTATGCAGACCGCCGTTGCAAGAGGTGCGGCATGGCACGCCTTCTATCTCATGGTGACAGGTGAGCCTCTTGTTCGTCCCATTTTGCACGAAGGGATCGCGCTTGTAACAGGAGATGGCACTCTCTATCCTCTCATCCCTGCCAAGACTCCCATCCCATTCCCAAGCGATGGCACAACGTGCAAAAACAGCAATCTCGCAATGCCCGACACTGCCGTTGACCGAATCAAGTTTCAAATCGTCTCTGAGGCGTCCCACCAAACGCTCTTCAATGGGATTTGGGAGTTTCCAGAGGAGATTCCCGCAGGAACCGGCATTACGGTGGAGTATCGCCTCACCGCCTCACAGGAGTTCCAGTATCGCGCCTACCTGACAGATCAGCCCGACATTGTCTTTGAAAGGAGTATTGAGAACCCACTCTGTAACGTCGTGAATCCGAACCAGTCCCGTCTCCAGATCGAGGCACTGGAAGAGGACTTACGACAACGCGCAGGAGGCACTGCGGAAGATAGAAACCGATTTATGGAGGTGGCGCGCCTCTACGCCGAGATAGGACAACCCGAAAAGGCTCTCGATTTTCTGCGTCGTGCCCTACGCCTCATTGGAAAACCCGATGCCGATATTATGAACCAACAAGGGCTTTACTATGGGGATATAAAAGACTATGTGCGCCAGGAACAAGCGTTTTTGGAGGCGGACAAAGTGGCACCCAAGTGGGCAGGTCCCCTCTTCAATCTCGCCCTTGCCTACCGTACTCAGAAGCGGCATGAGGAGGCTTTAGGGGCGATCACACGCGCCATTGAGAAATCCCCCTTTAGTGCGCCCTACTATGTTTTACGGGGTCTCTGTTTGCAGGCACTAGGGCAGGATGAAGAGGCATTCATAGAATTCGACACCGCTGTCCGCATCTTTGGAACGCCGTCCACCCTTCCCGATTGGGAATTGGGTTGGCTCCTCACCTGTGCGGAGGCGATTCCAGAGCCGACATTGCGCCACGAGGTAATTCAGGTGCGAAAAAAGCGTGCCAAGAAATCCAGCCCGCTCACAGAGAACCTGCTTGCCCCTGTCGTTCGTCCTCAACCGCTCGAAGATGAGGATTATTTTATTTGGTAGCACTTTTTGCAGGAAAGGCGAAAGCGAGTGTTTGGGTGGGAATGACCATCACCAAACTCTCGACGAATGTTCAGGGAACCTACGCCATACAAGCCACTGGCAAACAATAGAACCTTGATGGACTGTTACAGCAATGCCCTCCGAGATCGCTCGGAGGGCATTATGCTACACAAAATAGAAAAGCAGAGCAAACTACATCTTCTTTAGAATAATCGTCTGCACGAGAGAAGAGAAAAGCCCAAGCCCATCCTTAGAGCCAAGCATCTTGTCACAGGCACGCTCGGGGTGAGGCATCATCCCCACGACATTGTACGCTTTGTTCGCGATTCCGGCGATATTGTTCAGAGAACCGTTCGGATTACTTTCAGGAGTCACATTTCCACGGGCGTCCGCATACCGAAATACAACACGGTTATGCGCCTCCAACTGCCTCAGTGTCTCTGGTTCAGCAATGTAACATCCCTCTCCATGAGCAATCGGAACCCGAATCACTTGCCCATCGCTATAGGCAGAGGAGTACGGTGTCCCCGCATTCTCCACACGAAGGTGTACATACTGGCACAGAAACTTACAATCCCGATTACGAACCAATGCGCCCGGCAATAGATGCGCCTCACATAGAATCTGAAAACCGTTGCAAACCCCAAAGACATACCGCCCCGAATTGGCATGATTTATCACCGCGTCCATGATGTTCGAGAAGCGTGCGACAGCCCCACACCGCAGATAGTCCCCATAGGAGAACCCGCCCGGCACGATCACAACATCGAAACCCTTCAGGCTCTTATCCTGATGCCACACATACTCGACAGGGCAATGTAGCGCATCCTGCACGACATGGAAGGCATCCTGATCACAGTTCGAGCCGGGAAAGCGGACTATCGCAAATTTGGGTCGCTTGCCCGTATTCACGTTCACTCTCTCTAGGGTTTTGGAGCCTGTCATCCGATCACCTCATAGCGGTAGTTTTCGATCACGGGGTTGACCAAGAGCCGTTCGCACATCTCTTTGACCTTTGCATCTAGTTCGGCTCCCTCGCCCTCCACTTGCAATTCCATATATTTGCCAATACGAACCTGCTCCACATCGGAATAACCCATGTTTTGAAGCGCATCTTTTACGACACGTCCTTGGGCATCAAGTAGGCTTGGTTTTAGGGTAACAATCACTTTAACCTGTGGCATTCTTCTTCGTCTCTCCTCATTTTGCGCTCAAAGCCCGTTCGATACGGGTCTGAAGTTCGCTCTGGCTCATATCGGTAATCTGTAGCACTTTTTCACGGCTGGACTCTCCCGAACGAAAATCAAATCTTGATTTGGGAATATCCAGTGCCTTTGCCAACAGCACTATCAGGGCACGATTGGCAGCTCCATCAACAGGAGGCTCCGCAACCCGTGCATAGAGCAGACTCTCCTCCTGCTTCATAATCGCCGAGCGTCCGCCCTTTGGTGTTAATCGTACCCGCAAAACAGCAACTTCCGCCATACTCTGCACCATAAAATCCTTCATGAGCCTTCATTCTGGCTTAGCACCCAACAAAACCAATCTGCTATGCCCCGCTAAGGCAGGAGCATAGCAGAGATTCTATCCCCTTTTCAGTAGTCTTGTACCCTCGTTCTCTTACGGATTATACCCATCCGTGAGAGTCTTCAAGAACGTTACAATATCTGCAACCTCCTGATCCGTCAAGCCTAGATTGCCCAGTTCGTCCTTATTCATGTTGTTTGGGTTTTGTCGTGAGAACCAGAAGACGAGCCACGACTACAACCGCTCATAAGAGCAACAACGGCTTAAACGACAGTGGCACCAGTTACCATAAATGAGAGTGGCAAACCTATGTTCCGAACTTTCATTCAATAACTCCCTACTCTGCAAAAAAGCTCTTGGGCAAATCGAAGGTTTACACTCCTTACAAAAAGCTGAGAGATTGCCGGAATCACGCTCAAGCAAGGGGCGATTTGAAGAGGTGTACCGCAGAAGCGTGCGGAGGAGATTCGCGGCTCCTGCATTGAGAAGAACTGGGTATGGCTTGATATTTTGATATTGTGTCGTCCAATTCCTCCCATTGCCCTTGAAAAACTGGAGGCAATGGAGTATACTGAACGTGCCTATTAGGAGGAGTTTCCCTGTGCCAAACATCAAGTCCGTAAAAAAAGACGTCATCAAATCGCGCAAGAACCACGTGCGCAACATTACCGCGAAGTCTGCATGCAAAACCTTCATCAAGAAGGCACGCGTTGCAATCGAGCATCATGCCCCTGTAGCCGACGTGACCGAATCGATTCGTCTCGCGTGCAAGGCTCTGGACAAGACTGCTGAGCGCGGAATCATCCATAAGAATCAGGCAGCGCGACGCAAGTCCCGCCTGATGAAGCGTGCTAACGCCGTAGCTCAAGCCACTCCTTAGTCTACGCACTCTGCTTTCTGTTCAGCCCATTTTCCTTTTTAGGGACGTGGGCTGTTCGTTGTTGTTCCCCTGCTATGCGGTCTGCTGTGGCAAAACCCGCTTCTCCGTTGCTCCCGTCAGGAGTAAAACAAGCAGTTTCAAGTTCCCCTCAGGGTCAGAACCAAACGCACCAGCATCCTCTAAGACGTTCCCTTTATTAGCCAAATCGCACAAAAGTAACCTCTCCAAAATGGATGCCAACTCGGCAAAAGTGTACTCCCGTGCCATTGCAAATATCTCTCCTGCCTTAAAACTGACCTGCATAATCGTACCCTCTGAGGGCAGTTCTGCACGTACATCCTCCGGCAGATTCCGAACATCCCTTGGTTGGATACGACGGGAAGCCAACTGTTTTGCCTGCCACAGCAACCGATACTGGCGCGAGAGCAATGCCAGCAACTTTCCCGCAACCGCCTGCGGTTTGGGGTCATAACGATGCACCTCCAAAAGCAACTGCAATGCCTTGTCGGTATCCCGTTTCGCTATGGCGTCGATCAGGGCAAAAACCACATCTTCGGGACTAGAGGCAGAGACGATTCCCACATCCTTCGCCAGTATCGTGTTCCTCTCCCCCACATAGCAAATCAATTTTGTGATCTCATGCTCAAGAATCATCATCTCATTCCCGACGGTATCTATAAGCATATGCGCCGCCAGAGGTTCGATCTTCTTGCCTTGCTCCTGAACCCGTGCCACAACCCAGTGGGAAAGCCCCTCCCCTTTCAAGGCAGGGCAAGTGACTAACACACCAAGCCTCTTCACGGCGTTATCCAATTTTGTGCTAACCGCTGTCTTGCGTCGCCCTTCGTCCTCTTCTGCTGCTGCTACCAAAACGAGACAAGTTGCTGCGCCCAGTCGTGATAGTCCTTCCGCAAGCCGTTCAACCTCCGTTTGTCGGTTCCTGTCTCGCCACTGCTCCATACCACGAACCACCACCAAACGCTTTTCGGAACCAAAAGCGACCTGCCCTGCCGATGCCAAAATAGCATCCGCAGTCGTGTTGCCTCCATCCAGAACATCCATATCAAAATCGGCAAAATCGGGCGTGACAATATGTTTTGTAAGGGCATCCACCGCCTCCTGCTTTAACCTGTCCTCTTCCCCAAAGAACAGATATACAGGCGCAAGACTCTGCTTCCAGAGCAAAGCTTGGTTTCCTGAACGGTATTCAAGCTCCATAGAGGTTATGCCTTTGCCTTTGCCATTTTTGCAGGTGGTGCGGGTCGTAAAGCGTTTCGTTTCAAGCCCCGCAAGGCGGTTTGGAGTGCGCCAGCACTGGCACGCGCCCGCTGCAAGTCTGCCTCAGAGGCAACATCGTTGCCATAACGGAACTGCCCAAAGAGGGTCGTGAGGGTAGCCCAATGTGAGGCTAAGTCTGGCGCAACTCCTTGAGAACGTTGTGCGACTAACTCTGCAAATTCGGCAGGAGTGAGTGCCGGAGTGCGAACAAGACCACGTCGTTGGAGTTGTCGGCAGGATTCGAGATAGAGTTCGATGATCTGGCGGTTAGTGGCAGGGCGCGTTGCGGTCTCAACAGTCTTGCGATTAAATGCAGGTATCCGATTCA
>CAMCUQ010000003.1 GCA_945878775.1 Chthonomonas calidirosea
GGTATCACTGGTGTCGAGTTGAATAACGAGATGTTCCTGGATGATAAACTTCAGATTGATCCAGCCAAGATCAAAGAGGTTCAGGATGCACTTGCGACCTACAAACTAACGCCTACCAACATGAACACCAATATCTGGACGCGTGCCTACTATCGTATGGGTGGCATCACCAACCCCGACGCAGGCAGGCGACAAGAGGCTTTGGAATACTGCCTTCAGACGGTTGAGTTGGCAGACCTGCTGAATTGTCCCTCTTGTCAATTGTGGCCCGGATCGGACGGCTGGGATTATCACTTTGAGGTGAACTATGGCAAACAACTGGATTGGTTCATTGATGGGTGTATCGCTATCGCGAAGAAGGCACAATCGCTAAACTTGAAGTTTGGCACAGAGGCAAAGCAGAAGGAGCCACGCGAGGGAAATATGATCCTGAACACGACCGCTAAGGCAGCACTCGTGGCGAAAACGGTGAACGAAGCGGTTGGCGCGACGGTTATGGGGGTTGTGATCGATTATGGACATGAGCAGATGGTTGGAAACCAACCCGCCGATAGCCTCTATCTCCTCAAACGTATTGGTGTTCCTATCGCAAACTTCCACATCAACGCCGCGAAATACAACTCGAACGATGAAGATCGTGTGACCGGAACAGACGATATTTGGCGTTTGGCAGAGTTCTGCTACGCCGCTATCGACACAGGATACGATGGGTGGTTTGGGGAAGATCAGTTTACATACCGCATGGAGCCAATCAAGGCGATGCTTTTGAGCAAGGAGCTTTTTGCGAATGCGATGAAGAAGGCTCTTAAAATCTATGCTGTGAACGACAAGCTCGAAGTTGCACAGAAAACAGGGGATGCCGGAAACGTTATTGACGTTGTGAAACGTATTTTGAACAACGGCTAAGGTTGCCAAACGCTACACTGACGCCCTCTCTACCCTTCTTGGGGTAGGGCAGGGCGTTCGATTGTCTCTATGCCCAATACCGAGAACACTTGTACCCTTTCTATCGTCATCGTGAGCTGGAATACGCGCCAGATGCTTCTGGATGCGCTCGCCAGTATCTATGTGGCTCCGCCCAACTTTGAGTATGAGGTCTTTGTGATAGACAACGGCTCAAAGGATGGTAGCGCGGAAGCGGTTGCGCGTGAATACCCTCAAGTACAACTCACTGCGAACCAGGGGAACACGGGGTACGCAGAAGGAAATAACCAAGGGATTGAGAGGGCAAAGGGCAAATATATTTTGCTACTCAACCCAGACGTGATTCTGCCGAAAGGTGGATTGGAGAGAGCCGTCCGGTTTATGGAGGATCGCCCAAATGCGGGAGCCTTAGGGGTTCGCCAAGTCCATCCAGATGGCAAACTGCAACGCTCTGTGCGAGGGTTTCCTTCTCCCATAGCAGTCTGGTGGGAGCTAATCGGTTTCACTCGCCTCTTCCCACAGAACCAAGAATTTGGGGCATACCGAATGACTTGGTTTAACTACGATAAGGTTCAAGAGGTGGATCAGCCCATGGGGACGTTTCTGCTTATGCGAGGTGACGTGGTACAGCAAGTGGGTGCGCTCGATCTTGCATTCCCTATCTTCTTTAATGAGGTTGACTGGTGTTTGAGGTGCAAGCGGGCAGGTTGGAAAATCTATTTCACTCCCGATGTGGAGATAATACACTATGGAGGCGCAAGTACGTCGCAGGTGGGTGCAGCAATGGCGTGGGAGTCGCGTCGGGGGCTTTTGGGCTTCTATGCAAAGCACTACCGCGCGATATGGCATTTGCCTCTACGGGTGCTCATTGCATTGCTCTCGTTTCCGTATGCGTGGTCACAGTCTAGGGCAAGGCGTGAAGGGAAGTCACTTTAAATGGACTCACCTGTGGACATATCGGTTATCATACTGAATTGGAACACGCGGGTGCTTCTGGAGCAGTCTCTGCGCTCATTACAACGCCCTCAACCCGATATCACGCTTGAGGTCATTGTTGTGGATAATGCTAGCGGAGACGGCTCACGGGAGATGGTTGCAGAGAAGTTTCCAGATGTCATTTTGCATGTCAACCCGTATAATATGGGCTTTGGAGAGGGCAACAACAACGGCGCAAAGCTCGCAAAAGGACGCTATTTGCTCTTTCTGAACTCGGACACCGTTGTAGAGGAAGGGACTTTGACGCGAGTGGTGGAGTTTGGAGACGCAAACCCCACAGTGGGCATCATGGGACCAAAACTTCTGAATGAAGATGGCTCGTTGCAGTACTCCTGTCGTCGTTACCCCAACCTGCTCACGGGCTTTTTTCGTAATACTCCCTTGGGGCGACTCCTGCCGACGAATCGTTTTGCCTCAGATTATTTGATGAAAGAGTATGATCACGAGATGCCCCGTGATGTCGATTGGGTTTCGGGGGCAGCACTCGTGCTACGACGCGAACTTTACGATCAGATTGGTGCATTTGACGAGGCATTCTTTATGTATTGCGAGGATGTCGATCTTTGCTGGCGCGGAAATCATGCCCCCTTACCAGTAGGTCTTCGCAACCTCTGTGAAGTGGTTGTTCCTTCCAATGTAAACGTTTTTAGCATAGGTTCTGAGGACGAAAAGCCCGTAGGAACATGGCGTGTGACCTATCTGCCCCAAGCAGTGATCTATCACTATATTGGGAAGAGTACCGATCAGGCTCCCACACGCATGACCTATGAGTTCCACAGATCACAACATCTGTTTTATAAGAAACACTATCGTGCCTTTACCCCCTTGTGGGTTCGTCCCATCATCCCACTTGGCATTGCCCTGCGTGCCACTGGTCAGATGGTGCGCTATCGCATTAACTACTATCGTCGCAAGTACCTGAATCACTAGAGGAATGTGGGAGTAGTTAGGCACATGGGCATCGTAACGGCATTAAAGACTCCTCCTGAGAGGCACTACGCTTGAACACAAAACGCACTGACACCCCAGAATCACGATTGGCACTACAACCACTGGATTGGTGTGCTGTTGCCCTGCTTGCTCTTACGCTCTTCCTTGTACCCCTTACTGCCGGACATTTCGCGAACTCTTTAAACGGCTTTGGAATCGGAATGGACTACCAAATCGGCGTACCCTTGGCTTGGGTGCTGCCAGCTCTTGCAACGGTCGTTATCATTCTTCGCGAGTATCGACGGCCTGTCGCCATTGGCTCTATCTTTGGCGTGCGCGAAGGGGTGTTGCTTTTGACGGGTTGGGCATTGCTGTCTGTTTTGTTAAGTAATGGGAAGTTTTTCTGCTGGAATGCCTTTCTGACCCTGCTTGCAGGGCTACTCGTTTCTACCCTTATATCCCGTCTCGGACGTGATCCTAAAGCGTGGTTGGTGCTTCTGGGGGTGCTTTTAGGGGTAGGGAGCCTTGTTTCTGTTCTCGGCATCATGGAGTATTTTGCGCAGAGAGTCCCTGAATGGCGCATCTTTGGCACATTCGCGAACCCTGACTTCCTTGCAGGCTATCTTTTACTTGGGATACCCATGGCTTTGGCGTCGTTTGTTGCCACAAAGGACAGTCGGGCAAGGTTGCTATTTGGCTTTGCCATCGCTCTTCAGACCTCAGCCCTCTTTCTAACGGGGTCGCGTGCGGGCATTCTGGCATTAGCGGGCGCGATAATCGTTTGGGTGGCTCTGTTGGCTTGGTCAGGAAAACTGCGGGGCGTTTTGAAGCCACTCGGTTTGGCATTGAGCATCTGTCTCGTTTTTGGGGTGATTGGCTTTGCGCCGTTACGGAACCGTGTCATTGGGCAGGCATCCAATGCGGTGGCGCAGCCCGCACAGTCTACAGCACAAGCTGTCCAAGTGACGGCTGAGGCTCAGGGGCACTCTGCGGCATTTCGTCGCTGGACTTGGCAAGGTACGATTGATATGATCCGTAGTCGTGCCATTTTAGGGACAGGGTTTGGCTCCTATGAAATTGCCTATCCCAAGTACACATTGACGGCGTTTACCGCCCACGCACATAACGGGTATCTTCAGTGGACTTCTGAAACAGGTGTGCCAGGGGCACTTTTCCTGCTTTTTGCATTGGCGTCTCTAGCCGCTTTTGCTCTCTATGTGCTTCGGATTGCTGAAGGAACCACCGATGGTGAGACTCCTAAAGTAATGACATTTTCCGTTTTTCAAGAGCCTCGTGTGTTACTTGCAGGGGTTTTAGCTGCGGTTTCGGCTTCACTACTGCATAGCTTCATCGATTCAGATTGGTATATCGTCGCCGTTTTGATCACCTTTCCTGCCGTTTTAGGGCTTTTGTTGGCTCTTTCCCGTGCGCTTGCGCCTTTAGCAACAAATGAGCCAAGCCCTGCTTCCAAAGGGGAGTTTGCGTTAGGGGCAGTGGTGGTCTGTTTTCTTTTATGGCAAGGTTTTGCCCTCTATTCCTCTCGCCTCGCGTTCGTGTCTGGCTCCACCGCAAACGGTTTAGAAGTGGTACGTAGTCAGTTTCAGAATGCGGTAGCCCTTTTTCCTCGCGATCCCGAACCGACGCTGATTCTGGCAAGTATAGAACAACAGGGAGGGAATCTTCCAGAAGCCGAACGTCTTCTCGTGGGCGCGACGCAGATGGCTCCTTGTGGGAAAACCTTTTATCGATTGGCACAGTTTTATATGAAAACCACGCGCCTCGACGATGCGCTTCGTATGTTTGAAGAGGCGCGGAGCCGGGAACCACGGAACGTTCAGAATCTGCGTGCATTAGGCGATGCCTACCGACAGGCGCATAAGCTGGAGGACGCGAAGCGAGTCTATGAAATTGTTACGGAGCTAGAGCGTGGGGTATATGGCAAAGTACGCGCCATGCCGGAGGTAATCGAAGCGGAGTTCGGGTACTCGCATATTGGCTTAGCCGATGTGGCTATGGAGGAAAAGGCTTTTGAAGAAGCCTTAAGCGCGTATAGTGCCGCTGGTACGGTTTTTGGCGAGTATTGGGAACACCGAGATTGGGAGGCATATCGTGGTGTTCTACCACAAAAGCGCGTGGACTGGAGAACACGCTATCAATACCTGCTGGAGCAGATTGTGAAGGTGAAACGGCAATTGCGAAGAGATTCGGCAGCGGATGACGCGAAGCTTCAGAAGTTCTTAAAAGAGGCGGCAGAAGCACCGTCCCCAGAGACCGAGATGCAGACAGGAGGGCGCCAATAATGCGCGTTGTGCGCCATGACCTGATTATTCCGAATCTGCCTCCCGCCTTGAAAGGGGCAACCCTCGCGCAACTTACCGATATTCACCGTTCCTGGTGCACCTCGGATGCTCTTATCAAAAAAGCGGTGGAGATCACGAATGCAGAAAAGCCTGCCATTATTGTCTTAACGGGGGACTTTGTGACAGGGAATAGGGCAGACATCGCGCCCTGCATGGAGATGCTTGCACCCCTCAAAGCCTTCTTGGGAACCTATTTCATCTTGGGAAATCACGATTATACGACGGACGCCCCTGCCGTGACAAAGGCATTGGAGGGGATTGGGTTCCACTCACTGGTCAATAGGAACGTGTGCTTTGAAGAAGGGCTTTGGATGGTCGGGTTGGATGATGATAGGTGTGGTGTTCCTGACTATAGTCGGGCTTTGGAAGGGGTTCCTAGCGATGCCCATTTTATCGCTCTCTGTCATAACCCCGTGATGATGGAGTCGTTAGTGCAGTACGATTGTACGATACTCAGCGGTCATACTCACGGAGGGCAGATCGTGGTTCCTGTGCTCACTGCCGCAAAAATACGCCATATTGGCTCGAAGAACTATTGGGCAGGTTGGTATCAGTTAGGCAAGGCACGCACCTACGTAAGCCGTGGAATAGGGAACGTTGCCCTGCCACTACGCCTCTTTGCTCCCCCTGAAGTGACGTTTTTCACACTCCTACCATAACCTCTATCACGGCGAATACCCGCTTCTGCATCGTACAATATATCCAACACACTACCCCGTAGTTTTACCGTTGTTGGAGCAATTCCCGAAAATGCATAAGATTTTAAAAAGACTTGCCCTCGTCACTGTATTTGCCCTTACGATACTCCTCTTCAGGACATCTGCTTCGGCATATACCTTCACCTTTGTTGGCAAAGGGGTGAATAGTCAAACGGGGAGTGTTTTGGCGGCACAAGCGCAGTTCGATTATGATGGGGGAACCCAACTGCTGATCACGTTGTCCAATATTTCGGGTACAGGTGCACTCGCTCCCAGTGATGTTCTTGCGGCGGTTTTCTTCAACATGGACGAGAAAGACACAGCGACACCTCTTTTTGCAAAACTGGGCGCGAATTCCAAACTCCTCAATCCGCCTGGGAACTACAGCCTTGGCAAGGAGTGGGACTTTGAGCAGAAAAAAGGTATACTGAAATCGGCGAATACTGGGATAGGCGAATACTGGGATAGGCGAATACTGGGATAGGCGGGGCGGGTTTTGGCATATTTGGTCAAGGCAACTTTGATACCCCTGGCAATAACGTTCAAGGCTGGGAGTATGGCATTGTGAACGGTGTCGATCCAAAGGCGAACAAACTCACGCAGGCGACTTCCCTTGTGACGAACTCCCTCGTTTTCGGTTTCACGGTGAACAATGGCTTTAACTATAAGGAGCTGTCCGATGTCTATTTTCAGTTTGGCTCAAGCCTCTCAGACACCTTGCTGGAGGGAAAAGCGAGTCCCGGTATGCCCGGCGCGGTTCCCGAACCAGGTATGCTCTCTTTGCTCGCAGGATTAGCCTCCACGGCACTATTTCCCGTGATCCGCCGAAAGATTTCGCGCATTTAAGACAAGAAAGATTAGAACTGATATTTATATCAGGGTAAGAGTCGTGAGAATCTATCGTATAATATAAGTAGTGTTCTTAGGGATATTGGTATTTTGTAGTACCTGTTACCCCCTTTCGACATAGAATAGACGCCAAGATGCAGTCTATCAATGCAGACCGAGGCTTCGGTAGGGATCGACGACCTCTGTTATAGGAACTCCAATCAACATGATGGATTTGAAACGCACAACTCAACCCAGAACAAAACTGCTTTGCATTCTATTCCTGCTGTCGCTCCTCTTTGTGGGCAGTGCTAAGCCAGGGAACGCGGCTTCGTTGTCGTTTTCCGTGGACGGTACAAACGCCGCAACCGGTACTTCACTCGTTGGCTGGGCAAACTTTGTATTGGATTCTCAAACCAATACACTCACCGTCCAAGTGATAAACGGCTCTGGGAATGCGGTTCAAACCACCGATATTCTTGGGGCAATTTTCTTTACAAACACAAACGGTAGCTCCATACTCACTCCGACTGGCGCAAGTAAAGGTCCCAATTCTTATGTGCGGAACCCACCTGCAACCTACAGTATTGGGCAGCAGTGGCAGTTCAAATCGGGGATTGCGGGACCTAGTGGCTCTAATTCAGGCATTGGAAGCAACTCTTTTGGTGGCTTGTTTTCCAGTGGAAACTTTGCGGCGAATGGTCAGAGCGTAAGCGGTATCAACTACGGTATTGCGAACGGTATCGACCAGAACGCTACTGCCGGTGTGAAGAACGCGGTTCTTATCCAAAACGAGGTAGATTTTAGCTTCACCGTTTCCAATGGTTTTTCCCTCGATAGCATTCGTGACGTCTATTTTCAGTTTGGCACGACGACCTCCGGACCGCGCCTCTTTGCAAACCTGAGCGTCCCTGAACCTGGAAGCATTGCACTCCTCATGACGATGGGTAGCAGTGGCTTATTATTTGGTTTCCGACAGCGTCGATTACGCAAGCGAGCCTAATCGACGCCGCCGGTTGAAAAGCCTTTAGTGTCATCTTTCCCGCTCTGCCCCCTTTGTTTTTCGTGAAAGTTCCCACAGAACAAAAAAACTTTAGAATTCCCTCGTTTTTCTACCACTTTCGCTCATATTCCTATCGAAATCTGGCAAAGTATATGTCATAATCTCTCCTTGAGAAACAGGGCAATGCCTTGTACTTCAAATCCAAAGCAGAGTGTGCTGAACCCCAAAAATCTCTGTTGCCTTCCAAACATTGCTAGCCACCGCTGAAAGCGAAATTTAGCCGAGACTGTGACCCTTTTTGATGGTTAGTCTAACATCGTGAAAAAAGGCACAATTTCCGCGAAATCGCTTGACTTGATGGGATGAGATTGGTTATACTACTAGCAATAGTGGATTTCAGAGGGCACAGTGCGCGTTATAGCGTACTTGCACTTGGGGAATCGCATACGCTGTGTACGGCTACTTAGAATTGTTCCTATTGTCTTACCGTACTCACATGGAGCGCATCGATGGCTCAAATCTTTCATTCTGGCTTTAATACCCTCGCGAAACTTAGCCTCGTTCTCGTGGTTGTTGGTCCCGTTGCAATTATCTGCACCGCCTCTGCCATTAGTCGATCTCCTCACAACACAAAAGTGGGCGCACCTCAAGACCAGCCGATTCCTTTCAGTCACGAACACCACGTGAACGAACTCGGCATCGATTGTAGGTACTGCCACTCGAATGTAGAGAAGTCGGCACACGCGACCGTACCGCCCACCGAGACTTGTATGTCGTGCCATTCACAGATATGGACCAATAGCCCCTTATTGGAACCCCTACGTGAGAGCTACCGCACAAATACCCCCTTGAAGTGGACGCAGTTGAACAAGGTCCCTGAGTTTGTCTATTTCAACCACAGTATCCACGTCAACCGAGGCTTGAACTGTAATATTTGTCATGGTCCCGTGCAACAGATGCAACTCGCGTATAAAGGCAAAGCTTTCTTTATGATCTGGTGTCTTAACTGCCACCGGGAACCGGAGAAATATGTTAATGATCGCGAGAAACTGTTCCAACTCTATGAGAAGGGACAGAAGGGCGCAGACAAAGACTACGGAAATGTGACTCCTGAAGAACGTGCCTTGTTGAATGGCGAAGAGTATCAACGTTCGCCCGAAGAGTTGGAGAGGGGCAAGCAATTGCTCGAAAAGTACGGAGTCAAGAAGAAGCAACTCGCCGACTGCTGGATTTGTCATCGCTAATCTCGCTTGAAATCGGCTCCCAATGTCGCATAGGTGTCAAAAAATCATGGAGAACCCGCAGAAACCAAAACTCGATCTCGCTCAGATACGTACTCGCCTTGCCGAAAAAGACGGCGAGGAGATGTGGCGTGGTCTTGGAGAGCTAGCAGAGACCGAAGAGTTTCAGCAATTTTTGGAAGACGAAATTCCTCTGGTGGCGCGCCCTCTGCGTTTCAATATGGATCGAAGGCAGTTTCTCATTCTGTCGAGTGCATCGCTTGCACTCGCAGGGGTCTCTGGCTGTCGCTTCCTACCACAGGATAAGATCGTTCCCCACGTCAAGGCTCCGGAAGATAGTATTCCGGGGAAGGCACTCTACTACGCCTCCGCAGTCCTCTTTGGAGGATATGCCAAAGGGGTACTGGTGGAGAGCCACGAGGGGCGTCCGACGAATATACAGGGCAACCCGGATCATCCTGCTAGCCTCGGTTCCTCCGACATGTACACACAGGCAGAGGTACTCAATCTCTACGATGCGGATCGCTCCAAGAACGTACAAGGTTTGGGATCGATGGGCTCTTGGGATTCGTTTCTCACAGCAGCACGTGACGCGCTTAGCAAGCAGAAGCAAAGCGGTGGCGCAGGTATTCGTATACTCACAGAGACGGTGACCTCCCCCACGCTTGCGAACCAGATTCAAGAGGTTTTGAAGAAGAACCCACAGGCGAAGTGGATACAGTACGATCCTATCTCACAAGACAATGTGAAAAAGGGTTCACAACTCGCTTTTGGGAAGATACTTAATACCATCTATCAGTTTGATAAAGCGGATCGCGTACTCTCCTTCGATAGCGACTTTTTTGTATCGGGTCCTGCCAGTGTTCGCTACTCTCGTGATTTTGCTTCCAAGCGTAAAGTGACCAAAGACACCTCCGAAATGAACCGGATGTACGCGGTGGAGAGCACTCCGAAACTGACCGGAGCCATGGCGGAGCACCGCTTCCCCGCACGCGCCAGTGATATTGAAAGCCTCGTTTTTGCGGTTGCCGCGAAGCTTGGTGTTGCGGGCGTGACTGCACCCTCCGGTGATGTTGGGTGGCTTGATGCCGTGGTGGAAGACCTGAAGGCAAATAGCGGTCGGGGTATCGTAATCGCAGGCGATCACCTCTCCCCGAACGTTCATGCACTTGTGCACGCTATCAACGCAACGCTGGGGAACGCGGGTAAGACCGTCGTTTACACCGAATCCATTGAGGCAAGCCCGACTATTCAAGTCGATGCATTGCGCGAACTTGTTGCCGATATGCAGGGCAATAAGGTGGAGTTCCTGCTCATCCTCGGTGCGAACCCTGTCTACCATGCACCCGCCGATTTCCTCTTTGGACAGGTGCTAACCAATGTCCCGTTTGCGGTTCATGTCGGAATGCACTATGACGAGACGGGCAACATCGCGACATGGCATGTGCCAGAAACCCATTTGCTTGAATCTTGGGGAGATGCGCGGGCATTTGATGGCACGACCTCCATTATTCAGCCTCTCATTCGTCCTATTTATGAGAACGCCAAATCGGTGCTTGAGGTGCTAGCGGCACTCTTCGTTCGCCCTGACTCCAGTGATGACATCGTGAAAGCATATTGGCAGAAGACGCTTGGCGGAATAGGCTTCGAGAAGAAGTGGCGCAAAGCTTTGAATGATGGCTCCATTGCTGGGACGGCAGTTGCCCCCATTCTCCCCACGCTATTGACGACTGGTTTCTCTGGACTAACACCTCCTCAACCTGCACCTGCTAGCACGGATAATCTTGAGATTATTTTCGCCCCAGACCCCACCGTTTGGGATGGACGCTTCGCAAATAACCCGTGGCTTCAAGAGGTTCCCAAACCTATGACGAAGCTGACCTGGGATAACGCCGTTCTAATGAGCTTTGCGACTGCGGAAGCCCTACGTGTTCAAAATGAGGACATTGTCGAACTTGAACTGGGTGGTAAGACCGTTAAGGGACCCGTTTGGATCGCTCTCGGTCATCCTGATAATTCGATAACGACGCATTTGGGCTATGGACGCACACAGGGTGGAGCTATTGCCGCTGGTGGTAAGGGCGTCATGCCTGTGAATGGTTGGGATGGAGCCGGTTTTGATGCGGGACGACTGAGAACCTCGAATAACCTATGGTTTACGACAGGCGTTGCGCTCAAAAAGGTGGGTGGGACGTGGCAGATAGCTACCACTGAGAACCATCATATCGTCGAAAACAAATCGATTGATAGCCAATTCAAGCGAGATATTATCCGTGTTACTACCATGGAAGAGTATAAAAAGGGCAAGATTGGCGCCCCTGAATACGAAGAGACCGACAAGACGAAGGAAGAGCACGAGGCGAAAGAGGAGCCTGAGACACTCTACCCCGCTATCGTTGGCGGTCCTGAAGAGAAGATACGCCTCACGCCAGAGTCTTACGACTATAAAGAGTTTAATGCATGGGGTATGGTCATCGACCTCAACACTTGTACCGGCTGTAGTGCCTGTACAGTCGCCTGTAACTCTGAAAATAATATCGCCGTCGTTGGAAAAGACCTCGTGATGCGCGGTCGTGAGATGCACTGGATTCGGCTTGACCGCTACTATAAGGGTAGCTCCGATAACCCGCAGACCTATTTCCAACCCCTCGGCTGTCAGCACTGTGAGCTTGCACCCTGTGAGCCTGTCTGCCCCGTTGCCGCTACGATCCATAGCCATGATGGTTTGAACCAAATGGTTTATAACCGCTGTATTGGCACAAAGTATTGCTCCAACAACTGCCCTTACAAAGTTCGACGCTACAACTTCTTGAACTATAGCGAGCGATGGGAAGAGCCCTTTACCGTAATGACGCTAGCACGTAACCCGAACGTGACGGTGCGCGCTAGAGGAGTTATGGAGAAGTGTTCGTTCTGCGTACAGCGGATTAGTGCCACTCGTATTGAGGCAAAGAAAGAGAACCGCCCGATTGGGGGAGATGAGGTTGTGACTGCGTGTCAGCAGGCTTGCCCATCGAACGCCATTATCTTCGGTGATCTCAACAATCCCAAGAGCAAGGTTGCACAAGCAAAAGCGCAGCCACAGAACTATATCTTGTTGGAAGAACTCAATACCCGACCACGTGCGACCTATCTCAGTCGCCTGCGGAACCCGAACCCCAAACTTGGGGCGGGGAAGGAGTCCTGATAATGCCGCCGCGAGAGAAACTGAACGATTCCCTAATTCTGGGAGAGCAGTCCTATAAGACGATCAATGACAAGATATCCAATATTGTTCTAAATCAGAACAAGCACGGTATTCCTTGGTTCATCTGTTTCGTCGTTGGATTTGGACTCCTGCAACTTTTGGGGCTTGCCATTATGTGGCTGCTCTATCGTGGCATCGGAATTTGGGGACCCAATAACCCTGTTATGTGGGGTTGGGACATCATTAACTTCGTCTGGTGGATTGGAATCGGTCACGCAGGAACGCTGATCTCGGCGATCCTTCTGTTGTTAAAACAGTCGTGGAGAAACTCGATCAACCGATTTGCGGAGGCAATGACGCTCTTTGCCGTTTCCTGTGCGGGTCTGTATCCGCTTTTACACACAGGACGCCCTTATTTGGGATACTGGATGTTCCCGTACCCCAATATTTTGGGAATGTCGCCTCAGTTCCGTAGTCCGCTTCTGTGGGACGTATTTGCGATCTCGACCTACGCGCTTGTCTCTCTAATATTCTGGTTTGTGGGGCTGGTTCCTGACCTTGCCACCATACGTGATCGGTCTAAGAACCCTTTCTTTCGTTATCTATTTGGAGCTTTAGCGATGGGGTGGAGAGGCGCGACTTCGCACTGGTATCGGTACGAATCGGCATACATCATTCTCGCAGGGCTTTCGACTCCGCTGGTACTTTCGGTGCACAGTATAGTTAGCCTCGACTTTGCTGTTTCCAACCTTCCGGGCTGGCACGTGACCATCTTCCCGCCCTACTTCGTTGCTGGAGCCGTCTATGCGGGGTTTGCGATGGTGTTGACACTGGCAATTCCCGTGCGGTCTTGGTATAAGCTTAAAGACTTTATCACTATGCGCCATATCGACTGGATGGCGAAAGTCATGCTGGCGACAGGCTTGATCGTCTTCTACGGTTACCTCTGCGAAGCGTTCTTCTCATGGTATAGTGGCAACATTTTTGAGCGTGACATGTTGCGCTTCCGTGCCTTTGGACCTTATGGCTGGGCATACTGGTCCTTGATCTTCTGTAACGGCGTCGCCATTCAAATCTTGTGGTTCCCGAAGGTTCGACAGAATCTCGTCGTGCTATTCCTTCTCTCGCAAATAGTGAGTGTCGGTATGTGGCTAGAGCGGTTTGTCATTATCTCCGTCAGCCTGACACGAGACTTTCTGCCGTCCTCTTGGGGCTACTATACCCCAACGATGTGGGACATAATGATGTTTGTAGGAACGATAGGACAGTTCACGTTCTTGATGTTTGGCTTCATTCGGGTGTTGCCTATGGTCAACTCCTTTGAGATGAAAGAGCTACTTTATAGGCTTAAAGGACGAGGACATCATGGGCATGGTCATGTTGCTCATGCAACGGCGGGTGCACACGGTGACGATTCAACTGCGGGGCACCCTGCCGCAGAAGGAGAGGAGAACTAAGCGATGGCAAGACCTACCTATGCGCTTATCGCCGAATTCCATGACCCCGATGATGTTTTGGACGCTGCTGAGAAGGTTCATTCGGAGGGGTATCGAAAAGTGGAGGCGTACACACCGTTCCCTGTACATGGACTTGCTGAAGCATTAGATCACGAGGACTCCAAGGTTCGCTGGACCGCTTTTATTGCGGGGGTTATTGGTGGCGTGAGCGGAATGCTGATGGAGATATACGTGCTTGCTTATGACTACCCACATAATGTCGGTGGACGTCCTCTCATCAGTTGGCCCCAATTTATACCTGTTGCCTATGAGATGACTATTCTGTGCGCGGCGTTTGGTGCGGTGCTTGGAATGTTTGCGTTCAATGGGCTGCCGCGCCCTCACCACCCCATTTTCAACGCCAAAAACTTTGAGCGTGCCTCACAAGACAAGTTCTTCATCGGAATTGAGGCGACAGACCCGAAATTTGACCTCGAAGCGACCCATTCGTTTCTGCGCTCTCTGGGAGCCGACGACGTTTCGACGGTGGAAGCGTGAGGAGAAGAACGGTGAGAGCAACTCATAGCGTGGAGAACACGATGCGCCCAATCCGAACCTTGCTCGTGCTCGGTGTTGCCACTTTCGGTATGGTGGGTGCCACAGGATGTCATATGGACATGTGGCGTCAACCCAAACTGAAGGGGCAACAGGAGAGTACCTTTTTTGCTGACCAGTCTGGGATGCGTATGCCCGTCGTAGGGACTGTAGCCCATGGACATAACATCGAAGATGAGGCTCTTGGAACAGGTTTCCTTAGCGGTGCAGATGGTAAAAAGAAACTGGTTACCGAGATACCCATCAAGGTGACGGAAGCGGTGCTCAAGCGTGGGCAAGACCGATACAATATCTTCTGTACACCGTGCCATGGCAAGCTTGGCGATGGTAACGGAATGATCGCTCAGCGTGGCTTTGCGTTGAGACGCCCTCCCGGTAACTACCATACAGACCGTCTCCGTAAGATGCCCATTGGACATTTCTACGATGTGATAACCAACGGATACGGTGCGATGTTCAGCTATGCTGCCCGTATTCAGGACGTGAATGATCGTTGGGCAATTGTGGCGTATGTGCGGGTTCTGCAAAAGAGCCAAAACGCTACCGTGAACGATGTGAAGCCGGAAGATCGCTCCAAACTGGAAGCGAACGCTGAGAGTGGTTCTGGTGAGAAGACGCGGAGCGAGGGACACTAAATCATGGAACTGTTCTTTCAGGCATATCTCTTCGCTTGGGTAACATGGACAACTCTCTCTTTGGGTTGTGCAGGCATCTTAATCCTTCACCATGCTCTGCGTGGTAAATGGAGCCTGGTTCTACTCAGGGTTTTTGAGTCGGGTGCGCGACTGCTTCCCTTGATGGGGTTACTCTCGTTGCCGATCATGGCAAATGTGCTTTCAGAGGGTACTCTCTATCCTTGGCTTGGAGTGTTGAAGGATCACCATCTTGTAAAGGCGAAAGCTGCCTATCTCAATAAGTATTGGTTTGTGGCGCGAACGGTGATCTACTTTCTTGTCCTTTCGAGCTTGACGAACAAGCTCACCAAGTCTGGGCTAAGGCAGGACAAGTCGGGCGATATGAACGAATCGCAGATGCGGGCAAACTGGGGTGGGGTTGGGCTTGTGATCTTCTTCATCACCATTACTGGAGCCTATGTGGATTGGGTCATGTCGCTAGAACCGCGCTGGAGTTCGACCATTTTCCCTGTCTGGTTTGTTATGGGCGGTGGATTGATGGCGCATACGTTTGCTATCATCTACACGACGCGCAGAATGGACAAAGAACCTTACAAAACTGCCGCGAACCAAGAGGTTATGAAGGATTGGGGCAACATCTTCCTGATGTTTACGCTGATCTGGGCATACTTCTCTCTCTCGCAGTTCTTGATTATGTGGTCTGCAAACATTCCTGAAGAGGTTGGTTACTACGCAAAAAGATTTAACGACCCAACGCTGGTAATGGTGGGTGCGTTCTTGGTCTTGGGGCAGTGGTTCATTCCCTTTATCGCTTTGCTGGCTCCACGAACCAAGCAACGCCCGCGCTTGTTGCGTAATGTGGCGATATTCAGCTTGCTAATGAAGTTTATCGATACTTTTTGGACAGTGGTTCCCTTCTTTACAAAGCATGGGCACGGTATCGATTCCACGACCTTCTTGGTGAATGTTGGACTGCTGTTGGCGATGGGGGTTCTCTGGCTTGGCGCGTTCCAATCGAGTATTAGCAAGTACTCGCCACTCCCTCTGCACGATCCACGCTTGGAGGAGGCACTGAACAATGCACGGTCATGACACACCTGTAGTTATTCCCGATCCGAAAGGGTACGAGTCTGAGGATATTATCCTTAACCCAATCATCAAGTGGATTACGAACCTCTTGTTGTTTGTAGGTATCTCGTCCCTGGTGACTTGGTTTATCTATCTGTATATGCTTCCCAAGCAGAACTTTGTGGGCGCAACGAACCGTTTTTCCTTTGAGCGGCGTCTCCCTCCTGAGCCTCGTGTGCAGGTTGCTCCAAAGACGGAGATGAAAGATTTTCGTTTGGACGAGGCACAGAAGACGGAGAATGCAGGTTGGGTAGACCGTCAGAAGGGGATTGTGAGGATTCCCATCGAGCAAGCGATGCAGGACGTTCTTCAACGTGGATTTGAGAGCACACCTCCCAAGCAAGGCGAGAACGCGAAGCCAGTCGCTTCCACCACAAAAACGAATGTACCGTTGGAGACGAAGCCCACCGCGTTGAAAACAGAAAGCCTTCTCCCCACGGAACCAAACCCGACGCCAAACGAGGCGGGTTCGGCAAAGCAGTAGGTCTCGTTTGAGGACAGGATGTAATACTATGAGACGAGTTTCTGCACGGTTTTGGGGTGCGAAACTACTCCTCTGGGTCGCGCTAGGATTAACAGCATTTGCCGTGCCGACATCGGGGCAAACGGAACTGAACCTATCGCGCGATGTCAGCCTTGATCAGAAGCTGGATGAGCAGGTTCCACCCGATATTGCCTTTATGGATGAGACCGGCAAAAGCGTCAAGCTAGGGGATTATTTCGGTTCCAAACCGATCTTGTTGATGTTGCCGTTCTACCGCTGTAAGGGGAGTTGTGCTCTCGAATTGGAAGGGTTGCTCACGTCACTGAACAAGGTTGCGTTTACAGCAGGTAAAGAGTTCGAAGTCGTGATTGTGAGCATTCACCCCAAGGAGAATCCAGAGATTGCCGCCATTAAAAAGCGGGAATTGATGAAGTTTTACAAAAAAAACGGTGGCGAAGCGGGCTGGCATCTTTTGACAGGAAGTTGGGATGCGATTACCCAGTTGACCAAGACGGTGGGCTTTAAGTTTGTCTATAAAGCGGATAAGGATCAGATCGCTCATCCGGCAGGACTGATGGTTTTGACTCCCAAAGGCAAGCTATCACGCTACGTCTATGGCGTGAGCTATCCTCCACAGAGTCTGCGGTTGGCAATGGTAGAGGCAGGAGAGAACAAGATAGGCTCCGTTGTGGACAAGATCATTCTCTACTGCTCACCGTTCGATATGCACAAGGGCAAATACACCATGAGCCTGATACGACTGCTTCAAGTCGCTGGTGTGGGAACCGCCCTCATTCTGTTTGCTTCGATTACGGTTCTGTCATTTCAAAATCGTCGTGTTGCTCTCTATAAATCCGACTTGGATGTACAGGGCAGACTCAAGACAGACAATTAGCGCAGGAGCGCAGGACTTATGTTCGACAAAATATCTTTTTTCCCAGAGCAAGCCTCGACCTTTGCAAATGAGGTGGATGTCCTGTATCTAACCATCTGGGGGCTCACGATCTTCTTCTCTGCCCTTGTGGTAGTGATGATGCTCATTCTTGGCATTCGCTATCGAAGGCACAATAAGATAGATCGCACACACCCCGTGCATACACACCACGGGCTAGAATTGGCGTGGTCTGTCATTCCGCTGATCCTAGGACTGATGATATTTGCGTGGGGCGCGAAGCTCTATGCGGATGCCTATAAGGTTCCTGAGAATGCGGAAGAGGTCTTCGTTATCGGCAAGCAATGGATGTGGCATCTTCAACACTCGAACGGCATTCGAGAGAATAATGAACTGCACGTTCCTGTAGGACGTCCGTTTAAGTTGACGATGATCTCCCAAGATGTTATTCACAGCTTCTTCATTCCCGCTTTCCGTGTAAAGCGCGATGTTCTACCGGGGCACTACAGTTCTGCATGGTTCACTGCTACTAAGCCGGGCAAATATCACCTGTTTTGCGCCGAGTATTGCGGGAACGAACACTCTCGTATGGTTGGTAGCGTCTATGTGATGACTCCTGAAGACTTTCAGAGATGGCAGGATTTGAAGGGAACCGCTGGCGGAGAGCTTAAGAACCCTGTAGTAAAGAAGACTCTCGCAGATGAGGGCTTCGAAATATTCCAGTCGGTGGGCTGTTCCAACTGCCATGTCGCTGAGGATACTGCCCGTGCGCCGTCGTTGAACGGAATCTATGGTAAAAAACGGCAGATGCAAAATGGAGAGGTCTTGCTTGCGGACCGCGACTATATGCGCTCGAACATTCTGACACCAAACGACAAGATTACAGCGGGATATGAGGCGACGATGCCGACCTATCAAGGCTCTCTCACAGAAGAGCAAGTGAATAGCCTGACTGCCTATATGAAGACTTTGGGTACACCTGATGAACCCAAGCCTGCGGGTGGCGAGATTAAGGTGAGGGCAGGGAAGGTTGTGAACCCACCGCCTGCCAATAGCACGAAACCCGCAACAGGAACTACCACGGGAGGAAGACTATGAGTGACATACCCGTACACCATGACCCGCATTCTCACGATCAGCCCGAACCAAACTATCTGAACTGGAGCCATACCGTTAAGGATTGGCTCTTGACGGGTGACCACAAGCGGATTGGTATGCTGTATCTCATCTCCGTCACGATATTTTTTATTGTGGGCGGCGTTGCAGCGATGTTTATTCGCGTAGAGTTGTTGACGCCAAAAGCCGATCTTTTCTCATTAGAGACCTACAATAGAATCTTTTCGGCACACGGAATCGTGATGATCTTCTTCTTCTTGATTCCGTCGATACCCGCAACACTGGGGAACTTCTTAATTCCCTTGATGATAGGGGCAAAAGACCTTGCCTTCCCGCGCCTAAACCTGCTGAGTTGGTACATCTATGTTATTGGTGGCACGTTCGCAGTGTTGGCATTGGTTTTTGGTGGTGTCGATACAGGGTGGACGTTCTATACACCCTATAGTAGTATGTTTAGTAACGGCAATGTGGTGCTGACCATCTTTGCGGCGTTCTTTGCAGGTTTTTCGTCTATCTTTACGGGCATCAACTTCATCGTGACGATCCATAAGATGCGTGCTCCAGGTATGACTTGGTTCCGCTTACCATTGTTTGTCTGGGCGCATTACGCAACAAGCCTTATTATGGTTCTGGGAACGCCTGTTGTTGCCATTACGCTCTTGCTTTTGGTTGCAGAGCGATCCCTCCATTTAGGAATCTTCAATCCGAATAACGGTGGCGATCCCGTTCTGTTCCAACATATGTTTTGGTTCTACTCTCACCCTGCGGTCTACATCATGATCCTGCCGGGAATGGGGGTTATCAGTGAGATTATCGCCTGCTTCTCACGCAAGCGTATTTTCGGCTATAGCTTCGTAGCATTTAGTAGCCTCGCGATTGCGCTTCTCGGCTTTTTCGTCTGGGGACACCATATGTTCACTACGGGTCAGTCGATGTATCTGGGCATGGTATTCTCAATCTTGAGCTTTATGGTGGCGGTTCCTTCCGCTATCAAAGTGTTTAACTGGGCATCCACGCTTCACAAAGGGCGCGTGTCTTTCCACTCACCAATGTTGTATGCCCTCGGATTTATGGGCTTGTTTTTGATTGGTGGTCTGACGGGATTGTTCCTTTCCACTATGGGAGTCGACATCCACCTACAAGACACCTATTTCGTTGTGGCACACTTCCACTACGTTATGGTTGGTGGCGCGATTATGGCGTTCTTGGGAGGAGTTCACTTCTGGTGGCCCAAGATGACGGGGCGCATGTACAATGAGAACATGGCGAAGGTAGCAGCCGTGATGATTTTTGTAGGGTTTAACGCCACGTTCTTCCCGCAGTTCATCGTGGGTTACTTGGGTATGCCTCGTCGCTATGCCGTCTATCCCGAAGAGTTCCAGTTTTGGCACATTCTTTCTACGATGGGCGCAACGCTCTTGGGGCTAGGTTATGCAATGCCGGGTGTCTATCTTGTTGCATCGCTCTTTAATGGTAAGAAAGCTCCGGCAAACCCCTGGGGAGCCGTTGGTTTGGAGTGGCACGCGGATTCTCCTCCCAGCCCCCACAACTTCCATGAAACGCCCATTGTGACCTGGGAAGCATACGAGTACGACATTGATGGCGAAGCGGGTATGTATGATGGACCATTGGAAGGTAACGAGGAGAAGCGAACTAATTTTGGAGGGGAGTCTGGCACTGAACCTGCCGGGCACCCCGCAGGAGACTAAGCGATGAGTGTGGAAACCCTACACGGCGAACCTGTACAAAGTGATGATCCGCATCAGGCGTTTGCTGTTCACTATAAAGAGCGCAAACAGCAAGATGAATCCTACATTGTGGGGATGTGGACATTTCTCGTCACCGAGATCATGTTCTTTGGCGCGTTGTTTCTTGCCTATATCGTATTCAGAAACATCTGGCCCGGCGAATTATCGGAGATCAGCCGTGAGCATTTGAATGTGAAACTTGGGTTCATCAACACCCTTATCCTCTTGACCAGTAGCCTTACGATGGCGATGGCGGTCCAAAGCGCACAGCGCAAGATAGAGGGACGCGTTTACTTCTTTATGTTTGCGACGATTGCACTTGCCCTCTGCTTTATGGGCGTGAAGTTTGTCGAATATAGCAAGAAGTATAACGAGAATCACGTTCCAGGTCCTCTGTTTCATTATGTGGCAGAGGGGGCTGAGACAAAGGCAACGGTTGCAGGTGTGGAAGTTGTTAAGACTGAGGGAAGCACCGAAGTAGCGCATGAAGCAGAGCATGGTCGTAAGTTCTCGCTAGAGCCTGTGAAGGGGAGTGCAACCTCCTCGGCACAGCACGCGGAGATTTTCTTCTCACTCTACTTCATTATGACGGGCTTGCACGGTATCCACGTTATCCTAGGTGTGCTTGTCATGCTCATCATTATTGTGATGATGTGGTTCAAGAGTCCTCTTGTGGCGGACTTCATGCCTATTGAGATGACTGGACTCTATTGGCACTTTGTCGACATTGTCTGGATTTTTCTTTATCCCGCGTTATATCTGGCGCATCCCGATCTGCAAAAATTCCTACACGGATAGAACCTCTACCCTATCGTGGAGAGAAGGAATAGGTAATTATGGCTAAGCATTCCGAACATTCTGAGGCAGTTGTGTCGCATGAAGAGCACCATGAGCACCACTACACGCCAACAAGTCACTTTTTAGTCGTGTTCGGTTTTCTCATGATCATGCTGTTTGCAACCGTAGGGGCGGCATTTGTCGATCTCTCCAAGGTTGTTCCCATTCCGGGGCTAAATATAATAGTGATGCTGTTAATCGCGACTGTGAAGGCGTCCGCGGTTGTACTGGTCTTCATGGAGGTTCGCAAAGGGACTCGTTTGGTGTGGATGTGGGCTGCTGTTGGCTTTGTTTGGCTCCCCACCATGCTAGGCATTCTTGGCGACTACTTTACGCGGAACTGGACAACAGCCCGTCCTTGGTGATACGCTTTCGATGGCTATAGCGACTGCCACCCTTTTGGCGGGGTGGCATTTTGCTTTTCTATCGTACTTTCAAGAATAGAACCTTTATGGCACCGAATGAAGCCCCTCCACAATTTGTAACGGTTGCTCCTCTCTATGACTTGCTGATGATGGGAGTTCCTTATACGGCTTGGATACTCTATCTCAGGCAACTGCTTGATTTGTGGAATGCTCACCCAAGGACTGTTCTCGATCTCGCTTGTGGGACGGGTAACGTGTCTGAATTATTATATCACGAGGGCTATGACGTGGTAGGCGTGGATATTGCGCCCGCAATGATAGAGGTTGCCAAGCAAAAAGCGGCGACGGAGGGTTTTCCCATCGAGTACTTCGTGCAAGATGCCGCCGAACTCTCTTTACCAAAACGGCGTTTTGATCTTTGCACTTGTCTGTTCGATAGCCTGAACTATATTTTGGAGCCAGCGCGTTTGCAGATGGCGTTCGAGCAAGTCTACGCTCATCTTGCCCCGCGTGGTGTCTTCATCTTTGATATGAATAGTGAGTTTGCGCTGATCAATAACTTCTTCGATCAGGAAAATCTTGAGATGGATGAGCCACTTAAATACGATTGGCACAGTACCTATGTACCAAGCCTTCGTATCTGTAGAGTTGAGATGGATTTTAACCACACTGCTGAGAGTGGAGAAGTCACGCACTTCCAGGAGACGCATCTTCAGTTTGCCTACCGTACCGAGGAGGTTCTGGAGATGCTGAACACGGCGGGCTTTGAGAAGTGTGCGACATATCAAGCCTATACCTTACGCTCTCCCTCCAAAACTTCAGATCGTATCTTCTACGTGGCACGGAAGCCCTCAAAAGACTAGTTTTTAGCCTTTTTCTTAGACTCCATGTATCTCTTCCACCCCTCAGCCTCTGCGTCAACATCCTCTTTCAGTGCTTTCGCCTGTAGATATATCCATTCTGCTGTACGCCCCCTCATGTCTTCCAAAATGGCACCGCGCTTGGTAGGTGTGCCGAGGTGTACATTTGCTGCCTCCGCACCCATTGCCCAGCAGAGTTCCTTTTCGTTGCTGGCATCTTTGAGATCTTTTAGCTCGAGGCGTATGCTGTCTGGTGCAAGGCGTCGAACGCTCCAATCACCCACAATGTGTACATAGGGATCGGGACAACGGACCGCAGACTTTAGTAGTTCCTCGGCGTGAATGGAATAGCTACCGTCTTGTTGTGAATAGGTGGCACTGGAGGGAAGTAGCCGTTTTGCCTCGCGAAAAATGGTACCACGGTTCCACTGCGCCTTAATAACATAGCGAGGTCTCCCAAGACTCCCCAACCCCGATTCGCGCGTATGGTATGAAGTGATAGTTGCCCCACTCGGTAGCAAATCGCGCATGGTATTTATTGCGTCTTGTGGAATATCGGAAAGGGGTATCGTGTTTTTGTCTATCCTATCCATCTTTTCCCAAAACGACTTTGTGTCATTGGTTGCGGAGAGACATAATGAGCGGAGAGCTGGGTTTTCTCGCTCTAGCAGGAAAGGGCTTCCCCCGTTTCGGAGAGTGTCTTTATAGCCGTCTAAAAGCGAAGCGATAAGAGCATCGGCACCCGCTTTGGTATCCTTAGATTTAGTCAAAAGGAGGCTCGTCGCTAGACGTAGTAGGTCATTTAGGTAGGGAAGGGGAGTCGCCTCGTCAAAATCGTTGATCCCCCAAATAAGGCGCCCCTCTGCATCACGCCACATCCCGTAGTTCTCGATATGCAGATCGCCTACAGAGAGAATTCGTGGTGCTGTAGAGATTTCAGGGCAGACCTCTAGTAAGCGTCGTGACCATCTGTAAAACGTTGCGCGGAAGAATTTGAAAGTATTGTCTGCCATCTCCTTGTATTTGGTCTCCAGAGCTTCTGGGATGGTTTTCGTCTGCGATTCTACCCATGCGTCGTATTGTTTTGTTGCCTCAACTATCGTTGCCATCGGTGCCTGGTTCCTCTCGTGGTATATGGAGTAGATCGGTCACGTCGTACTCTGGTGCCGACATAACATGAAGTAGCTCTGTTGCGGGTATGGATGAGGCACGCAAGAGTGTGATCGCATCCTCCTCTTTTGCGCGGAAATGGATTGCCCGGAAAGCACGCGCAATGTTCCGACCAAGTACCCAATCCTCTGTACCTGCCTGTCTATGGAGTTTTGCGAGAATGGGCAATGTGCGTACATCTCCAATGATTTCGAGAGCCTCTACAATTTTCAGCCTTGCGTTGTGACTCTTGCACGTCTCTAAACCTACTAAGAGGTGCTGTACAGCGTGTTCTGCCGTAAGTATCTCCAAGCCGTAGTCCATACCAATTCGTTGAAGGGGATCGGCGTTATCTAGGCGATTCCATAGAGCGGTAAGTGCGTGAATAGGAAACATCGGGAGAAGCCTTGAAAGGGCAAGGTGTATCTGCCAGAGTTGGGGCTTTTCTACCAATCCGTCCCACTCTCTGGTTTGTTTGAGAATGGCGCAAAGTAGAAGCGCACTCTCTGAACGGGCATATTGGGTGAGTGTGTCGAGGTACTCTGCCCAAATTTCCCCAATATTGGGGGCAGGAGTTAGGTTCATTGTCGCCTCAAAGCGGGCTTGAAGCGACGTATAGGGTGTGCCGATTTCTGTTTGGACGGGTTGTAATGTCAAAATAGGGAGACCCTTAAAAGCCCTCCTGACCCACAGAGAACGGGGCAGGAGGGCTAGGAGAGGGTATGCTGATTAGTGACTACGCGATGCCGATGATCTCGTTTGCTTGCGTCTGAGTCTCTACCAGATGGTAGAAAACGCCTTTTGATTCCATCAGTTCGGCATGGGTTCCTGTCTCAACGATTTCGCCTTTGTCAAGGACGATGAGTCGAGTGGCATTGCGTAGCGTGCTGAGTCGGTGGGCAATTGCGAACGTCGTGCGCCCTTGTATTAGTCGTCCGATAGCCTCTTGAATCTGCTTCTCGGTCTCCACGTCGACAGACGAAGTCGCCTCATCAAGTATCAATATACGCGGATTATGCAGAATGGCACGGGCGATTGAAATGCGCTGACGCTCTCCACCTGAGAGTTTTGAGCCTCGTTCTCCAACCATTGTATCATATCCGTCTGGCTTACTCAAGACAAAATTGTGCGCGTTTGCCGCTTTTGCTGCCTCCACGATCTCTTCAAATGAGGCATCCGACTTACCGTAAGAGATGTTTTCTGCAATGGTTCCGTTAAAGAGGAACGGCTCCTGGAGAACAACTCCGATCTGGTGACGCATATCCTGAAGACTGAGTTGCGTTGAGGCGACACCATCTATGAGGATTCGCCCCGCGTCTGGTTCGTAGAATCGGCAGATGAGGTTGATCGTAGTCGATTTACCTGCACCAGATTTTCCCACAAGTCCGATCATGTCGCCGGGCTTTGCGGTGAAAGATAACCCTTTGAGGACGGGATTGGATTTGTCGTAGCCGAAGCGAACGTTATCGAACTGAACCTCGCCCACAATTGGGAATGCCGCCGTCTCTTTCGCGTATTGCTCCGATTCCGAATCGATTACTTCAAAGATGCGCTCGGCTCCTGCCATCGCACGGCTGAACCAGTTATTCAACTGCCCAAACCACTGCAAGGGACCATAGATAAGCATGAGGTACGAGTTGACCTTGATAAAGTTGCCCAGTGTGAGGGTGTTGTTGTAAACCATGTAGCCTCCCACGGTCCAGTTGATCAAGCCTCCCATGGCTGTGAAGAACGTCATATAACCAAAGATGGTGTACCACTTGGTATCTGCACGTACTCCGGCATCCCTCAACTCTTGATTCCGACGTTGGAACTTTGCGAACTCGGCATCCTCTTTTGCAAACGCTTTGACCACACGAATTCCAGAAAGCGATTCGTTGAGGTGCATGTGAAATCTAGCCCACTTTTGTCCCACGCGAAAGAACATCTGCGAGACAGGTTTCCAGAAGATAGCACTGATGAGTACCACAACCGGCATAGGAGCCAAGACGCAGAGTGCCAGTCTCCAGTTTGTCAAGAAAAGGAAGATGGTGATACCCGCGAGCAGTAGCGCGTTTGATACTACATACGGCATACCATCGACCAAAAAGCCCCAAACTCTGTCTGTGTCCTGAGTAACGCGGCTGGTAATCGCTCCCACTTGCTTCTTATCAAAATAGCTAAGCTGAAGAAACTCAATGGCGCGATAGATGTCGCGGCGGAGGTCACTGGCGACATGTCCCGCCAAAAACGAGATAAGACGCCCAGATGCCACCTGGATGAATGTCGCAATAACAATGACGCCTAACCACGCTAGCATATACCAAGCGAGAATGTTAATATTCTTGTGTGTGGTCAGCACTTTGTCGATGATGGCTCCCTGTAGAAAAGGAGGCAGAAGGTTGATTATCGTTGTGCCGAGCGACAGCGAGGCAAGCGCGATCACCTGTTTCCGGTAGGGAAGCAAGAAACGCGCGATGCGGAGAAAAGTCTTGCCACGGTTGACGCACGCGGGACAGATACCGTCCTTCTCTGGGAGGAGGCGGTTACACTTCACACAGCGCGTCCGCTCCGTTTTTAAATTGATGAGAAGCGATTCACCCTTCGCAAGCTGTTCAATGCCCCTTGCCGCCTCTGAAAATTGGGCAGCGACGGTGAGCGAGTAGGAGATGATAGGGAGGATTTCGCCCGATTTGGTGGTGACTTCGAGGCGTCCACCCCCTACGAGTGGCTCATTACGGGCAGATTTTATATCACTTATCGGAATCAAGAGCGAAACGGTTCCATTGCTCTCGGCGACGCGTACTGCTTGGTTAGTCACTTCCAAAATGCGATTCCCAAATATGCCTGTGTCGGAGACGTCACCATTCAGCCGCACAAGCACTTCTGCTTCAATGGGCTGGTTCATGCGTTCTTTCGGTGTCTCTTCGCTCGATTCTGAATGCAGAGTTGCCATGGTACCTCCTTTTTGCAACAGTTATCTGTCCATACATCATTGACAAATATTCTACTCCATTGGATGCACTGTAACCGGAAATTTTGGAAGGAGTAGTCACCAAGTTTCATATCGTTTCAAAGATGGAGAATGGTAAAGGGGTGTGGGAAATGAGTTCGGTGAGAAAGAGGAAATCTTGTGACAATTAAAAAGAGGAGCCAGAATAGTCTGACTCCTCTGAGCAACCTTTGCGGACATGCCTCCAAAGCGGTTTGAGGCTTATCGTATCGAGAGAACCTTTCCTGTTGTACTCTCTACTTGCACTTCGTGCGCCCCGCTAGGAGCGAGGTTCTGGCCCGTCGAATCATAAACCCCTCGGAAGGTGCCACGCCACACATTTTGACCGCCCTGCGTTGTGATAGCAGGGTGAGGGGCATCACCGGCAGCGCGACTGGGAGCCGCATAGGGTAACACGAGGAGTACTTTGCCTGTGGTTGCCGAGATTTGGACTATGGCGCCTGTGATGGACGCGTCGCCGAGGGTAATAGAGGCTGGGCTTGCCTCTGTTAGGTTCCAAAGACGAAAGCCTGTAAAGGAGATTGGGGAATTTGAACCCTCTAGCACGTAGGTCAACCATGCGCCAGCGGTCTCTTGGCTGTTGCCGAGGGTCACCTTTAGCTGAGAGAAGTCGGAGGTGCTGAAAGCGACAATGCTCGTGGGCATGTCCCCTGCTGCCGAGTAGATGACCCCAGACGCTTGGTTGCTCAGTATTCCATTCGCTCCGACGAACGCGCGTTGTGTCAAGAAGGGAGACCAAGTGGGGCGATCATCGACTTCAGGATGATTGGTCAATCGCGTCTCAATCCCTGTGGCAACAGAGTAGGTATAAACATCCGTGTTGTTATTGCGGCGGCTGGAAAAGGCGAGTGTCGTTCCATCTGGTGACCAGCAAGGGCTAGAATCTGAAAAAGCGTTTGTTGTGAGGCGCGTAACCAAGTTGCCACCAGTGTCCATTTTATAGAGCTCTGGTAATCCGCCATCTCGCGTAGAATCGAAGGCAATGGTTCCACCATCCGGCGACCAAGCCGGGTTTTGGTCGAGTCCTGCGGTATTGGTTAAGCGGATAGGGGAGGCTCCAGTGTTGGTCATTGTATAGATGTGTATTGTGCCATCTCTATCCGATTCAAAGGCGATTTTGTTTCCATCTGGTGACCATGCAGGGTGTTGATCATTTCCCGCATTCACAGTAAGGCGCGTCTGTCCTGTGCCGTCTGCGTTCATGACATATATCTCGTTGTTTCCGTCACGCTTTGATGTGAAGGCGATTTTGTTTCCATCTGGCGACCAAGCAGGGCTTATATTCAAACCTGCACTAAACGTCAATTGCGTAGCGGGCCCGCCCTCCACGTTCATCGTCCAGATTTGTGAACTCTTGTAGAAGGCGATCTTTTTGCCATCTGGGGACCAGCTTGCTTCACCTATTGCAATAACGGAAGGGCTGATGATCGATTGAGAGGAACCGTCGGGAAGCATGGTAAATACGCCTCCATTCAGACTGCTCGTGCGCCCTGACGCAAAGAGAATGCGGGTATTCGCAAGTGTCCGTGGTAGCCCACGTAACTCCAAACTGTTTATTTGCCCGGTGAGTGCCAAAGAGGAGACACCACGCCCACTCGCGAAGAGGGGTGGATTGGTGAGAGCAGCACGTCCCGACATATTTCCGAAGGCGAACGATTTTTCCATAGGAGCTGTTTTTGAACTTGTGGAGCTGCCCGCTGTAGAACAACCTGGCAACACTCCCATAACCAAAAGTGCACCAAGTGCATAGGGGAGATTGTGAGCATTTCTTTTCATTTTGTGACCTTTCGTTGAGAGACATCTATTGGTATTGCGATTTGAGAACTCCAAACCTACCACTTATTGTATTCTTCTTGCGTTACTGCCGCGTATACGGTAGCGTAGTTTATGCGTTACCAAGAACCCGATTTCAGCCCATTAGCCAAGCAATTTGCAGGTAGGCGTCAAAATGTGCAGGAAAAAGAGTGGTTTGTCGTGAAATACTGTACACAGAGTTGCGCTATTGCGTTACCACATTTATGGGAGGAGTAGAGATTTTGCAACAGGTGGAGATAACACCGTGGCACAATGGTTTGTTGAATGAACTCTTGCTCACCGTGCCCGTTGAGGGTACATGGGAAGAGGTGCTTTCACGGGTTGAAGCCAATATGCAGGAGAACAAGAGCAGTTTTACGGGACGTAGCCCTCAGATTACCCTCCATTTGGGAACCCGCAGTGTGGGTGTTGAGGATTTGGACGGCTTGGTTCGGCAGATACAGACCAAGTATGCACTGCTTACCGTCGCCGTTGTTTCGACCGATTTAACCACACAGGAGGCGGCGCGACGCCTTGCCCTCAATGTCTATATGATGCAGCCCGGTTCGGCACTGGTCTTTGCAACGAGTGAGGCAGAAGCAGGAAATAACGCCCTCTATTTGCCGCAGACAATTCGAAGCGGTCAGAAGATTGTTCACGCTGGAACGGTCATTGTTGGTGGAGACGTGAACGCGGGAGCAGAGGTTGTTGCAGAGGGAGACATTCTTGTCTTTGGCACATTACGGGGCTTGGCACACGCGGGGAGCCACGGCGATGAGAAGGCACGTATTATGGCGGGGAATATGCGCCCGCAACAGCTACGGATTGCGAACACGTTTGCGGGGGCTCCTCCCGATGCACCGCCTGCTAAGGTACGGCTCACTGAAGTCGCACGCATAGAAAACGGCAAAATCACAGTAGCTCCTTATTAAGCCTCGACTTTGTTGAGGTTCGTTGCATATTTTAGGTTGTGGCTTCAGGCTTGATTCGTGTTACGGGGTATAATAGGCTTCTTGTAGACAAAGAGTGTCCTAGAGAGAGGGGAGAGCGTTTTTTATGGCAGATTCCAATTCTCGAGTTATCGTCATTACATCGGGAAAGGGTGGTGTTGGTAAAACGACCACTACCGCGAATATTGGTGTCGCGCTTTCGCACCATTTGGGAGAGAAAGTGGCTCTCATCGATGCCGACATTGGCTTGCGGAACCTTGATCTTGCGCTGGGTTTGGAGAATCGTATCGTTTATGATATTGTAGATGTGGTTGAAGGACGGGCTAAGTTGCGTCAGGCTCTCATCAAGAGCAAGAGCAACCAGAATCTCGCTCTGCTTCCTGCTGCCCAAACGCGAGATAAGTCGGCGGTCTCTCCGAGCCAAATGATCCAGATCATTCAAGAGTTGCAGGAAGAGGGCTATACCTACATTCTCATTGACTGCCCTGCGGGAATCGAACAAGGGTTTAGAAACGCCACGGCAGGCGCAACTGAAGCGATTGTGGTGACAAACCCAGAAATGTCCTCCGTCCGTGATGCGGATCGCATCATCGGTCTTCTGGAGGCTCAAGAGTTGCATAGCCCGTATCTGATCGTGAACCGGCTCCGTCCCAAGATGGTGAAGCAACAGGAGATGTTGGCTGTTGAGGACGTTCAGGACGTTTTGGGAAGCAATGTGCGCCTGTTAGGTGTCATTCCAGAGGATGAGGTCATCATCACCTCCACGAATAGGGGTGAGCCTGCCGCGTTGCTGGAAGGCAATCTTGCGGGGCAGGCGTATCGAAATATTGCACGGCGTCTAAAGGGTGAGACCGTTCCGTTCCTTAATCTGGACGAGAAGACGGGCTTTTTCGATAGGATTAAGAGTATCTTCGGGGGCAAGAGATAGAAAGGGGAGAGCGCACCATGCGGAGTCTATTTGATCGGCTCTTTGGAAGAAGCGATAAGTCCACCAAAGACGTAGCGAAAAACCGGTTGCGGTTTGTATTAATGCATGATCGTGCTGACATCTCTGCGCCCATGATGGATCAGATTCGTCAAGAGATATTAGCGGTACTCTCTAAGTATGTCGATATTGACGAACAGGCACTAGATGTGAGCGTGGAGCGGGTGGATGGCGGAGTGGTATTGGCGGCAAGTATTCCCATTCTTCGCGTCAATGCAAAGTAACAGCCTCTACTCCATGTGGATGCCTTTTGCCCACCAGCGGCATGCTCCAAAGTAGTGCAGTGCGTTATAGTAGATGGCATAAGGGTAGGAGAGATGTGCCAATAGGGCAGCGAGCAGGCGTTGGTGTGGGGCATCAATGGACTGGATACGTAGGTCTTCATGAATGACACGTGTGACTCTTCCTAAAACCTGACCCCAAATAACGGGTGGGTCTGTCCAAAGGTTGGTGTCCCCTTTTAGGAAGCAGAGCCGTCGGGTCTTGCGAATGAGGCGATGGCAGATAAGCGTTCTCCCATTTGAGAAGACGACAAGATCGCCGATTCTCAACTCATCAAACGCGACGGGGTGTACTTCCACACGAGTTCCATGCTTCAAGGTAGGAAACATACTGCGCCCCTGAACCGCGACAACAGTTCTGCCACGCCTTGTGAGAGCCTCCTTCACTGCATCTAAAGTTTCGGGTCTTGATACCATTCGTTCCCCAACGCCCTCGTTTCTAGCATAGTACGTAGATTATTTTGCAACCCGCGAAACGCTCTTTCACCACAACAAGTTCGAGAGTTTCCCCAACACAAAAACTGCTGTTTTTCGCGAGGGCTGATTCTGCCCCATAGCACCCCTGCTAGGGTTTAGCTCTATTTTAGATGGGTGCGAAAGAATGAGACCGTCTCTAGAATCACTTCGTTATTTAGGAGTGTCGTTCCATGTTCGGAACCTCCCAAAGCGTGAAGTTCATAACCTGCGGCTTTCCCTGCTTCTGCGATTTGTTTGGGTCCCTCACCGGAGATCACATCCTCGGTTTCGTTCCAAATGGCGACGGCTCCCTTGTACTTCTCGGCGGCGGGGAGTGCCTCAAGACCGTGATAGTCTAACCCCGGTGAAAAGAGCGCAACTGCCTTTACGAGTTTGTGGTTGTTGGCGGCGTGTATTAGCGCATTGTTTGCCCCATAAGAGGCTCCTGCTAGCCCTATAGGACCCTTGAGTGTGGCAATCGCCGCGTCTATGTCCTTGAGGACGAGCCAAGGTGCCTCTTTGCCTCCTGTCATCGCCATCGAGCGACCTGTACCACGTAAGTCTAGCGCGAGGGCAGAGAACCCCTCTTGCTGTAATTGGGCACAAAGATTTCGCCAATCGTATGCGGAGCCGCCCCTCTGGTGCAGCAGAATGATGATCCCCTTTTTGTTGTTTGGTGCGCCAAAAAGGTCTCCCACGATCTTCCAGCCGTCGCTTGTAGAGAGGGTAATGGTTTTGGATGCCACCTCGGTTGATTGTGTAGAAGTCGCTGACTTAGCGTCTTTCTGGTTACTCACGTCGCCCTTCTGACAGCCTATGACCGGAAATAGCAGGCAAACCGCGATAATGTGGAGTAGGCTTTTCATGCGGGGGCAATTCCCTTCTTGGTGAATTTTTTGAGGAGGCTTCTCAGCTTGTTTTGAATGGGTTTGAACTCTTCCATCTGCCACGATACCGCGAGCATCGCATAGACCAGACCGCTAATGCTCAAGCAGGTACTGAGGACAATGCCCGTCCGCATAAATATCGGCATGGGGAATTGAAAGCAGACTGTGTTGACAAATTCGCGTACTCCATAACAGGCGACGGCAGTGATTCCTGATGCCCCAACAATCTTCACGGTTGAGCGCAAGAGGACGGCATCATCCAAGCCATTGAGTCGCTTTCGGAGTAGTACCAGCATCGATAGCATGTGGATGGTTGCGGCTATGGATGTAGCCAATGCCAAGCCATTCACGCCGAAGAGGTGCTTTAAGGGAAAGCAGAGCGGTATGAATATGAACGTGACGACTGTTCCAACTATAATGGGGGTATGCGTCTCCTGGAGTGCGTAAAATCCACGGGTTAATATCGCGTGGGCTGACCAAGCGAATATTCCTAAAGAGAACCAGCATAAAACTTGTGCCGCGAGTTCGGCATCACTGGTGGTGAATTTCCCAGATTGTAGCAAGAGTTGTACAATCGGCATGGCAAGTACTATCATGAGGAAGGAAGAGGGGACCGTCATAAATAGGATGGAGCGCACCCCGTAACAAGCAGTACGTTGTAGCCCTGCAATGTCCTTTTGTGCTGCGAGTGCCGACATCGTGGGAAAGAGCGCGATTGCCGTGCTCTGAGCGAATATGCCGAGCGGTAGTTGCATTAGCCTGTTTGCATTCATCAATGCCGATTGGGCTCCATCGCTGAAGTCGGAGGCAAGGCTCCTACCAATAATGGTGCTGACGTAGGGAAGAGATAGCCCAAATATAACGGGTATCATCAGCTTCCAAATTTTCTTTACGCCCGGAAGCTTCATGTGGGTGCGTAGATTCTTGACAACAAACACCCCACCAGATTTTCGCACAAGTACCCACTGATAGATCAGGTTTCCGACAATGGCTCCACCCAATGCTCCCCAACATAACCCCGCCACACCCATGAACTGACTGAGGACAAGACCACCAAAGATAATTCCTATGTTGTAAATAACGGGACCATACGCCTGACCTTGAAATTTGTTTTGCGCGTTCAGGGTTCCCATCATTAAGCCTCCCAGAAGGAAGCATATTTGAGCAGGAAGCAGAATCCGCGTAAGGTTTACGGTCATTTGGGCTTTTTGGCTGAGAACAAGATCGTGATGGATCGTGTGGGAAATAATCCATCCGATGCTTTGAAAGAAGCCGTGTGGCATTTGGGGCATATATCCGGGGTTGGTCAGAATGACAAGCTGTGGTGCAAAGATAACTCCCAAGATGCTGAGAACGCTCATAACAAGAGTCATTATTACTGCGACCGCGCTAAAGATTCGCCATGCCTCTTGCTTTTTACCTAGCGTGTAATACTCGGTGAAAACCGGTATGAAGGCTCCCGATAACGCTCCTCCTGCGAGCAGAAAAAAGAAAAGATCGGGGAGAGTGAACGCGGCGTTATAGACATCTGTCTCAAACCCTTGACCAAATCGATGCGAAATGATTCTATCACGAACAAATCCGAGCAAGCGACTCAGCAGAATTCCGAACATCATCAAAGACGTGGCTCCCGCTGCTTTCTGAGTGATCAAGCCGGGCGTCTTTTTGCTCCCTGAGTTGGTAGGCGGTTGTTTTGTATAGGGCATAGTAGATTCATTATACAACGCAGAGGCACAAATAGTTAAAACCTGACCAGAAATTAACCTAGAGAACGCCTTGGACAAAGGAAGCTTGTTGCTGTTGTAGTGCCCATTTTGCGTTGGAGAGTATTTTTGTGTCTCGTTCGCTTGTCAAAAGAGCGGAGAGGGCTTCTACTGCACGAGGGTCTTGAGGTTGACACCCTAGTTGGTGCGTAGCGACGCGCCGAACACGAATGCTTCTATCTGTTTGTATGACCTTGACGAGGTTGCCAACGATGTCGATATTGAGAGGGCAAACCTTACAACCCTGACAACTAAGGGCATGAACCGCGAGGCGACGCACGGCTTCGATGGGATCGTCTAGTAGGGCTAGAAGTGGCTCAACGCATCTGGTATCTGCGAGGTGATCCATGAGATCGGCACAAGAGCGACGCACGCGCCAATCCGCGTGTCTTGTGCCTTCAATGAGGGCTTCGATAGCGAGTGTACCTTGTTGTTGAAGTGTTCTGAATGCTTTCTCCCGTTGTTCCCATGTTTTTGCGCCAAGGGTAGCAAGCAGTTGAGATTGTATTCTGTCCATTGATTGCTCCTTCATATTGTAGGTGTTGAGAATGTAGCATTCGCAAAGAGGTTTGTCAAGGTGGGGGGGGAGGTTCAATTTGTGTGGACATGAGGTGGGACTGCGCGGAAAACGTGAAGAAGCGAGATTTGAGGCGTGAATACGGAGTGTGGCAGCAGGTGTTTTCAAGCATTGGTTATGCGACTTGACAAACCTAGATAGAGCAGACTATAATAGAAATAGGCTGTATTTAGTTTCGAGAATGTTTCCTCTCAGTAAGCCAAATTCTACGGAGAGTGTGCCACTACTATGAATCTGGATGACCGAAAGTCTCGTATACTATATGCGATTGTCCGTGACTACGTTCAGACTACGCGCCCTGTTGGATCAGAGCGCCTCATCGAAGCCTATGGGATAGGCTGTAAGTCTGCCACAGTACGGAATGAGATGTCTGAGCTGTCAGAGTTGGGGTATATTGTTCAACCCCATACCTCTGCGGGACGCATTCCAACGGACTTAGGCTACCGCTATTACGTAGATACCCTTATGCCGCCTTCCACTCCCGAACCCGAAGTTGATCGCCTTGGCGAAGACCTACACCACAAGCCCTGGGACGAGCTAGATGCCATTCTGAATCAGACGTGCCGCATCCTTGCGTCCCTCACATCGTATCTCTCTATCGCAACAAACCCAATCACCGAGACGACTTGTCTGCACCGTGTATACGTCAGTCAAGCGACGGCACGCCATATGTTGCTCGTCGTTGTACTCTCTACAGGGCATGTAGAGCATAGACTGATTGAAGGGGATACGTTACCAAGTGAAGCACAACTCAGCCAGATTACCAATTATCTGAACGGAGTGGTGGGAGACAGGGAATTGACGGAGCTAGGGCGCATTCTCGCCACACTAGAGACCCCAAACGAGATGCAGCAACACACCCCTGCGATTGGACGCGTTGTTGCCGCACTCATTCAGGTAGTCTCAAATAGTAGGGAGCAGGGCAAAATCTACATGGAGGGTAGTAATCAGATTTTGCGTCAACCCGAATTCCATGATATGGAGCGGTTGGAGTTGCTCTTTACAGCGCTTGAAGAGAAGAGGCACTTTTATGAGGTACTACGACACGCTTGGTCCGAACATCGAGTAACGGTGATCATCGGAACCGAGAACTCGTATGCGCCCATGCAGAGCTGTAGTCTCATCACGTCTCTCTATCACATTGGGGGGCGTCCTGCGGGTGTGCTTGGAGTTGTAGGACCCACGCGTATGAATTACGATCATGCCACTGTCACCGTCGCGAGGATGGCGGGGCATCTCTCCCAGGCTCTCACGGCACTTAGCCAAGCCTGATAATGATTAGATTTTGATTTGAACCGGCGGCCGAAGCGTGTACCACGTCATTGTATGTTGGGAACCTCACGCGCTTGGTCGCCGTACTTATGCCTTGAAGTCCAATTTTGCCTTGTTACAACGATAGGAGTGAGTATTTGCCATGAGTAGAAGAGAAAAGCACAAAGAGGATGAGATAGACGAGACCGAAAAGAATGAAGACACAGAAAGTGCCTCGGATGGCTCGCAACCAAATCTTTTAATGGAACTGGCTAGTGCACAAGACAAGATCGCTGAGTTGGAAAAGACGCGCCTATATATTCAAGCTGAATTTCAAAACTACCGACGGCGGCGAGATGACGAGTTTGTGGCACAACAAAAGTATATTGCAGGCACTCTGTTTAAAGACCTGCTTCCCGTATTGGACAACTTTGATCGCGCTTTGCAAGCTGCCGAGTTGAGCCAAAACTTCGAGAAACTGATCGCGGGAGTGCAAGGAACCTTGAAGCAGATGCAGGTGTTCTTAGAGAAGTCGGGTATCGCACCGATAGAAGTACTAGGCAAAGAGTTTGACCCCGAATTCCATGAAGCCATAGGCTACATGGAGGAGAGTGATCTTCCTCCCAACACCGTAGCGGTAGAGATTCAGCGTGGGTATATGATCCATGAGCGCGTCCTCCGCCCCGCGCTGGTTAAGGTGTCTGGTTCACCGTAATGCCGCAATGGTTTAGCCCTCCTTCCTATTCGGAAGGGGGGCTTTTTATTTTTTGTGGCTCCCACAATCCCGTAAATTTGGCTTGCAGGGCGTGATCTTTCTGCTTAAAGAGGTCGGCGTTTTCTTGCGGCTCCAAATCGTTGGCGCAGAGCGACTTGAGAATGCTAATATCGTTGTTCCAACCCACACCATCAAAGAACTCACACCCTTTATGATCACGCACTTTGTAGAGCGCTTTAGGAGTGTAACAGGTTCCCAAATAGAGATACTGCAAGCCAAACTCTTTTGCCCAGAGCAATGTGTGTAACATGATTGCCTTACCCAGAGCGTGGGATTGCAAAAGTGCGGTATCGAAGAAGGCATACCAGTAGTGGAACATCTCACCCACCTGCACACCGAACACGTAGCCCAAAACTCTGTCGGTACTTCGGAAGGTGAGTATGTGCGTCAGCAACTCTCTCTCAAGGACATATGCAAGGCGTTCTGTAGCCATGCTACCTCCCGAAAACCGCTCCTCGGCATAGTGGGCACAGTAGTCGAGAAAGGCAGAGTTTGTTATGTCAAAATCCTCTTTGCGTCTTACCTCGATCTGAATGTTTAACTCAGCACTGAGCCGTAGCACACGCCGGTTTTCGGAGGTGAGCGAGAACTCTGCGAGGTTCACGCGAAGGCTACGGGCAAGATAAAAGAGGTCGGCAGGAATGTCCAAGCGTCCTGTATAGGGCAAGAACCCTTGTGCGTAGATGCTAGGAGCCTCCTCCTGTTGTTCCTTCAAGGCATATACTGCGTAGGAGAATGTGTAGGTTGTGTAGTCGTTGCGGTATTCTGAGTAGAAGAGCTTCACGCGCTTGGATACTCCTTCTCAAACCACTCTATCACGGGCTGAATACTGCCCTCCATACCGCCGGAGGTCATGAAGATCACCACATCACCACGAGAGAGACTCGCATGATTGAGATTCTGGATAATCTCTTCCGCATTCGCGACAGGAATAACAGGACAGGTATTGCCGTGGTTGATTGCGTCCCAAATCTCCTCATGGCTGAGTTGTTCGGCGCCACTTAGCCCCCGCAGGTTTGGTGGGCTGAAGACCAGTACACTATGAACACCTTTGAACATGAGCGGATACCAGTCCAACGCTTGGCGCGAACGAAAACTAAAGGTGTGGGGTTGAAAGATCGCGTAGATATGGGACTGTGGGTGTCGCTCTTGGAGGGCTTGGAGTGCCGCAACCGCTTTGGGGCGGGAGCTGGACAGGTCTTCATAAAGGAAAACGCTACTTGTATTGGACTTGATTTCGAGCCGACGCCGTATACCCCGAAAGGCGGCAATCGCATCTTGGATGGCTCTTGCCTCCAACGCGTTCTGCTCTACAAGGGTTGCCACGCAGCCGACAATGTTTTGGACGTTATGCTCCCCTAGCAGTTGTGTCGTAATTTCGATTTCTTGGACAATCTCGCGCGTCTGTTGGTTTCGCTTGCAGACGGTGAAGCGTGTGTGAGCCTCGTTTAGTGCTATGGCGCTGACAAACCAGTCGGCATTGGGGTTATTCTGACCAGAGTAGGTTACGACTCTGGCTTTGGTGTCACGAATAACATTTTGCACCTCCTTGCCATCCAGACATGCGATGAGAAGATTATCAGCAGTGAGAGTCGAAAGGAGTTTGCGGTAAGGGGTAAGATAGGAAGCCAGGGTAGGGAACTCGTTGAAATGATCGTGTTCGCAGGAAGTGAGCAGAACGGTGCCTGCATTGTAGTGGAGAAATTTCGGAGAAGAATCCCAGTTTGCGGAAGGGTATTCGTCACCTTCAAGAACAAAGAACTTCCCCGTACCACGGCTCGCATTTGCCGTAAAATCGAGGGGAATCGCTCCAATGAAATAGCTTGGATCGACTCCTGCATGGGCAAGGCTCCACGCCAGTAGGGTTGTCGTCGTTGACTTTCCGTAGCTCCCCACTACGACAATGTTGTGCGTGCTCTGCGTGAGCAAATTTAGTACTTGAGGATAGGAGACGATTGCAACCTCACCTTTTGCCTGACGCTCAAACGCAGATTTGACCTCCGCATTCTGCTCCGGTGTGAGTTTGGCGTGCTTGCCAATGACCACAAGCGCACACTCTGGAGGGATGTTTTCGGGTGCGTAGGGTGTTTTACATGATAAGCCCTCCTGCTCCAGAAACGTGCTGACCGGGGGGTAGAACCCATTGTCTGAGCCAGAGACATTCCAACCGTCATCTTGCATGAGTTTTGCGACGGCACTCATTCCTGCACCACAGATACCGATAAAGTGAACTGTTTTCGCCCGTTCTGTCATTGTTGTAGGCACTCCCGAAGTGTGAGGATAAGGAGAAGGGTCTCTTCGGGTTCGTGCTCTTCAAAGCCGCAAAGACGTTCGAGCATCGCGTTCAGAAGCCCCTTATCTCCGATTTGGGGTATGTGGGGAAGGATTTCCCGAACGCGTTGAATAAACGCGTCCTGCTCACCGGAGAGATAAGTTTCCATCAGCCCCTCCATGTCTGGTATCTCAGGGGTAGCTTTAGTTCGCCGTTGGATGTCTTGCAGTATTTTGGAAACCGCATCTTCTCGTGCATACGCCTCTCTGGAGAGCAGGGGATAGAGGGTCTCTTTTGCGCCGATGATACTTGCGATAGCGACCGCAACCTGCTTTCTTGCGACGGGGCTTTTCAGAAAATGGAGTTTATCGATAAGTTCCGAGAGTGCTGTTGTATCTTTCAGGCGTGCCAATGCGTCGGCTAGTGGAGGCAGGGCAACATCATCATCTCCCATCGTGGCGAGGCAATGGTGCAGTGCCGGCAATGCTTCCAGAGCGTTTAACTCCCCAAGGGTGCGGATGATGGCGAGAGCAAGCGGGCGTGTAGGGTTCATTTCCAGCTTTGCAATCAGGGTAGGAGCAACAAAGCGTTCTCCAATCTCACCCAATGCACGAGATATTGCTTCCTGAACCTCTGCGTCGTGGGTCTCTTCGAACTCTTGGAGGAGTAGGCTCGCGGAGTCAAAACCTCCCAAGTCTCCCAACGCCTGCACAACCGCTATCTGTTCACTGCGTCTCAGATGGCGGTCGGAATCGAGCAGCAGATTCGCTATTTCTGTGATGGCGCGTCGATCTCCAATGCGTCCTAGAGCTTTGACGACTTCACTGAGTATCTCATTGGCAGGATCGTGTAGGGCATGAAGTAGCGCTTCCACCGCCACGCTATCGCCTATTTCGCCGAGGGCGTGTGCCGCCTCCAAACGCACGGCTGGGTTTGGATCGTGCAGAGCAAGCTCCAATTCACTGACCGCCAAACCCGCCTTCGATTCTGCCAACGCCTCTGTTGCGCGTAACTTTCCCTCTGCGTCATCTCCTCGTTGTAGTCTACGTATGTTTTGCCATGTTCGTGGGTTTGCGCGTCGCAGTTGGTGCAGGACCTCCTTTGTGGAGGCGGCACGTCCATCTTCTACTTTGCGCAGAAAGAGGAGACCTGTCAGGCGGAGCATCGCACTAATGAAGAATACCACATGGAAGTTGAGCCAATCTATTCCAAGAAAATGCCCCGTCCAGCCTGTTAGCCCGCTCATTATCAGACTGCCAACAAGGGGGGCTAGCCCACCTGTCAAGCCTGTAATGGCAGACATGGTTGCCACATAGATCGGAGTTTTTTGGCTAGGACTCATGGAGATGAGCAGATTGAACTGGGTGAGCGTGACGCCTGCCCAAGACAGCCCGCCCAAGAGGTTGAGAAGGGTAAGCAGTGCAAACATAAGCCCCGGCTTTGTGGGGTTGACGACCACCCAAAAGAGGGGCAACGTGAAGGTTCCGCAGACGCCTAATGCCAACAGGGGCTTGTTTCCAAAGCGATCAGAGAGATAGCCCCATAGTGGCATGGAAGTGAGGCTGGAGATACTGGTGAGCGTGGCAAAAACCTGTAGCCAAACGTTGTCAATGTTCAGGTTTTTGAGGGCATAGACGGTATAGAAATGTGCGGCAAAGTTTTGTCCCAAGCCAAACACGACATTGAAAGTCATGAGGCGAACAAAGTTTTTGTCGTTGAAAGGGGTCTTGTAGTAGGCGAGTATCCCAGCGAAGCCTTGGGGAGCATCTTCGGAGGGAGGGGGGCGGTGTAGAGGCGGCTCCGGTTGGCGCAAGAGGCAGAGAAAAGAAAGAACGCCTCCTAATAATCCCACTCCGAAAAGCACGCTAAATCCAAAGACCCCCCAATGGTGTCGCTTAGTGGTGAAGTCGAGGAACCACGCGGCAGGTAAGCCAAGCACCATTGCCACGATCCCCGCGATCATGTTCCTGCGCCCAAAATAGCGTCCCCGATGATCCGCTGGAACGAGATCGCTCATCCAAGACATATAAGCGGGCAAGGGGATGTTGAGGGAGACATAGGAGCCTGCCAAAAGAACAAGAAACGCGCCTAGGGCAACACTACGTGGGAGCAAAAGTGGCAGAAGTAATATCGGGAGCCAGAGACCTCTGCCCAAAAGGGAGAACCATGCCGTAATCGGTTTTCTTGCGGGTAGCCTGTCTGTGAAATAGGAGGCGACTATCTGAATAAGCCCGCAGAAGGTTGGGATTGAGGTCATTATGCCAATGACGATATTGTTTGCCCCAAGCCACAGCGCAAAACCCGTCATAAAGATTCCCGTGGTGAGTGTTGCCCAAACGGTGGCAAAGCTCGCCTCCCAAGTCGCCATACGGAGTCCACGAAGCACCTCTAGGCGATTTAACTCTTTTGGAGTCTCTGGGGTTGCTGTCTGCATGGTCTCCATACTGTGTTCGTGCCGTGCCTCTCCTATTTCCAGTTCTCACATCCCCGAAATGGCATACATTCGCCCTCCACATAGCGGGGTAGGGGGTTGTAGTCGTTGATGCCGGGGACGGCTTCTCCTCGCAAGAGGAACGCACTGGGCCACCGCCCTTCGTTTGTGGTGAAGCCTTGCAAAAGAATCTCGGTGGTAGCAGGAATGTAGCGAATGGTGAGCCCTGCGCGACGTTTTGGCGAGAGATTGGCTTCTGAACCGTGGATGATGTTGGGATGGTGGATAGAAACACCGCCGCGCTCCAAGATACAGTCTACCGCTTTCGATTCATCGACAAACTCTGGAGGGGTCTCAGAGTTCAAGACGTTGGCAATGTCCTTACGCTCATTGAGTTCTTTGAGGTCGAGTTTGTGGGTTCCGGGAATGACGCGCATACAGCCGTTTTCCGGCGTGGATTCGTCTACTGCCAACCAGATTGTGATCACTTCCATTGGGGAGAGGGGCCAATAGCTTCCATCCTGATGCCAGAGTACGGGCTGTCCTTCAAAGGGGGGCTTGCAGATGTAGTGAGCGGCGAACAGTCCGATATTGGGACCAATAAAAGGCTCCACTATATCGAGTAGCCTATCATCCTTCACTAGGCGCACCCAAAAGGGGTCGTGTGTCATTAAGGTATGTCCGAGGAGTTCTGGGCGCAGGTCGGGGTTGCGTTTGCTGAGCCATTCGATATGATCGCTCGCCTCTTGAATAAGATCGTCATCTAAGATTTTGGGAAGGAGTACGTAGCCTTCGCGCTCATATTGTTCTCGAACAGTGTTGATTTCCATGAGAGCCATTGGTAGAGAGACCTCCAGAAGAGTAATGATGTTTTCTAATTCAGTATGCCACAAGGGGCGTACTGCTCACTTATGCGTTACTAGCCCATATGTCGGCGCAGGGGGTTCCGCACGATTATTTCGAAGCCTAGTTTCTGATAAACTTGCTCCCCTTCGCCTCCACGTTCGGTAAAGAGGTAGCAGAGACAATCACCTTGAGCCAAGGAATCTCTGACTGCTATAGCGACAAGGGCAGTTGCGACTCCCTGACGTCTGTATTCTGGGAGAGTAAAGACGCTGTCTATCCGTCCCCAATTCTCAATGGACGCGAGGCTACAAGTCGCAATCGGAGTCTCACCGAGGGAGGCGAGATAGAGCCGTGTGAGCGGTGATTCTGCTTCAATCTGGGCAACCTGTTTCCACATCGCGTAGGTTTCTGGCTCAGATTCGGATGCAAGGAGTGCTATCCATTGTTCTTGAGACAATGACGATTTTGCGATAACCTCTATTCGCAAATCAGCAGGAACATAAATGGATGCTTGTGCAGAGGTGACAGCCATTACCAACATTTCACCAATAAGGGGTAAGACTCCTCGTTGGCGTAGTGCAAAACCTATGCCTTGTGCTTCAGCAATGGGATCGACATCGGCAATGACGGCTCGTCCCTGGTTCCGAAAGTGTTGGATGACCTCCGTCACCACCTCTTGCACTCCACATCCGTCCTCTCTCAAGTGAAAGGCTCTATTGAGGTCGTGATACTCTGGAAGAGCCTCTTGACGCAAATAGTAGGCGTGTGGGGTCTGCTCCAACAAGCCAATGGAGCTAAAATACAAAGCTTCGCGCTTGCAGAGTTGCTCTAGGAATTCTAGTTCATTTGTATATACCGCATTGGAGTTGGCTTGCATAGGGTATTGTTCCCCTTTTTGCCAGATATTCCCTGCCTAAAAATGATAAAAGACCTGCGGAAGCAGGTCTTTTATAGTTATACTCTTATCTCTACGCCACCTCGTTTTAATCGGGTACGAAAGCAGAAGACTCTACTAGGGTCCGTTTGGGTTTGGCGTTCTTGGATGCGTTCTAAGGTTATCCGTTGAAGAAAGCCGAGGAACACCCTGTATTGGTTCCGGTTCGCCATACCGAGTATAGCTGTTCACGACAGGGGCAGCATACGAACCTCTGGGAGAGTAGAACGAGGAGTCTTGTATGGTCGTGTTTGTAGCTGAGGTCAGTTTGGGTTCGTTCACCGTACTTGTCCATCGAATCTCATTGGGGTCTTTGGAGAAGGCGATTACTCCGACAATGGCAAGACCCGCTAATGACGCCCCTAGCCAAAGGCGTCGGCGAGGCGAAAGATTTAGTTCCCATCGCGGGAGGCGGGTTGTGTTTTGTTTTGATGTTTCGTCATGTATTCGAGCCATGATCTGATTCGAAAATTCAGGGCGAGGGGCGTGCATCTGGATGTTCGAAAGTGCGTGCTTCATTTGCACAATGCCGTCATATTCATCACGGCACTCGGCGCAAAGGTTAATATGTTCTCGGACTATTTGATGGTCAGTGCTTTGAAGCTCTCCATCGATATAGGCGGATATGAGACTGCTGGTTTTTCGACAGTTCACCGTGATCTCCTCTTATTCGGGCGTTTTTCCCAAAAGAGTCTATTCAAAGAGGCGGGATTGAGAGACGCGCACTTTTTGGCGAAGCAGTTTTCTGCCTCGATGAAGCCGCGAACGTACCGTTCCCAATGAGCAGTGCATGACCTCTGCGATCTCTTCATAGGAGAGACCTTCAATATCTGCCAATACAACGGCGGTACGAAACTCTGTGGGCAAAGCGTCCAACGCCATTTGGAGTGGCTCTTCTAATGAATCTGTGAGGAGGCGAACCTCTGGGTTTGAAGCGAGATCGGGAATCTCCAAGAGAATCTCGGCATCCCCCATGCCTCCGATGGAGAGAGGTTGGTCGAGGGACTGCGCGCGAAACTTGGGTTTTTTGCGTAGCTCATCGATGAAAACACGCGACATAATGCGGTAGAGCCAGTTCTCAAACGGCATATCGCGCTTATAACGGTCAAAAAAGCGATAGGCACGTAAGAACGACTCTTGAGTCAAATCTTCTGCATCGGCGTGGTTGCCTGTGAGCCGATAGGCGATATTATACGCCTGACGATGATACCGCTCTACAAGAGAATCGAACTCTTTGCGGTCATTCTTCACGACTCCGCTGAAAAATCGGGCAAAATCCATCGAAGTTACGCCTCCTCCATTTTGTGGTTACGGGCAAATGGTCAAGAATAGTTCCCATTTCGAAAGGGCATTTGTGTGCCGTTAATCAGGAACCCTTTGGCACAGACTTGGTATTTTGTGTTGCCAGTTTTGCCGGCGTTGATTGTGCAACGCTTGGCAAAAGGAACGCAGGGCGGGGAAGCTGTTGTTTTTCCTCCACGCCGTTCCACACTTTCAATGCGAGCTGTCGCTCTTTGGGGGGCAGGTGGGCTATCATTTCGGATGTAGTGACGAAATGGTACCCTTCGCGTGTCAATTGGTCGAGTATTTTGGGCAATGCCGTTGCCGTTGCAGGGTAGTCATGAAGTAGGACGATACCGCCGGGATGCGTGTTCCTCAACGTCCGTTCTACGACTTTGGCTGGATCAACATTGTCCCCATAATCAGCGGATGCGGCGGTATAGGAGACTACAATGTAGCCAAGCCGTTTTGCCTCTGCAAGGGAGGTAGTATCGAATTTCATGCCCGGAGGACGCAAGATTCGCAGGTGTTTCCCTGTTAGCCTGTAGTAGGTAATGTCTGCGTCGTTGATACCTTTATGGAGCGTGTCTGGTTTTAAGCCCGGTAGGTTTTGGTGATACATGGTATGGTTTGCGATCTCATGCCCGTCCTCAATGGTACGTCGCAAGAGGTCGGGGTTTTGCGCCATTCGCATCCCTACCTCAAAGAAGGTGGCTTTTACCTTAAATCGTTTTAGGACCGCTAGTATCTGTTCTCGGCTCTCGCGATGAGGTCCATCGTCAAAGGTGATACAAACCTCCTTGAGTGCAGGGTTGCCGCTCCGTAGCATGGCATCCTTGGCTTCAAAAAGAGGAATGACCTCCGGTTTTTGGATCCATCGCCGAAAGCTAAGGAACTCCCAACGCCCATGACGCTTCTGATAAACGACAACGCTTCCTAGAGAGGCGAATATAAGCAGGATCACTGCCACGATGCTTCGCCGTCTATTTGTGAACGCTAGGGAAGGCAAGTCTAACGCGTCTCCTGTACCCTTGAGCCATGCAGGGCTATGTCAATATAATTTGTATCTATACTATACAATCATATTAGTCTGTTTGTAAAGAGCCTTCTTCCCCTCTCTCTGTGTGAAATTGGTGACAAGCGTGGCAGTGACGCCGTTTTCACCTTCCGAAGAGGAGGGTTGATAGTTTTGTTTTGTGTGTCCAACGTGCCACTAACATAGGAAATGCGATGGACACTACGAGAGTCACGAGTACGGCAAGCAGGAGCTTGAGAGGTGCATTACCATAGGTGACCCTATCCATGACCCAAACGGGGAAGCGGTGCAATAGGTACACCTGCATTGAAATGCCACCAATAGAGAGGAGCCAGTCCTTCAGTAGAGGATTCCATTTGATTGTTAGCGTTAAGCCCAAAAGAAATAGCCCTGCTGCATTGGTATAGCCCCACTCGAAAATCTGGTAGCGAAAGGTCTCCACGTCGTTACGCCCCGCGATGCTGTCTAGGGCATATGGAAGGTAGGCAATGGCAAAGAGCAGTGCAAGTATTCCTGTGACAGGGAGCCAACGCTTGACGGTACTAGCCAACTCTTGGGTTCGACTCCCAAGCCACAAGCCAATACCGACGGTTACCACGTACCAAGCGATAACACTCCCAAGATAGGGTAGGTCAAAGTAGAGCCTATTTGCCCAATAGAATCCGAGTTCAATTCCCAGAAGAATGGGGAGTACGAGTGTTATGGGTGGACGTTTACGAAAGAGTGGGACGAGCAACGGCAGGACGATGTAGAGCTGAAGTATGACGCCAAGAAAGTAGAGATGGTAGTAGGACTTTCCTGTACAGACTCGGAATGCCGCGTCGTGCCATGAGAACTTGGGATCGATGCGGGAGGCGAGAACAGTGTAGAGGACACTCCAGAGGAGATATGGCGCGAGTGCAGTCTGAATTCGCTTGAGGTAGAACTGTTTCAGATCGTAGTCTTTGAGGAGCTTTCTGGTGAGTAGAATGGTCGTTAGAAGGAGAAAGGAGGGGACTGCAAAGAGGAGCAGGCGGTTGATGACTCCTGCAATAGTCCAAAGGGGGGAGTATTTTGGGGTGTGGTTTAAGACCAGTTGCAGGGTGTGTATGCCCACTGCCGCCAATGCCGCTACGCCACGAAAGAGGTCCAATGCCTCGATGCGTCCTTTTGGTGGGTTTTTTGGTGCAGTGTCTGTAGGATTCTCCATGCAAACTCCTCGGAGCGAATGTATTCTCTGAAACTGCCCTCATTTTCAACGTGAGATAGGAAAATTCCTGTCTCGCGTCGAATGGTTGCAAAGAAGTGAGAGTGTTTCGTAGCCTCCTAGAAAGCGGATATAGATTTATGCAAGGGAAACCCCTTACCGATATAGCGCAGGCATCACCGGACTGGTTGACGGAGGTTCTGACCGTACATGGAACGCTTCAGCGGGGAAGGGTCATTTCTGTCACCACTGAAGCAGGTACTAGCCCCCATAGTACCAACGCACGGCTTCTCATCGGCTATTCCCAGGAAGCAGAAGGCGTCTGCCCTCAGAGCCTTTTATTGAAAATTTCTCGCTCCACCGCAGAGTTTGGAACCAGTGAACTGGACTACTATTTTCAGATCGCTAAGCGGATGGAGAACCCGCCCATACCGCACTGCTATCATGCCGACTATAGCGCGTCCGTAGGAGCCTACCACCTGCTTTTGGAGGACTTGAGTACGACACATATTGCGCGGTGGCAGGGCGATCCGAGTCTTGCGAACGGTCGGAGTGCCATCGATTCGTTGGCGCACCTCCATGCACACTGGTGGAATCATCCAGAACTGCCCGCTATTGTGGGGGAATACCCGACAGCCGAAACTATAGAGCGGTATCTCGATCCAGCGCGACAAGGGCTACTCCCCTTGATAGCAGAGATGGGGGCAGAGCTTTCCATTGAGGATAGGAACACTCTTGAGCGTGTCTTCGAGCGACAGGGTGCGCTAATGATAGAGCGTGCCAAAGAGCAGTCCAGTCTCACCTGTATCCATGGTGACCCAAACCCTGGCAATGTGCTTTCGCCCCTAGAGCCTGACGGAAGGGCATACCTGATTGACCGCCAACCGTTCGATTGGAGCCTCGTGGTGTGGACGGGAGCTAGCGATCTCGCCTACATGATGGTGCATTGGTGGGAACCGGAGCGAAGGCGCACCCTAGAAAAGCCTTTACTTGACCGCTATCTTCAGCAGTTAGAGGCGAGGGGTGTGCGTGGATATTCTCTTGAGGCACTTTGGTATGACTATCGCCTTTCTGCCATGCAGAGCCTTTATGTGGCAACGGAATGGTGTCGCACAGAGGCGGATATTCAGGGCATGAAGTGGGTTTGGTTGCCCCAACTCCGAAAGACTCTGATCGCTTTGCGTGAACTGGACTGCCTTGCGCTTTTGAATTAGAATGAACATGAAACAGGAGCCGATACCAGAATATGGAACATATACCTTCTACATTGAGCGTTGCTGAGATAGAGATATTTGCCGATAACCTCGATCCAAAGCGGGCAGCCGAAATCTATAGAGAGCATGGCTGTCTCGTTATTCGTGGCTTAATGAAGCCCTATATCGAGGCGATTGGACGGGACATCGAGGATGCCGCAAAGCAGTCTCTCGCACTTCTTCCACAGGCGAAGCAGGTTCCTGAAGGGTGGGTGACGCCAAACGGAACGCTCTTTTTGCCTGCCCCCGCAAACTATGATCGTGATAAGCAGATTATGGTGTTGGGAATAGGCTATTTCACAAGCGCGGCGTTCTTTCACTCTGCCTTCGATGCGGCTTTACTCGATGTCGTTGGGGCGATATTGGGAGAGAACATCGAACTCTTTTTGAACGGGCAGTGCCTTTATAAAGAGCCTGTGGGAGGACACCCAAAGAAACTCCATCAGGATTCTGCCTATTTCGAGCATAAGTTTGAGGGACCCGTGGGGGCATTGAACTACGTGGTCGAAACGAACCTACAAAACGGTGCGCTTCATGTCATTCCCGGCTCTCACCGCTGGGGAACCTTACAACACGTCGATACCTTCAGCCACTTGGGGCTAGATGAGGCAGAATGGTCATGGGATCGGGCAGTGCCTATCTGTGGAGACCCCGGCGACACGATCTTGTTCCATGTTCACACGATTCATGGCTCCAAGGAAAACTACTCCGAGAGTCCGCGCCCTGTCTTTATACACCGTTATCGTCGTGCCGATGACTTTGTGACAATCAGCGCAACAACGGCGGCGAATAGAGCGGAGGCAGAGAAGCGTGCAGACATGGTACAAAAGGAGAACCAGAAAGGGCTGATGGTGCGAGGTTATCGCCCCTACGTGGAAGAGGCACGATGAACAACACAGTGAAAGTCGCATTCGCTCAAATTGATATTCGGAGAGGCAATACGGTGCAGAATCTTGCTCTGATTGCCGAACGGATGGAGGAGGCAGGAAGCCGAGGGGTACAGTTACTGATATTTCCTGAGTGCGCCCTGTCTGGATATGTGTATCAGAGCGCGGAGGAGGCAATGCCGTCGGCAGAACCCCTTCACGGTACGAGTAGCACCTATTTGGTCACCCTTTGCGCGAAATGGAACTTGTATGTAGTGGTTGGGTTTTTGGAGCGAGAGGGCGACACGCTGTACAATAGCGCGATGGTACTGGGTCCCGAAGGGGTTATCGGTTCGTACAGAAAGTGCCATTTGCCGATTTTGGGCATAGATCGATATGTGGGGAAAGGGGACTGTCTTTCGGTGATTGATCTGCCCTTTGCCCGAATCGGTATTTTGATCTGTTATGACGTGCGCTTTCCGGAGGCGTGCCGTAGCCTTGCGCTTCAAGGAGCCGACATTCTCGTACTTCCTACCAACTGGCCCCAAGGAGCAGAGAGCTCACCAGATTTCTTGACCCGTGCAAGGGCTTGGGAAAACCGAATATTTCTTATTGCCTGCAACCGCGTGGGAGTGGAGGCGGGGGTTACATTCATTGGAAGGAGCCAAGTGATTGCGCCTTCTGGAACGATTCTGGCGGAGGCAGATAGCAGAGAGCAGGAGCTAATTGATATTGACATTGATCCCACGGTGGCAAGAGAAAAGCGTATTGTGATCGAGCCGGGCGTCTTCGAATTTGATCCGATTGGCGGAAGAAGACCAGAGTTGTACACGCGACTCACACAAAAGTAGTACTTCTACAGAACCTGTTTTCTAAACGACGCCTCTGCTTGAAGTTCGCTCGATTATTCGAGCTTTTGAACCACATTGCTGGCTCTTCACGCGCATAGTAGAACAAATGTACTATGCAGGCAACAGCCTACACCTAAATTGTGGTATACTCGCAATAGACCACTCTTGAAGGTCTAACCTGTCTTTGCCCATCCAAATACGCAGGAGGATAACGCCTCTGTCTCTCGCGCATTTTGCCGTTGCGCGTGAGAGAGAGGCGTTTTGTTTTTGATTGCTACATCTCCTGCGCCAAGAGTTTTGTGCTCTCTATCGACGAGATGCCAGAGAGGAAATCGCTATGTCATCAGACCCAAATGTACCAAATAATCTGTCTTTCTCAACACGATGCCTGCCCGGCTCTGTTGCAGAACAGATCGAACAAGACCGTATGGTAGAATTCCAACGCACTAAGGCACTCCGCAAGGAAGAAGAGCTGAAAAACAGACCCCTACAGGAAGCTGAACGGGAGCGAAAGCACCTTCTCGCCGTCAAAGCACTTGAAGAACGGAAGAGACAGGATCGCTCTAGGAATTCTAACCGCTAAACACAGGTGACCCGAATCTCTATGCGAATAGAGCGGTCACCTTTTTCTATCAGACCGTGGGCTCCACCAACCTTGTGCCTCGTTACTTATTGCGGACAAGAATAGTACTCGCTCTACCGCACGGTTCCTATACAAGACAGAAAACGAGGACAGCATGATACCCCAGTTTACGCTTAGCCCCCTTGAGGCACAAACCAAGGGCGAGGTTAAACGCCTTCGCTTATCTGGTTCCATTCCCGTCTCCATCCAACATAAGGGCATGGAAACTCAGCATTACCAACAAAAAACTGCACCGCTTCAGGAATTCATCCGATTGCACGGGGATGGAGTCTTATTGGAGCTTATTACTATGCCGGATGAGCGACGCCAAAATGTCATTGTGAAGGCGATACAGCGCGATATGCTCTCGTTGAAAATCACGCAGGTAACGTTTCAGTTGGTGCGCCTAGAGGACACGCTCAAAACACACGTTCCCATTACCTTTGTGGGAGCGCCCGCACAAATCTATCTCCATGAAGCGATGGTCATTCACCAACTGGAGAGGCTAGATGTGGAGTGCTCTCAGATAGATTTGCCAGAGCAGATTCTTGTGGATGTCTCACAATTGGTACCTGGTGGAGTTCTTCGAGTCTCCGATATACCAGAAAATGCACGCTACAAAATAGTCACGTCCCAAGACACTGTGCTTGCCTCGCTCACTCGCATGAGAGGCGCAGGAACGGCAGAGGCTGCGGAGGTTGTTGCCACCCCTGAGACCGCATAGTTCCCTCTGAGCTTACGCACGAGCCTGTGTGCGTGAGTTTACACGCCGAAAAGTAAAACAGAGGTCAAAACCGTTGCAACCCTAACCGTCGTCATTTATGGAAACATAAGATGGCGGTTAGGGAGGCTTAGGATTCGATTACGGGATTGATTGCCGTGCTAAGTCACAATCTCTACTACTGGAATATTCAATACAGAGTATGGTTCCGTGTATTTAGTGTGGTATAATGGGATGTTACAATTTATTAAGTGCAACGTTGTGTTGTTTCGCACTCCGGTTATGCGTCTCCACCCTGTTCATGGTTGTCGTACAAACGCCCCGATCATTGCACCCTATCCGTAATCCGCCTGAACCGGACTCAAGCATCTTATTGCTAAAGCAGGCTGTTTTCAGGAGAAATTAGTTTTATGGATTTCGCATCGCTCGGACTCCGTGCCGAGCTTCTGCGCGCACTTCGCGACGCAGACTACACCGTTCCGACTCCCGTGCAAGCTGAAGCCATCCCCGTTATTCTTCAAGGACGGGACATTGTGGCAGGCGCACAAACCGGAACCGGTAAGACCGCAGCTTTCACACTCCCCCTACTG
>CAMCUQ010000004.1 GCA_945878775.1 Chthonomonas calidirosea
CTTGCCCGAACCGCTAGGGCAAATCCGAAAAAAGAACAGCGTCACCGCCCATCTTACCACCGGAGTCACCGCCCACCGAAGGCGGAAGCGGAACTCAGAGCAAATTCAAGACCAAAATGCACTCGGATTTACCGGAAACTAAAGTATAAGCAGAGGCTTGCAAGGGCGTGCGTGGCAACCTGAATCGCGTTTCCTTCCGCAGTCGAAACCAGTTCGGTATTGATCTGCTCACTACGCGTTCGGTTCACCACCGTGCCACAAACACAACCACCACGCAAACCGAAGACGCTACACAAAGTCAAAAGCGTGGATGCCTCCATCTCATAATTCAAAACATGCAACTGACGCCACTCCTCTGTACTACCCTGAAAACGGCGAGGAACATACTTGGAGTAGGTGTCATAACGCTCTTGACCCGGATAAAAGGTATCAGAAGAGCAGGTAACCCCGACATGATGCACCTTGTTGAGAGCCTTTGCAGAGGTGATCAAAGCCAGAAGCACCTCATGATGTGCCACTGCGGGGTACTCTAAAGGGGCATAGTGGCTCGAAGTGCCTTCCAAACGAACTCCGCCGGTCGTGATCACAAGATCACTCACATGAATATTGGGCTGAATGGCTCCACAGGTTCCCACACGCAAGAAGGTTTTCACGCCTAACATCGCTAATTCCTCTACAGCAATCGCCAAAGAGGGACCGCCGATGCCCGTAGAGGTGATCAAAACAGGTTTGCCCTCGGCATAGGCAAGCCAAGAACAGAACTCACGGCTCTCAACCAAAAAATGGGGATTCACAAAAGCCTCAGAGCGTGCAATACGCTCCACACGCCCCGGATCACCCGTCACAATACACGAGGTCGCCCCTGCGATCTCCGCGTTAGTCAAGTTCAAATGATGCGCTCTATGCACTCTAAAACTCCTCTCTATTACCCCCTAATTGCCCTCTTTGGTGCATTGGGTCTCATTGGTTGCGCCACACACCGTCCGCTTCGCGCCAGTTTTCTGGATGTCGGTCAGGGAGATGCCTGCGTCCTCCAACTCCCCTCTGGCAAAGTCTGCGTTATAGACACAGGAGGCAAACTCACGACCCAAAACGACGATATGGGAAGAAGAGTCCTCCTTCCCTATCTCCGCAGTCAAGGCATTCAACAGATCGATATTCTCCTACTCACTCACCCCGATGAAGACCACACAGGGGGGGCAGAGACTCTCCTAAAACAGTTTCCCATCCACACCCTCATCCTCAACACCGCAGAGCCTTCGCCTATTCTTCAAACCCTTCACACCATCGCAAACGAGCGCAAAGTCTCTGTTCGCTATGCCCATGCCGGAGAATGGATCGATTTTCAGGATGGAGTGGAAATGCACATTCTTGCCCCCTCTCCCACACTCTTCACCGCGAAAGACAACAATAAGAGCCTCGTTCTGCAAGTTAAGTACCGCAAAACCAGCCTCCTTCTCACGGGAGATGCCGAGAGGGAAGAGGAGGAAGACCTCATCGCTCGTAAGGTTCCTCTTGGCGCGAACCTCCTAAAAGTCGGACACCATGGGAGCCATACCTCGACCTCAGCGGAGTTTCTCACAGCCGTACATCCCCAGATCGCCATTCTCTCCGCAGGAAAAAACAACCGATTTGGACACCCACATCCTGAAGTCGTCGAACGCCTGAGTAAAGCCCATGTACAAACCTACCGCACCGACCAACACGGAGCTATAACCTGCGATTCCGACGGTGAGAGCCTCACCTGCACACCCTATACCCGATTGCCACAGTGAGCGCAAAAACTCACATTCCCCGGCAAATCTATATTACAATGAGAGCAGTGTTTCCGTGCCACTTCAGGGGGAGCCTGTAGATCGTCTCCACACTTTGGGCAGTAGTGAACAATCGCAGAGGCGACATATCCGCACTTTCGGCAGGTCACTTGAGGACCCATCTGAGACCCACCGCCCATATCCATAGGATACTTCCCGTTCAGGATCGCACCGTAGCTCCCTTCTCGAAGCCACTCGTCCAGCCCCTTCTCGCGGTAAACCACCTGCGGATGATCTAATTGCCACGTATAAAGCAGAAAGAGCAGTGCTTTCGAGACTCCCTTCAGCCCCGAATTATCCATGTGATCCTGCGCCTGTGCGCGGAACGCGTCCAAGTTCATCTCTCCATTAAACCGAGTCGAGCCTGCGCCAAGCTTCATAATGGTTCGGAGAGCAACCTCCACATCTTGGCAAACCAATGCGCCTGCCCTATCGCAGCTAAACTCTGCTTGACGCATCCACTCCATAAAACCCATTACCAAACCCATACCCGCCAGCTTCCCAAGCCCAAGCGTCAACTGTCCAATCTCTTCCAGAAGCGGAATCAAGAGCAATCCTACCATATGATACAGCACATGACCACACTTGATATGCCCCAACTCATGCCCCAAAATAAACAATATCTCCTCATCGGTAAAGTCATCTATGAGGGCAGAGTGCAGAACAATATACGTGCGTGCCATCCCAGCAGTATAGGCATTATAGGTATTGTTATACCGAACATACAGCTCCGGTTCCGGCACATCCATAATGGCGCACGCCTCTTGGAGCAGAGCATACAGTGTCGGAAATTGGTCTGTGCCACACCGTATCGACTCCGCCGAGTTACGCGCATAACTGATAGAGTCCCAGCCCCATTCGTTGATCTTCCGCACGAGCATCGGAAGCACAGGCATCTTTTGCAGATTGTCCAGTGCCACCTTATCTGCGGTGCTCACAAACGCCTCGGCACTAATAAAAGGAAACCGTTTTCGTTGCCTATCAGCCATGCAGCCCTCCCTTCTCAGTACCCTCGCACAAAGTCATACAGGTTGTTCAACCGCTCCTCACTCAGATAACGATGCAGGTTTTCCGCAAAAAGTTGTGCCGCCCGCACAAAGTAGTGGGGGGTCACTCCTGCGACATGTGGTGAGATAAGCACATTCGGAAAATCCCAAAGCGGACTCTCTGTAGGCAAAGGCTCTTGCTCAAAGACATCCAAGCCTGCGCCCGCAATTCGCTCCTCTGCAAGAGCTTTAATGAGTGCCGACTCGTCAATCACCTTGCCTCGTGCGATGTTATAGAGGTACGCGGTGGGCTTCATGGCGTCCAACACCTCGGCATCTAACAAGTGATGATTCGAAGGTGCATAGGGAACTGCGACGCATACATGATCCGACTCTGCGAGTAACCGCCTCAGCTCCGAAGGAGGGTAGATGGCATCGAGTTTTATAGAGGCGTCGAAGCGTGCTTCAGGGTCTCGTTTTGTGGCGATAATCCGCATCCCAAACCCTTGTGCCCGCAATGCCAACCCCTCACCAATATGCCCCAGCCCCACAATGCCGAGCGTCTGTCCTGTCAACTCCCCTGCCCCCGCGCTCCACTTATCGCGTCGCCACTCCCGCGCCAGTTGTCCACGTAGATGATGGTGCATTCCGCGCGTAAACATCAGCATCCAAGCCATGACATGCTCGGCAATATTCGCTCCATGAACCCCGCTCGCCGTTGTCAACATCAGGTTCCGTTCCAGCAGTTGCGGAGTCACTTTCCCATCCAGCCCCGCACTCCAAAAACTGATCCAGCGCAGTGCCTTGGCTTGTTCCACATAAGACGCGCTAAGATTCCCACAACAGACAACCTCCGCCTCGCCAATATGCGCTCCAATCGCCTCACCCGTTACAAAATGGACCTGCACCTGCTCTCGTAGTAGCGCATCTCCCTCAATCGCATCTCGAAACGGCTTCGCATCGGAATCTTTTGGATCCAACGCCACCAGCACCACTCTACGGCTCATTCGGCTCCTCCTTGCAAATACTTCACCACCAATGCCCGACACACGCTCACATTGATGCCTCGCAACGCCTGTTTCAGTGCAGGAACCTGCTCCGCGATCACACGTAACCCACTCACTCCAACCCCCAAAAATGAACGCAACAGCACATCACTCTCTTCAGCAGCCACATCATAATTCAACTCTGCGATTACAGGCAGACCATAGTTCCCACACGTCACGCAGAGGCTCTCAAGCCACCCCATACTCTCCTCGATCCAGCTCCCCGTCTCCCACAGCAGGCTCACCCGTGTGGCTCCATTCTCTGCCCATTTTGCCACCATCGCCTGCAAGTCGGCTTCACTCTCCTCTCCCCTCACTTTTACACAAATCTCCAGCCCCAGCAGAGGTATTTTGGAGGGACGCTCCCGCTCCTCACACTCCGCCTCATAATCCACCAAAGCCTCGCGATACTCTGCCAAGCCCCACCCCTCTAAGTCTTCACGGGGATTCAAAAGCAGAGTGATCTCGGCACGCGCGGCGGCTTCCAGCAACGCACTACTCGCCAGAGTATAGTCGTCAGGAATAAGCAGAGGCTTCCCTTGGGACGCCTCAATAAGAATGGAGAGAGGAGAGTATAACTGAAATTCGGCAAGATTCAGAGGAAGAAGAGGAGGTTCACCAGCGAAAGCAAATCCACCAAGCGACTCTGTGGAACGATACACATACAGGGCATCTGCCCCCGCCTCCAGAGCCATTTCCACATCGTTGGGGTAGGCAACCTGTGCTATCACCAAAATGGTGCGTTTATCGGAGGTTACGGCAGGGAGGTGTTGCTCCTCCAAAAAGATACGCTGTCTTGGGGCAATATGATCATACTCCGCCTGATACTGGGCTATCTCCATAGGGTCGGGGTCGATAAGAACCACCCCATTCGAGGCGTCCAAGAGCAGAAGAAGGTCCTCCTCCATCCGCTCCATAAGGTTCAAAACACCAGAGACAACCTTGATACCTGGCAGGGGCGTGTCTGGAGCGAGCTTCTCAGCCACAATTCCAACCACATCTGCCCACTTGATCGTACCGGCAAGCGCAACGGCATGGGCAAAATCCTCCACCACCAAAATAATTTCTGGCTTCTCGGAGTCACGGCGCGAGGCTAGTCTCTGTACAATAGAGGCGGGAACTTCAGGGCTGAGCGGGATTCCAGATTGTTGACGGATAGTAGCAGACGTTCCGAGTGCCATTCCGCTTCCAAGCCCAATACCCCGTAGGCGTGCCATCCGTTCTAAAGTTCCGCGCCCTGCATAGTACCAACCTGAATATCGATATTCGCACGGTCTTCGATTTTTGCGATCTTACCATCACGGATCCAAACGACTCTGTCTGAAACGTTGACCATTTTATAGTCGTGCGTTGCTGTAATAATGGTCACGCCCTGCTCTCGATTCAACTCCCGAAGCAGTTCAATGATCTCCTCACCCGTCTTTAGGTCGAGGTTTCCAGTAGGCTCATCGGCAAGAATGATCGCAGGGTTATTTGCCAAAGAGCGTGCAATCGCGACACGCTGTTGTTGTCCTCCTGAAAGCTGTGTTGGGCGGTGGTGAAGGCGATGCCCAAGCCCCACAATATTAAGCAGTTCTATGCCGCGCTCAATGCCCTGATCCGTGGGAGTGCCTGCAAAAATAGTGGGGAGAGTCACGTTCTCCAAAGCCGTCATAACCGGAATAAGGTTGTAGCTCTGAAAAATATAACCGATGGTATGACACCGAAGGTAAGCCAATTCCCGCGCATCTAACTGTGCCATGTCCACATCATTGATAAAGACAGACCCTTCATCCGGCTTATCTAGTCCTCCAATCGCGTTAAACAGAGTCGATTTCCCCGATCCGGAAGGTCCCATGATCGAGATATATTCACCCCGCTTGATGTCCAGATCAACGCCATTGAGAGCGCGAAGAATCTCTTCTCCCATCTGGTAAATCTTCACCAAGCCCTTTGTTCGTACTACATACTCGTGCGCTGCCACTCTCTGCTCACCTCCTTCAAAATCCGATTTAGACTTCCGAACGCAATGCTGCCACAGGGGGCATCTGGGCGGCGCGACGCGCCGGAGGAACCGCTGCCAATAAGGTGATAGTCACCCCAATAACAATAGACAGCCCGACCTCCCTTAGAGTACCGCTCCAAAACGCGCCCCCCATGTCCGCAGTGCCTTTGGTCAAAACATGAATACCGACGGTAATAAGCCAGCCAATAAACCACCCCAGAGTCGACGCCAAGCTTCCCATGAGAGCCGCCTCGATGAAGAACAGCTTCACCACAAAGTTATCCAATGCCCCAAGGCATTTCATGGTTCCAATCTCTTTGAAGCGTTCTGTCACAGACATCAGCATCGCGTTCATAATGCCCACAAAACAGACGAGGAGCGCCATCACCGCCAGCCAGGTCTGCCTATTTGCGGCGGCAATCGCCTCTTTGCTACTCGTGTCCACGGGAAATAGCCCCGAAGCCCGCACCGAGCTAAAGAAGGCAATGCCCAAAAAGATACCACTCGCCGTGATCAACGAGCGCATCCAGCGAATCCGTATCCCTTGCAGACTGATCTGCCACGCCTTGCTAAATGGCAGTTGTATCTGCTTCTGTACCCGTATCTGCGCTTGCTCTTTTGATCCTGTTGGATTGCCGCTCATGGCGTACTCTACTCCCTATGACTTCTTGCCCACGCGCTTGTAAAACCCGATAAAATTCCTCTGATGGAGCATCTGCAAAAACATGGTGACTGAGACCTCTGCCTCACGGCGATTCATCTTGTACTCGTGCCCCGTCTTCTGCACAATCGCCTCCACCGTATGCGTACCATCACATAATTCCCACACAAAACCACCCACTTCATCTAACTCCACGTGCCGTGCTTCGGGGAAACGAAACCACTTTGAGACCCACTTTGTCATCCGCTTGGGGTGATGATTCGTAGGAACGCTCAGCACCAGTTCGCCCGTCTCCCGTTTCTCCCACGTCAAAAGGGAGTTTCGCCCAGGACGCAAATGCAGAGCTGCCTTGCGATCCACCTCTGGCGGTTTCAGCTTTAAGAAGGGCAGGTATTTCCCTGCGGTATAGTAGAGACGGTATTTCAGTGGCAAACGCATCGACGGACTACCTCATCCCACACATCCAGAGAACGCGCATGGCGCCATACCTGAATAGCGTATATCTTGTTACTTTCTGGACAATGCCACGTCTCCGCTTCATAGCACGAAGGCACGTTTCGAAGAGAGAGTTTCGCCTCTCGTACTGCCCGAAGGCGGGTCAAAGGCGTGAGCTTTCCAACATACCGAATCCGCTCATGCCCCTCTTCAGTAGTCTCTGTCACACTAAAGCGTTTCAGAGCAACGTTCGCATGATTGGTGAACCAGTCTTTGAGGCTAAACTTCTTCAGCGTCACGTTCGCCAATCCCCAACGATCCACAACGATCCGCTCCGCGCCCCGTTGAAACACAAGCTGAATATAGCCGGAAAGCAGCTTCTGTGATGCCAACCGGAACCCCTCTGGTATCTCAACTTGCAGATCGTACAATGCCCACAGATCATAACCGTTCGTGCTGTGGTCTTCCAGCGAAGAGAAGAGCCTAGAAGCGATGGAAGCAATGGCATTCTGCTCCCTGCCAAGCCCAAGCACCTGCGCCACAAGCACACGATTACAACGAGAACAGTACCAAATTTTGCCCTGCCCGCGCCCATTTCCAGTCCAGGAGAAGTTCATCGCTCGCCGTTCGGAGTTCTCTCCCTCTTCCTTCTCCGACTTTGTGGATGCCTCTAGCTTTTCGCCCGACTTCTTCGCCTGCTTGGTAATATCTTTGAGAAACTTCTCTAAGTTTGCCTTCAAATCTACCTTGGGCGGAAGCGGAGGCGGGCGACGCAACCACCGCCGAAAATGAGGTGCAAGCACATGATAGAACGTCTTCACCTCTGGTTTGGCGGCGTCCGTCCAACGAATTTGCACGGTCAAACTCCCCTCACCCGGCGAATCGACCCGCAAATACCCACTCTCCCTATCCATCGAAAAGCCCGTCACGTTCCAATCGGGGGGGAGATTACAACGAACCCCCTGCCACCCAACTACCGTTATTGCCTTCTCTACTGTTGGCGTACCAGCCACCTCTTCTGGCTCCAGAGGCTCTTGTTTGTCGTCATCCGTTCGCTTCACGGTGCAACCGCCTTCACCGAGCCATCAGCATAAAGAATAAAGTTCTTCTCTGTATGCCGTCCCTGTTTCGGCAGGCTCACATTCGCATCAGCAGCACTCTTATCCAGCGTTGAAGAATCGTATATCAACGGAGTGTTCGCGGCATTTGGCATCTGATCTAGCGGTTTCCCCTCCAGCTTCAGAGGTTTCTCCGCAAGCGTTGCGTTATAGGCATAGCCATATCTCTCATCGGAGCCGTTTGAAACGCTAGGGCAATGGAGCCAACTATTCTTCGTCACCTTTGACACAAGATCGGTATTCTCCATCCAACTCTTTGCGGGTGGCAACGCATCCCAATCCTGAACATAAAATTTCAGCGCGGTATAGAGGCTCTTCAGGTTCTCTTCGCAGGTCTGTTTGTCTTTTGGCTCATCCTTTGCGGAACCGCTGTTCTCTATCCCAACCTCTTTTGCCACAGCCGCCAATTCCAACCCCTTAGAGCGAACAAATCCAAGCAACAGCGCGATAACAAGAAAGGTCAAAAAGGTGTTCAAGCCCCAAATGCCGCCCCCACTCTTTCGCTTTCTACCAACACCTATCCCCCCCATCATCGCAACACACAACACCACATCAAAGATAACCGCCACAATGAGAACCGCGTCCCCTATCTGATGGCGTAGCAACACTCCTGCTACCAAAAACAGCGAAGAGAGCAGAGAACCCCCGATCAGCAAAGCCCGCTCTTGAAGAGAGCCTACTCTTGTGCTTGCACCAGCATAAACCCCTGCGCTAAACAGTACCAAACTGAGCGCAGTTATCAGCCCAATGCCTAAATAGAGATACTTCGCGATCAAACTCTCGTCACTCCCTCAGCCAAAACACAAGATAACCCTCTACCAAAACGGCGAAACAATTCGCTAGACTTTTATCTGCCTTGCCTCTCACTTCGTTGCCCTGTCTCCTATTGCAAGCCCTTCTCCCAAATTGGGTGTGGGGTGTCTAGCAGAAGGAGTGAGAGCAAGCACCTAGAACGGCAGATAGTTCACCGACTTCGCGATAAGAGCCAACGCGATCGCTGCCATCGCAATAAGCCCCGTTCCACACGAAAAGCCTGCGAGCAAAACGGGCGTATATTTGCGCCAGTTATCTAGCCCAAACCGAGTGGCAAAATACTTTCGACCCAGCCAAGCCCCAATAAATGTCGGAATGACATCGTGCGGAAACGCGCCAGAGCCTCCAATAAACCCGTAGAAAAACAGTTCCGGTGCATGCAACGCCTTGATAGCACCAAATAGAAGCAGACCTACCGCCATTCCTCCCCCAATGCGTGGGAAGTTAATCGCCTCACGCACCCAAGTGATACTACTATCTGGGCGGTTGATGGTGTTGAACATCGCTTGGAAAGTGGCGTGAATGGGCCAAAACTTCTGTGCGTAAGGGTGTTGCCCCGAAGGTATTTGGCTCGTGTGCCAGAAGAATGCCCAGAAGACAAAACTCGCCACCATGATGATTGGGAACATGATCAGTTCCACCTTCACCACGCTTGTGAACTTGGTTCCGGTCAATTCCACCTCACGGAATTTCTGTGCAAAAGCTCCGAAATCGTTTAAGGGGATAGGGGCGTACCATATATCGGCATACGGATACCCCGATTTCATGATCGAGACCTCCTTCAAGAACGGAAAGCTCACGCCCGTCCCTGTAAGTCCGATCATACGCGCCGAAACATACGAGTTGATGGGAGACCAGATCAAACCATAAAAGACCAATAGCCCAAGTAGCATGGAGGGTGGGAAATGCTTATTCCCCGCAACAGAGTTGGGTCCAATGCTAATGAGGAAGTAACACAAAAAGATGTAGATGGTCGAGACCGTGAGCCAGATAGTTGCAGGAATCCAGAGCGGAAGGTCTCCACGCCCTTTTGGAGTCTTTAACATCATACCACGGTTGCGGTTCGCCTCTCGAATATTCTTAAATGCCCGGATCACTTGCCAGATTCCGATCACAGCCACCGAAAGTTGAAGCCCAATTCCAATCGAAATCCAGAACTTAATGTCCGTCGTTTGCTTCGTGATAACCGCATCCATACCCGGTGTCCAACCGCTCGAAATCGATTCACCAAACGCCCCAAAGTGTTGTAGGAACGGAGCCAAAACGACACGACAAAGCAAAGAGCCTGCCAAAGACCCCTGCACAATATGGTAGGGGATCACAAAGCCGGTCAGCACCTTGGTAATGTCGCCAGAGATACCCGTCACTGCGCCCGGCAGAATACTCTCTGTATTGATTGTCATGTCGAAGAACGGGATCGGGATGAGAGTGAAAGACTTATTAAACACAACGCCCGTAAAGACAGGAACGGCGATATAGAAAAACCCAAAGATCAAGCCGATGACGGTTCCAATCGAGAAGACACGCCACCGCCACGACTCCTCCTTACTCGCCGCCTCTGCCAATGCCGTCGCGCCGGAAGCTGCAACCGGAGCCATGGGGAAAGGTAATTTCTCAATATCGGACGTGACGCGGAACAGAAAGTAGCCCGCGCTCATCCAGTTCAACCGGCTCATGACCTCGTTAAACAGCATAAGGCAAATGGGCCACAGCCACGCCCTATCGATAAAGGTGCGGTTGATGAGTGCCGTAGAGCCAGCCGGAGGAACCACCCAAGACGGTATATCTGCGGCAATAACACTCGCCTGCGGGCTTTGAATAAAATATTGGTTCCAGATCAGATACCCAAAGGGTCCGCCGGAGATACCTCTATCTGCCCAAATGCCCGTAAGAGCCGCCGCCACATAGTAGAGAATATATATCTCCTGGCGACGCATCGGCAGGAAGGAACGACGCATGATCTCGGCAAAAAGGACAATCGTCACCCATTCGGCAGCGGGTCCCAAACCTTGTCCCGCCACCAAGCCGAGATACAACGCACCGGGAAGCATGATAAACCCGACAAAGAGTGCACCAATAACCGTCTTGATGCTGGTTCCCTCTTGGAATTGGGCTTCTGTACTCTCGTCGCCCTCTTCGCGGGTCTCTTCCTCGACCATTTCCCTTAATCGCGCAATCTCATTCTCTTCTGCCACGCTCCGGCTTCTCCCTTCTCAAACCACTGCAAAAGTTCACTCACCCACCCCTTAGGCAGGTTGTATCCCTTCAGAACTCGGCTTAATCTCTTCTTGGCGGACATACCGATCCCGATCCGACTGCTTCAGTGTGCGCCAGATCAAGAACTGCTTCCGCAACGTATTCAGGAAGCGGCGATTAACCCGTTTCCAGTTCGAGATGTCTCCCGACTCACGGTCAATAAGCAATTTTATTTCAAAGACATCGAGTGCCTCCGTAGGAGTCGTCTCAATAGCAACACGTTGCGAGACACCCAAGTCAAACGGAGCCAGCCACGTCATACACTGAATGCGGAAAGCCTTCCCATACGTATGGTCAAACTCGGATGCCTCCACATTCTGCGTCACAAAGTCTCCAATACTGTACTCCTCATAGGCTTGGAACCACTCCCCAAGGAACGCATTCAATGCAAACGCCTGATCCCCTGTCACCGCAAAGGGAAGAGGAACCACCCAGTGGTCTCCGTCGGGATCGGGAACGCGCCAACCGCGCTCGGAGGCGGGAGTTGCAACCTCAGACGCCTTCCGTGCCGGATAGAGCGTAGAGAGCAAGACGACTGCAACCACAATCAGAGTCGTCAAGACCGCGCTCACACTGGAGAAGTTTAGATAGAGGTCGGGGAGCCAACCAGTGAGGACTAGCAGTTTACTCGCCGCCTGTCCCAAGAGGTATCCTGCCACGGAGCCAAACACCGCATAGACCAATGCTTCCGCCATGAAGAGCATACCAATATGGGAAGGAGCCAGACCGATGGAGGAGAAAATATGAATCTCCTTGACCCGCTCGAACACAGAACCAAGCATTGTGTTTAGGACGATGAGCGCAGCAATCAGAATCGGGAAGAAGATCAATTCCAACCCGCGTCCAGAGGTGGAGGCGATGGAGGAGAATCGTTCGATCTTGCCCCGTTTTGAAGGATCGGTTGCATTCGGGTCTTCAATGCGCCCTGCGTAGAGGTTCAGTCCAAGACGGTGCATCAGCGGATTCAGGCGATCCATGACCATCTTCGGATTACCAAAATCGATGCCGATAGATCGAATCTCCGCGCCCAAGTTTGTCGCCGTCTGATAAGGAATGAAGAAGACCATATCCGGTTCAAGGTGAGTGTACTCCTTAAAGCCCTGATCGTTCCCACCTCCACCCCGGTTGTTCTTGTTCATCGAGATAAAGTCAACTGGCGTCAAAATCTCGTTGTCGAGGTCCGCTATCTCTTTCAACCTTTGCGAATCCAGAATCCCGATAACAGTGTATTCCACGCCACTATAGAGAATCTTCGCTTTTCCCACATCCGCCGTATCGATTCTCAATACGCTTGCCATAGCATCAGGGATCAGAATCGTGTAGACATCTCCGGGCTTGAACCAGCGTCCAACCGGTTTACCCTTATCGTCGGTCAGGAGAGCCTCTTCCATTCGAGAGAGACGCGCCTCCGATTCTGAAAAACCACACAACGCCTTCGCCTCGTACTGTCGGTCTGCACGCTTAAGGGTCAAAAACGACTGCTCACCCAGCTGGGTTCCAAAGAACCAAGCACGTGGAGCAACAGCGTGTTCTCGTCCAAACTCATCTGCCAACAGGCGATAAGCAGGCTCTTGGAGAGGGTCCCACATGGCGGTACGGATCATGATGCCGTTATAGCGGGGCCCTCGATCACTCGGAGCCGGAACCTGATTGAAGCGCATCGTCTGAACCACAGAGGTAAACGAAAGCACGGTAAAAGTGAGCAAGACGAGGGTGACACAGGTGAGGAAGGTTCGCGCCTTACGTCGGCGCATATTGGAGATACCCAGATTGAACGCCGCCACAGCCACAGAGACACGCCCAATATCCGCCTTGTGTATTCCGCCAGAACTCTGGTTCATCTGCTTTATCTGCTCTTCAAACTTACCACCGATTAGCCCGATAACGATGACCGAAAGAGCCAACATTACAAACGCCAAGAGGACGATAATGGGACTCATCGTGATTTCAAAGGCGGGGTGTATCTGTTGGAAGATCAAGAAGATAACGAGGAATATGCCGGCAGCCACGCTCAGCTGTCGCTTCAGGTCGTAGAATCCCCAGAGCAAACGTTCGGCAAAGTAGGCAAAAGGCAAGAGCAACGCAAGGTAGAAGAGAACTCCCTGCACAACGTCCATTGCAGTGCGTTGCACATCAGGGTATGCACGGCTCTCTAGTCCCCACGCCTCTCTTGAATAGGCATCAAATTTCTCCCAGTCCTTCTCCGCACGTGCCTTTTTAGAGAGTTCAATCGCCTGTCGCGCACGGTTGTGAAGCCCTGAAACCCCTTCATCACTCGCCATATCCAAAATGCGGTACTTGGCGAGACGTTGCATTCGGTAATCGTCCAGCTTCCACATATCCTCTGCCACATGGAGAGCCGTATCGTAAATTGCTCCAGAACGCGCTATCTCTTCCGCTCCAGCGAGCACTTTCTCCTCTGCCTGCCCTTTCATTTCGGAGTGTTGTTGATCCTTTACACTCCCCTTCACCAGATACCCCATGCCCTCCGGCGCAAAATCGGGGTCATTCTTCTTATTGAAGGGATCGTTCGCGTCATAACGGGAGTTGATCAAGAGCAGGCGAATATTTGCGGGTCCATTGGTCATAGACAGCTTCAGGCGTGTGCCAGGCTCCGAAAAGATAACCGCCACATCCTCTACATAAGAACCTACGAGGCGGGGATCGAGAGGATCGAGGGCGTAGCCAAACATACGAGGCTCGCCATTACTCTTTCCCTCATAAATATCCACCCCATTCAACGCACGAAGCGACTGTTGATCCACAAGGTCATAAACCGCTGTCGCCACACACTTAAAGACGATGATAGGAGTCTCTTTGAGTGCCGTCGTCACCATCACATCCAGCGGCGCGTTACGCGCACCAGAAACCCCCAAATCGGGTGCAAAATCGATCTCACCACGCTCATCCAAATGGTAGGAGGCGATAGTGACAGGCTTATTGGTTCCATATGCAGTCAGTGGGGCGACCCCGTGAAACGCAAAGAAATTCTCCTCCCCTTGCGCCGCCTGCACCATATTGCCTCGAACTCCCATAAACGATTTGTTGCGGTTCCGAACCACGACAAGGGAGTTTCTCAAATGCTCATCCGAGTTCGCAATAAAGGATTTGCGCGGGTTAAAGAGTTGTACACGCCCTTGTAGCGTGGAGAAACCACCTTGCAACGCCATGCGCGACCACTTCGAGGGGTCTGCAATGGGCATACGTTGCATCTTAATATCGCCCGGTGCGTTCGTATCAGTAACGATGTGCCACAACAGACAGTTGATCAGTTTTACTTGTTGTGCGAGGTTAGCGATATTGGTTTTTTCAGGACGATCAAAGGGGGTATCGACAGAGTTACGGCTATCATCTGTGGAGGCAAATGTGATCCCATTCCCTCCTGCCATAGAGACGACCTCTCCATCGAATGCAGGGCGTCCTGAGATGAAGTTCCGCCAGTTTTTACCGTCAACGGGATTGACTCCATCGTTAAAGTACCGCTTAAAGTTAAAGCCAAGCACGTTGCCGACTTTTTCGGCATTTTCTCGACACACCCGCGCAATATCGCTAAAGCGTCCCTGAATGTCCTCACGATAGTCGTAGAACCAACCCTTATAAAACACCCCAAAGGAGCGTGTCTGACTGGTCAGATCGAGGCTCACCCAAAGGTAGATGTTCTTGACAGGGTTTGCCTTCTTCTGGAACCAGCCGGCAGGCTGCCACTCTTCCATGTGCTTTTCAATAAACTCTCGCACTCCGAGGAGGGCTTGGAAGTGGGCACTCGTTGCGACAAAGAGCATAGTACGCTTGGGGCGGTTCGCTTTGAAGGCGCGTATCGTCTCCAACATACCTGCAAGCCCGCACGCGCTCTCGGCTCCGGGAGCAAGGGAAGGAACCACAGAGATCGAATCGTAGTAACACTGAACCACGATGATCTGATCCTTCAAAACAGGATCGCTGCCTTGAATCCAGCCAGAGATATTTTTCGCTTTTCGGGTCTGCCACGGCATATCACAATGGAGAGTCACCTGCGGAGGGCGTCCACCTGCACAAGCGGCAAGCAGAGGAGCTGCCTCTTTTTGGGTGATATAGAAGCGGGGAATTCGGATCGGGATGGAGATGAACTTGGCTTCCGCCTCACCGCGCATAGTATTGTCCGGCGCAACGAAGATTACCGCCTTAGCCCCCAGACGGGGAGCGTTCATCCACTCTGAGGCACAGTTAAAATCGACGAGGACAATCGAGCCATCGACATCTTTGCCGTTGAAGTTGCGAATTTTGCCATCACGCACATAGATGAGGGGACCCGTAAGCCCTTCGGCGGGAAGCATGGAGGTTCGAACAAGATTGGGCCACAGGGGATACATACGAAAAGCTTTGGCTTGTGCACCAAAACGCCCTCCCGGAGCCACAGTGATCGTTGCTCCTTTGCTAGCGTCTTCTACACCCGGATCATAGGGAACGGAGACATTGAAGTCATCGACAAGAACGTTCTCTAAGCCCAACGAGCGGAACTGTTGTTCTACATAGGCACCTGCTTTCGCATCTCCCGGATAGCCAGCGATACGAGAGCCGAAACCGGCAAGGGTATCGACAGTCGCACGGAGGTTGTTGGTATTGACCAGTCCGCTAAACTTGCGGTAGTTGGCGGCACGTGTGTCCGCCGCTTGGTCAGCCCGACTCGTTCCATGTCCTATCCAAAGGCACACGAACACCATAAGAGCAACAAAGATACCAGTACGCCAACTCCGGCGCACTGGAAAATGCAACCCATCACAAGGCATCTTCGGCTTCCCTTTCTTGAAGAAAAACGAAGTGTGGTAGGGCAGAGAGCCACCACCAAAACCGTTTTACTAAGGGCGGTTTAAATTTCGCAGACTTGAACACTGAAAGAGGTCTCTCATTTGTTCAGCAAAACGGGGGAATATTGCGTTCCCATAATAACACAACTCACTACAAAAATCAACAACCCATTTGTAACAAACGGGTAGAACTGCGCTATATCCTCGTATTCCGTCAGGACAATGTAGAACAACTCCCTCTTCAGCCTACAAGCACCCCTTTTTCCGAGGTGTGATGCCTCAAAATTCAGTTTTTCAGGCTGGCATCTAAGGAATACTTACATCCCTTTCAAAGCGGCTTCCGAGACAAACTGCCATATGTCTCAGAACGACGCTCGGTGCGATAAAGCCGCCGCCACTCCGCGCTAGAACTCACTGAGAGCCAAGGCTCTATCTGTCTTTCTCCCAGCTTTAGCTCGGCTGTCACAAGCCCCTCTTGCCCTTTGGTGTCCCCTAGAATACGCCCAGAAGCGTCTATGATGAGGCTACGGCGTGTTGGTGTAAAGCTAGACGCCACAAACGGCACAGCGTTATCAATGGCGCGTGCTCTTGCCATAATATCCCAGCTCACACCCCCATTGCGGGCATCTCCCCATATCGGCGTAAAGAGAATCTCTGCCCCATTCAAGACCAGCGACCGAGCGACTTCAGGGAAGAAGTTATCATAACACACCTGCATCCCCACCACGCCAAAATCGGTTTGAAACACGGGATACTCGAAACCCGGCGTCACACCAGACAAAATCTCTGTCTCTGGCAGATGAGTCTTTCGGTATTTCCCTACGATTTTCCCCTCGCGGTCTATCAGCACAGCGGTGTTATAAACCCGGTTGCCTTCGCGTTCGTTTAGGCTCGTCACAACCCAGATACGGTTCCTTTTGGCGGCTCTTCCCAACACATCGGTAGAGGGTCCCGGCAACGACTCCGCAACATCAAACGGCGTTCGTCCCGTGAAAGCGGAGTTTATGGTCTCTCCAAGGCACACAATATCGGAATGGTTTTGCCCCGCCTGATCGATCTTCTCGGCATAAAAAGCAAGGTTCTTTTCTGGTGTCGTCCCCTCTGGTGGTATGTAGCACACCGTGCTCACCCGCACGCTGCGTGCAAGCTTTGAAGCCACACGCTTCAGAGAGGGTTCCGAAAAGCGTACCGTTCCCGTGCAGTGCTTTAGCCCTAGCTCTAGCACCACAGATACCGCATCCTTCGGCGCAAAGACAGAATCCTCAACGAGAATATCCTCTCCTTTGCGTCTCAAGCCACTCACTATACATTTTTCAATAGGATTCTTCAAGGCATCTTGCCACTCTAGTTTGATCCAGAGAGACTCTATCGGAAGCGCGATCTTAGAAATCTGGCAATGCACTGAAAACAGATACCACTGTCCAGCCTCTACCCCTTCGCACCTCTGTTTCCAGAAGCCTATCTGCCCATTATCGTACCCATGTACGCTTAGAGACGCCTTCCCTTTTGCCACCCCCATCGGCTCAACGGCAAAGCCCGGAGCCAGTTCGGGGCGAGGAGACCACCGATCCCAACTTTCTGGAAGAGTTCCCTGCATATAAGTGAGATCACCGTTCCGAATAAGGTTTTGCTCCACAGGCATCACAGGCTCTCCTTCCTAACAATACCTAGATAAACCCTATATTCGATAACCTTGCCTCAATCTCCTTGATCAAATGCGCTTTCTGAGACGATAATGCTTTGCGGGCGACTCACCGCACGCTTTAAAAGGTACGCTTCTCGGCTGTTTTGCAGGAAAAGCCTGCTAGAGATAATTGTGATGGACAAAAATCAACTCGTATTAGACACTCTTGAGCGCAAGGTCAACTCGCTTTCCTTCGCCTTTCACCTCACACTGAAAGCACGCTATTCCGAAAAATATCTTTTGGAAACAAGCGACTCGGACTTCAGGATACGCGATTTTGCCAAGCATGAAAACTGCAAAGCGCAATTTCGTTCCGACTTCCTAAACCCTGTCGATTGGGTCTATGAAGAGGACGAAAACACAGACAACCTCTATCCAAGCATAACACAGGGTTGGTATACCGTTGAGTGGGACGGCTCAACGTTTGAAGTTGTGCACCTCACTTTTGAACAAGGGCGTAGCTCAACAACCATTCACTGGATTATCGCCGAATCCGAAGCGGTTGCCACCGGTTTTATGCTCGCCGTTTGCCGTTGGAACACCACATTGCGTGAAGAGGTTCTTGTCTTCCAAGACGGCTGTTGGTCAAAAGATGAAGAGCTATACCATTCCATTCAGAACGCAACCTTCGATAATCTCATCCTGCCAGCCACGCTCATGGAGGAGATTCGGGCAGATATGGAGCAGTTTCTGGCATCCCGTACCCTTTTTGAACGCTATAGTATTCCGTGGAAGCGTGGAATGCTGCTTGTGGGACCCCCCGGCAATGGCAAAACCCACTGCATCAAAGCCCTGATCAACTGGCTAAACATACCAAGCCTCTACGTCAAGAGTTTCAAAGAGCAGTACACCACGGATCACGCAACTATCCAAAGCGTCTTCAAAAAAGCACGAAAGACGACACCCTGCCTCCTAATAATGGAAGACCTCGATTCACTTATCGACGCCAAAAACCGATCTTTCTTTTTGAACGAACTCGACGGCTTCGCAGCCAACACGGGCATTATCTTGATCGCAACCACGAACCATCCAGAGCGGCTTGATCCCGCCATTGTGGATCGTCCCAGTCGCTTCGACCGAAAGTACCATTTCCATCTGCCGGAGATGCAGGAGCGCGTTGCCTATGTTCGTTCATGGCAGGTCCGCCTTGATCCAGATATGCAACTCACTGAAGTGGGGCTTCAGAGTGTCGCGGAGGCAACGGAAGGGTTCTCCTTTGCCTATCTCAAGGAGTTGCTTCTCTCGGCGATCATGCATTGGGTCAACTTCCCCACCCCCGGTACTATGGATACGGTAATGCGGAAACAGTGTGACCTCTTGCGCGGTCAAATGAGCAGTATGAATCTGCTCTATGAGCATCAACCTACAGAGGACGCGAGCGAAGATTAAGAACAAAACAGGGGGCTTGACTTCGGATGAAGTCAAGCCCCCCCAAATTCACACAAATTTCACCTTGAATTCAGGCGTTCTTCGCCGCAAATTCATGGAGATATTCTGCTAATGCCTCACAACCCGCTTTGGGAAAAGCGTTGTAGATCGAGGCGCGGAAACCACCCACAGCACGATGCCCTTTTAGTCCATCCATCTCACGCTCTATTGAGCCAGCAAGAAACGCCTTATCCAAATCTGCGTTTTTAATGCGGAACGTGACATTCATAAGAGAGCGATCCTCTTCCACAGTCACCGCAGGCTCGTAGAAGTCAGGATGCGCCTCCAAAGCACTATATAGTACAGACGCTTTCTCCTCGTTCCGTTTCTGCATCACCGCCAAGCCACCCTGCTCTTCAACCCACTTTGCAACCTGCCCCACCACAAAGATCGGAAAGGCGGGAGGGGTGTTGTAGAGCGAATCGCCCTTTGCATGGGTCTTGTAAGAGAGGATCGTCGAAATGTCATCCGTTGCTGTCTCTAGGTAGGATTTCCGTGCGATCACAAGCGTCACGCCTGCGGGTCCCGCGTTCTTCTGCGCCCCTGCATAGATCAGATCAAAGCGTGAATAGTCGATGTTCCGCGCCATGATGTCGGAGGAGGCGTCTACCACAAGAGGAACCCCGTTCGTGTCGGGGAACTGCTTCCATTCGGTCCCTTCAATCGTGTTGTTTGTCGTGAGGTGGACATATTTTGCCCCCGCCGTCAAGTTCAACTCTTTGGGGATATAGGAGAATTTGCTGTCCTCGGAAGACGCGGCGACATTCACTTTTCCAAATCGCTTCGCCTCCCCAATCGCCTTCTTGCTCCACTCGCCGGTATGCACATAATCGGCGGTATCCTCTTTACCCAAAAGGTTCATGGGTAGCATGGCAAACTGAAGGCTTGCACCACCGCCCAAAAAGAGGACGGTATACTCCTCTGCGGAGAGTTCTAACACACGAAGCAATCGCTCCTTGGCATCTTGGTGAATGGCTTCGTAGTCTTTTCCGCGATGGCTAACCTCCAGAATCGACATACCGGAGCCATTGATCTCCAAAACGGCTTGGCTTGCCGCTTCCAAAACGGGTACGGGCAGGATCGCGGGTCCTGCGCTAAAGTTGTAAATCCTTCTCATCTCGTCTCAAAATCTCCTTGTCTGTTCTACCTGTACGCTCCCTTGGTAAGGTTGACAAACTCTCTTGTATAGACCTCGTCCTCAAATCTACTTCTTAACGCCGTGCACTTGCTCCAAAGCCCTCTCTTGCGACACGGGGTTCCAGTGTTGATGGCGCAATCTCCACGGAATCAAAAACGACTCCAGAAGCACTTTTCTCGAAATCTTCGAGTGCCCGAACTGCCTATCTCGAAATATGATAGGAATCTCTTTGATCACCATTCCTGCCCGATGCGCCCGATAGCCCATCTCCACCTGAAACGAATATCCTTCGGAATGTAGAGTCTCCAACTGAATGGCTGTGAGGGCGCGGTTTGTCCAACAGCGATACCCTGCCGTCGCATCCAAAATGGGGATATGGGCAAGGGTTCGTACATACCAGACGGCAAATTTTGAGAGGAGGAGGCGGTGCAGGGGCCAATTCTCCACGCCACCGCCGGAGCAGTAGCGTGAGCCGATCACTAAATCGGCATGATTCGTGGCTTCGAGAAGGTGTGGGAGAACAGAAGGGTCATGGCTAAGGTCGGCGTCCATCTGAATAATGCGATCATAGCCCGCAAGCAGAGCGCGTTGGAACCCATCACGGTAGGCACGCCCTAACCCCCGCTCTCCTGTTCGCCTGATCACCTTATAGTATGCATACTGAGGGTTTTGGGCAAAGAGTCGCTCCGCAAGATCGGCGGTTCCATCTGGCGAGTTATCGTCCATCAGCCAGAGGTGCGCTTCCGGTGCAAAACGCGCTATCTGCTCCGCCAACTGCGGTATATTCTCCGCCTCATTATAGGTAGGTACGATAATAACCGTCTTCATAGGGTTCCTACGGATTTCAGCCCGATTGAGTGTTTCCCATTATACCCCACTTCCTCCCCTTCACTCTCCTTCCGCACAAGCAGAATTCGACAAAAAAGACACCCTGTAGTCTTCCCTACAGGGTGTCTTGCAGGTTATTCGGGGCTAAGATTCATCCCGATGATCTTACTCTCTTTGTTCAGCACAAACGTAACTTTCGCGGTGAGGTTCTGGAATCTAGCACGGTACTGAAGGCGACGCATCCCCTCTTTCTCCACCCTCTCGATGAGTTGGAATTTCTGCAATGCACCGAAGCCTGCCAACTGCTCTTTACCAGACTGAATGCGTGGGACTAGCGTCTTCGCTACCTCCGCTTCAAAGAGATCGGAGTTCACACGCCCCTGCACCGCCTCCGTCAGAACCTCTTTAAGGGTCCCCGTGAGCTTCATATCAGAGTCGGCGATCTCGTTCTTGGGAACCTCTTTCAGGCTTGGCACATAGATTTCTGCCACTCCAAATGCCAGACGCTCGGCATTCCCAGCCTCTTGGTTCAAGAGCGCAATGATCGTCGTTTTATCATCCACCAAACGGGCAATGTAGGTGGAAAAACCGTCGATCCCTCCGCCATGTGAGATGAGAGTGTGTCCAGAACGTTTGCTGACCATCCAGCCAAAACCGTAAGCCGCAGGCTCCTTTTTGGGAAGCGGGGTCGTTGTCCACATCATCTTCAGCGTGGATTGCTTGAGTATCTGCTCGGTATAGAGAGCGGCGTCCCATTTTGCCATATCAAGCACCGTTGAGACCAAAGCACCCGCCGAAAAGGGTTGCGTCGGGCTGACATACTCGCCGTTCCGAATCTGCTTACCTTCCCAAGCGTAGCCTGTTACACGGTTTGGAATAACGGCACGCATATCGTTCAGGCGCGTTTGAGTCATACCAAGTGGCGTGAATATCCGCTCTTTGAGGAAATCACCATACTTCTGACCGCTCACTTTCTCAATGAGGAGACCGAGCAGGTAGAAGCCGGTATTGTTGTAGTGCCAATCGGTTCCGGGCGCAAAATCGACGGGCTTTGTGGAGACCATCTTTAGGATCGCGGTTGGAGTGAGTTCTCTCCTCTGGTTCCCGTTCTCAAAGAAGTCTGGCAGATCGGTGTAGCTAGGAATGCCGGAGGTGTGGTTCAAAAGTTGATGCACGGTCACCTCACCCCATATCGACGGGAGATAGGAAAGATGCTTGGTGATCTTGTCCTCTAACCCGATCTTGCCCTCCTGCCAAAGCATCATTATCCCTGTCGCCGTAAACTGTTTGGTGACGGAGGCGAGTTGGTAGACAGATTCGGCGGAAGCACGGTGCATTGCCTCCAAGTTGGCGATGCCGTAGCCCTTTGCCATCACGATTTTGCCCTCTTTCACGACGGCAAGCGAAAGCCCCGGTACATGATTCTTTTTCATGTAGTCTGCAACAAACGTATCTACTTTCAGTGCTGTTTGGGCAAAGGAGACTTGACCACACAAAAGCACCGCACCAACCGCGAAGAGAAACCCGATTCTCTTTTGAAGCATTCTCACTACCTCTTTTCTAATCTGCAAAAATTCTGTAGGGTTACGACAGAGAGACGGCATACTTCCCCGTTTGGTTTCATTCGATTTAGGCTCGTAGGCGGCTCAGCTCGTAGCGTTTCAATGTAAAGAGGCGTTCGTGCGTTGTTGCGATGATTTTGGACAGGTCAAGGTCGGCGGGAACAATGGGCCATCCTGTCATTGCTTTGAGGTTGGCTTCTATCTCATGCCAAACCTGCTTTAGTTCCCCTGACGAGAGGTGATGGTTTGGCAGTGGTGCCAGTTTCTGGTTCATCTGGCGTATGGTTTGTATCTCTATTCCTGGAATCTCACGCAACATTTGGATCGCTTTGCGAAAGTTCACAAGAGCGCGGTCTAGGTCGGCTTGTGATTTGCGGGGCGCAGGAATGAGGGCATCGGGCGGTGTGATTTTGCCTCTCTCAAAGTTGGCAAGGTCCCAGAAAGCCTCATGCAGTATTCGAGTGGGATGCCCCAAGAAGACCTCTTGCCAAAAGACGCCCTTCTCTCGCGCTTCGAGTAGCTTCTGCTTCAGCCTTTCTCGGTCGGCTTCGGCTGTGGCGTCGTCGTGATAGTTGCCATCGTTTAAGCCACCCCCATACGGATAGGCGGTCAGCCCATTAAAACGGTGAATGCCCCCCTCTGGAACACGGGTATGGGCATAGACATAAGAGTGTATACCGAGATGCTCCATAGCACCACATATCTGGGGTCCCCAAGAGTTGCCGGGTCCCGCAAAGCATGAGGGCATGAGGTTGAAAGCGTCGTGCAGTGCCTCTACCCCCGGCTTCTCTCTGCGAATGGCTTCGCTCACCCCATCTTCCCACCCCTTATCGGCAAGATACTCTGTAATGGTGGGGTGGACAGAGTGAAGGTTGGAGTGAAACCCGATGTCGTGCTGTTTCATGGCTTGAATCACATCGGTGCGCCCACGCTGTTTCAGCAGTCGCGCCTTCTCTCCCACAATGCAGAGTGTTGCCTGAACGCTCTCCTCTGTCAAAATATCGGCGCAGGTCTTAACAATATCGTCCGCTTCTAGCGCAACGGGGTCTTCCACATCCATAAAGAGCGTGATATACATGGTTTTGTGCCTCCTCCAAGCAGAAAAATGCAAGATAGAATCGCTTTTCGCGAGACAGCCGCTTTTCTCCTGCCCCAACCCCATTTCAGGCAGGAAAAACTCCGTGCAAGCGTGGAACATGATAGCCATAAGCAAAGCCTACAAGAATATAAGAGAAGCTCAATGCTGACGCGCACCATTACGCCACAGGAACTGGACACGGTTCTCTCTCACTACAATGCCGGCTTGCTCACCTCTCCAGCAGAGTTGGGAGGGGGAACCGCCAACGCGAACATGACGCTAGAGACGGCAAACGGGAAATACTTTCTCAAACGCCGCAACCCGAAATATGCCAACTTGGGGTTCGTAGCGTTCGATCACAGGCTCATGGAATACCTTGCCCCTTTCCAGCTTGGAACACCGTTGGCGGTACAGACAAGCACTAAGGAGCGTTGGCTCGTGTTGGGAGAGACTGTCTACGAGCTTTATCCCTACCAGAAGGGCAATAACCACGATCCCGCTTCACTCGAACAGTTGGCATCGGCAGGGAGTCGGCTTGCCTCATTTCATAGAGCAACGCGCCATTTCCCAACGATAGCGGGGAAGGAGTGGCAACGCTACCATAGCCCAACGGGTATTCGTGGGGGGCTAGAAGCTCTCTCTTCAGAAATAAAACAGAGGCTCTCAGTAGCAGATTATACCTATTTACAGGAACAGACAAGCTTACTAGAAAGAGATTTCCCCGACTCGCGCTATCACGCATTACCGAAATTGGTGGTGCATGGCGACTATCACCCCGGAAACCTGAAATTTTTGGAGGATCACGTTTCTGGCGTGTTCGATCTCGATTGGGCAACGGTGCAACCACGCATCTTAGACCTTGCGGATGGAGTCTTTTTGTTTGCCGGAGAGCGTGCTTCGGAGATAGATGCAACGGATATAGTCTCCTTAACCCAAACATGGACACCCTCTGAACATCGCACCCGTGCCTTCCTAGAGGCGTACCTTCAACACGAACAGATGACAGAGGACGAGTGGGGCGTTATGGAATTAGCGATTCGCGCACGCTGGTTGCACTGCCGTATAGGAGGCATGGCAAAACTTCCCGAAAAGCATCGCGTAACCTACCTATTGGAAGGTCTTCTGGAACCGTTACGCGCCCTCCATAGTCTCAATCCTCTCTTTTTGTCTTTAAGAAAGCCTGCAAAAAGATAAAGACAGGGCAAAGCATCGCTCCTGTCTAACTTGGTTTTACATCCTAGTTTGGGTGAATATGAGTGTAGCAATACTTTCAGGAGGAGATCGAAAAAATGCGGATCGATAGTCATCAACACGTGTTTTGGCATGGGCGCGATGCAGTAGGATTGATCGCGGACATGGATACCTATCATATCGACAAGGCGTGGTTGCTCAGTTGGGAGGTCTTACCCCACGAGGACGAACGTATCTATCATGGGGTATTGAATCCCGTGAATATCCGCCCCGATGGCACACATTCAGGAATCCCTCTCAGCGATCTCCTCCGCGCACGTGACGCCTATCCTGATAGATTTATCCTTGGCTACTTTCCGCATCCTCAACATTCTGAAGCACCCAAGCTGTTTGAATCTGCGGTAAAAATATATGGAGTACGCGTCTGTGGGGAGTGGAAGTTTCGATTATGCTTCGATGATCCTCGCTGTCTGGAAGTCTATCGTGTGGCAGGAAAGTTGGGTTGCCCCGTGGTGTTGCATCTTGATGTGCCATACCTTGCCGATGCAACGACGGGGGAGATGCGCTACCAAAAAAATTGGTATGGGGGGACAATTGATAACCTAGAACGCGCACTCGATGCCTGCCCAGAGACGACTTTCATAGGGCATGCGCCGGGCTTCTGGCGGGAAATCTCTGGTGATTGCGTTTCCGACCCTTCTGCCTACCCCACAGGCCCCCTCATGCCGGGAGGGCGGCTTCATGGGCTTTTTGAAAGACACGGAAATCTCTGCGCGGACCTCTCGGCAGGCTCTGCACTGAACGCCCTGAAACGTGACCCTGTACACGCGAAAGCATTCGCGATTCGGTTCGCAGACCGCCTGCTTTTTGGGCGTGACTACTATGGTGGCGACCTGCTCGAATTCCTTGTGAGCCTCGCATTGCCTCAAGAGGTGCAAGAGAAGATATTTTATAAGAATGCCCTACGCCTCGTACCGTAGCGCAGAGGAGAGAACAGATGATTCGTATTGGACTGGTAGATTTCGACACGTCGCACGTTGAGGCGTTCACACAACGCCTCAATCATATCGCTATTGCTGAAAGTGAATGGGTTGAAGGCGCAAAGGTCGTTGCCGGCTATGCTGGCGTCTCAGAGGTGATGCCTGAGCGCATCCCCGGCTATCGTGCCAAACTCCTCGAATATGGTGTGGAGATCGTGGATAGCCCCACTGCCTTGATTGGCAAAGTCGATGCGGTAATGGTGGAATCACAACAGGGCAACAAACATCTTGCACACGCGAAACTCTTTTTGGAAGCAGGGCTTCCCGTCTTTGTAGACAAGCCCTTCGCTGGCTCATTGGCGGAAGCCCAAGAGATGATAGAGCTAGCGCAAAGGCAGAAGCTTCCGATTATGTCCTGCTCCTCTTTGCGCTATGACCCTGTTATCACTGCGGCACAGGCGAAGCAGAACGAGCTAGGGAAGCTCTTAAGCGCAGATGTATGGACTCCTGCTGCCCTCCATGAAGGGAATCCGGGAATGCTTCACTATGGTATTCATGGCGTCGAGATGCTCTATACCCTACTTGGTGTCGGATGCCAGAGCGTCTCGATGGCGTTTACGGAGCAGAGTGAAGTGGCTTCTGGAATCTGGAAAAGTGGTCATGTTGGCACAGTGCGTGGCATACGTGAAGGCAGTTATGGTCTTGGCTTGGTGGCACACTACGAAAAAGGGCAGGCAGTATTCCAGGTGGAAGGGGCAGCATTTTATCGCGAGATGCTCAAGGCAGTGGTCAAAATGTTCCAAACAGGCGAAGCACCTATCCCTTACAATGAGATGCGCGAGATTATCGCCTTTATCCTCACAGCAGAAGATTCCCGTAAAGCGGGCGGTGTCCCTATAGCACTAGCATAAGGAGCAGAGCGATGAGTGAGAAGCTGGCAATACTAGGCGGTGAGAAATCTGTACTGCTGAAGCCGGAAGACCTCTTTACGTGGCCCATCATCACCCCCGAAGATGAAGCGGCAACGCTAGAGGTGCTGCGCCGGGGGGCAATGTCCGATACGGATGTCACCCAAGCGTTTGAGAAAGAGTTTGCAGAGTGGCAAGGGACCACCTACGCACTGGGTTACTGCAACGGAACCGCGTCGATTCTGGGGGCACTCTTTGGCTGTGGCATAGGGCAAGGTGATGAAGTACTCTGTATCAGTGTGGTCTACTGGGCGGCGGTTCTCCCTGTTCGGACTCTGGGCGCAACGCCCGTTTTTGTCGAAATAGACCCGCAAACCCTCTGCATGGACCCAACAGATATTGAACACCGGATTACGAAGCGCACGAAAGCCCTGATCGTCGTCCATAACTATGCCCACCATGCCGATCTAGACCCGATTCTGGATGTCGCACGCAAACATGGGCTAAAACTCATTGAGGATGTCTCTCATGCACAGGGCGGAATGTATAAAGGGCGCAAACTTGGAACCTTTGGGGATGTTGCCGCAATGTCTTTGATGGCAGGAAAGTCGTTGGCGATAGGTGAAGGGGGTATGCTCGTTACCAACAACACCGAGATTTATGAGCGTGCTATTGCCTACGGTCATTATGAGCGATTCACCTCCGCCAATATCACCTCCCCAGACCTTCAATGCTATGTTGGGTTGCCATTGGGAGGCGTAAAGCATCGTATGCATCAGCTTTCTAGTGCCGTAGGACGCGTCCAACTCCGCGCTTATGATGAGCGGTGCGTTGAGATTCGGCAGGCGATGAACCATTTTTGGGATAAGCTCGAAGGAGTGCCCGGTATCCGTGCCCACCGCGTTGATGAAGCCGCAACGGGCAGCACCATGGCAGGATGGTATGGTGCTCACGGACTCTATTGCCCAGAGGAGCTAGGCGGGCTGTCTATCACCCGATTTGCAGAGGCAGTTCGAGCAGAGGGCGCATCGTGTCAACCCGGAGCTAACCTTCCCCTCCACCAACACCGCCTACTTGGACCGCAACCACCACTGCCCATAAGCGATGGTATCGGGAAAAGGACTTTCTTCATTCCTTGGTTCAAAAAATATCAGCCACAAAAGATTGAGGAGTATGCCCGCGCCTATCGGAAGGCGGCAAAGGGTGCAGAAAAACTTATTGCGGAGGACCCCGGTGATCCTGCAACTCTGGGGAACTTTTCTTCTCGACTAGGCAGGCGCACTTAACATGATGAGGAGGACGGAACTTGAATATGCAAACGTTGGGGATATGCTTGGTAGTATCGGCACTTTTTCTTACGATAACTGTGCCTAGCCCCTCTTCCGAGATTCCAGACAGAATGGGAAGCGTCTTTTTGTCTCCCCAACTCATACAAAGGGCGCGTAAGAACGCCTTGAAGAGTCCCTATGCCACTGCCATGCGAGATGAACTCGTAGCGGCAGCCAAGCCCTGGCTTGCCTACACCGATGAGCAACTCTGGGAAATGATGTTTGGCAACACCATTAAACGCTCATGGATGGTCTGGTCTAATGGCTACTGCCCTGCTTGTCGTAAAGGGGTTCCCATGTATACTTGGGTGATGGACCCCCACCAACACCGCTGGAAAGTGCGCTGTCCTCATTGCCGTGAACAGTTTCCAAAGAACGATTTTGAACGCTTCTACCGTTCTGGTCTCGATTCGCACCATGTGTTCGATCCCCAACGTGCCGACCGCTCCCTTCTCTACAATAAGGAACATCCTGACCCCAAAGACCCTTTGTACACCTTCGGCGTCGATGATGGCGAAGGCTATGTGGCGGAGGGAAACCGCTGGCGGTTTATTGGAGCGTACCTGATTTATGGGCAGTGGAAGCAACTCGTACAAGGGGGCATTCTCCGACTAGCGGCGGCTTATGCCGTGACGGGTGATGCTCAGTACGCGCATCGTGCAGGGGTTTTGCTGGATCGTGTGGCGGACCTTTATCCCTCTCATGACTTTGGGAAGCAAGGGGTTATGTACGAGGGAGCACCGCGCTCTGGGTACGTCTCCACATGGCATGATGCTTGCATTGAGACTCGCCAGATGGCTTTTGCCTATGACATGGTGCGGGAGGCGTTGAGGAAGGATGCTGCGCTAGCAACTTTTTTGGCAGAGAAGGCGAAACGCTACTCCCTTCCTGCACAAAAAACGACCCCTGCCGAGGTTCTCCAAAATATTGAGAATGGTATCCTCCGTGACCCACAAAAGAATCTCGACCGAATCTATTGTAACTACCCGCAAACGGAGATGACCGTCGCGATTCTCAAAAGTGTGCTGAACGAACCGCAAGGGCGCGAGCAGGCACGGGCTATTCTAGGAGAGGTCATCGAGAAGTCTGCATCCGTCGATGGTATTACCGGCGAGAAAGGCTTGACGGGCTACGCGGTCTTTGCGACAGCCAATATCGCCACAGTCTTGGCAACCTATGGGCGCACCGACCCCACGTTTCTGAAAGAGCTACTGCACAAACACCCGCGCCTTGCCGAAATGTTTCGGTTTCATATTGATGTTTGGTGTGGGCAACGCTACTACCCGCGTATCGGAGACTGTGGCAGTTTTGCCCAACCCGATCTCAACTACGCCGCCATAAACTTCACAAAGCACCCTGGTGTAGAGCCTTCCATGTACGCCTTTCTCTGGCAGCTCTATGAGATCACCCGTGACCCCGCATTCGTGCAGGTGCTCTACCATGCAAATGGGGATAAAACAGAGGGGCTACCCTACGATATGTTTGCCACAAACCCCGTCCAGTTTCAAGAGCGAGTTGCGAAGGTGATCTCAAGACACGGCTCCCTTCCAAAAGCCCGTAGCACAAATAAACAAGAGTGGCATTTAGCGATCCTGAAGGGTGGCACAGATACGCATCAGCGTGCGCTTTGGCTCGACTACGACTCTGGAGGTTACCACTCCCATGCTGATGGGCTAAATATCGGGCTGTTCGCCTACGGGCTAGACCTCTTGCCAGATTTCGGCTATCCCCCTGTACAGTTTGGAGGATGGGGTGCCCCCCGCGCCGTCTGGTATACAATGACGGCGGCACACAATACCGTCGTTGTAGATGGGAAAAACCAGCGAAGCCATGCTAGCTCCGTGAAGAAGCGTGAAGGCTACGAGGGACAGCCTGCGGGCAAAACAACCCTCTGGGCAGATGGCAAGACGGTGCGTGCCGTCCGCGCAGAGGCTCCCAACCTCTATGAATTGGCGCAGTATGAACGCATGGTGGCAATGGCAGATGTTTCCGAAGAGGAGTTCTACGTGTTCGATCTTTTCCGCATTCGCGGCGGGACGGATCATGCTCGAATGACCTATAGTAGCTTTGGGAGTGTCACAGCCACAGGATTGACGCTACAGGCTGCACCCGATTATGGACACAAAACCCAACTGCGCCATTTCCGTACCGATCTCGCCCCATCACACGGCTGGAATGTGGATTGGAAGATAGAGGATCGACTGCACTTGCTCCCGGCAGGAACCGATATTCATCTCCGCCTTAATGACCTGACGGAAGATACCGAGGCTTCGTTGGCAGAAGGGTGGATCAACGCAAATGGCTATAACAGTGATGATGGAGAGTGGATTCCATGTGTTATGACGCGTCGCCGAACCGATAAGGGAACGCTCGCGTCGGATTTTGTCAGTGTGATACAGCCCTATAAAACGAGACCCTTCCTCACCTCCGTGCGGCGGATTGCCTCTCCAAAAGGCAGTGTTATAGCCGAAATTGGTCTTGTTGATGGACGCCAAGACCTCTGGCTCGCCACAAACCCAAACGAAAAACAGACCGCCCTTTCGGTGGGATGGAACTTAAAATTCACAGGCGACCTTGCCTTCTTGCGTCGCAATGCAGAGGGGAATTTGCAGGATATTGCGGTCTATCGAGGACAATCTCTGGCGGTTGGTACATGGGAGTTCATCTTTGCTCCAGGGGTAGGCTTTGTGGAGCTTCACCTCGAAAAGGAAGAGGTCTTCTTGCGTTCTGGAGCGCGTGAGGCACTCCTTCATGTTCTGAAGAATGGCAAAACAGTTCGACTACGCACACAAAAATAGGGAGGTTCTGCCGTGCGCGCCAATTACTACCAACAGTTTGATGCAGACTTTGAAAAAGAGGTTCCCGCAGAGGGGTACGGTGGTTGGAAGACCACCGAGTTAGCGATTGAACCAGAACACACCGCTCTGGTCGTCATGCACGCGTGGGAGACAGGAACCCGTGAGGAGTACCCCGGTTGGCACCGTGCTGTTGAGTATATGCCCCGCGCCACAGAGGTCTCCCGCACCGTCTTTCCCAAGCTCCTCTCCGCTGTTCGTCAGTCCCAAATGCCCCTCTTTCATGTGGTGGGCGGAGGCAAATACTATCAACATCTCCCTGGCTATCTGCATGCTGCCGAGATAGCAGAGACATCCCCCACCCCACCAGAGAGCATCCAGAGTTCTGCGGGATCAGAGAGGTTGCGTCGCTTCCGCTCAGAAAATGTCTTTGTGGGTCGGCACAATGCGAACGATGTTGAACTCGGATTCGCCAAGCTCGACTTCACACCAGAGGCGCGCCCAATCGGTACGGAAGGCATCGCAGAGAACGCCCGCCAGCTATTCGCGCTTTGTAAGGAGTCGGGCATCAACCATTTGGTGTATGTGGGCTTTGCCCTCAACTGGTGTCTGCTTCTCTCCCCAGGCGGCATGGCGGATATGAGCAAGCACGGTCTGCTCTGCTCCACAATTCGGCAGGCGACCACTGCCGTAGAAAACCGAGAGACCGCCCGTGAAGAGGTGTGCAAGGAGATAGCACTCTGGCGCGTGGCTCTTGCGTTCGGATTTGTGTTCGATCTGGAGGACTTTCTGGTAGGGCTAAAGTAGAGTCCAGAAGCAAGCGACTCCCGCACAAAAACAGAGCCTCTATTGGGAGTGAATACTCCGAAGCAACCTTTTCAGAACCACTTGATGCGCTTGAAAAACCAGACCAGTATCATAGAGACAACCCCCATCGTCGCCAGAGCGATATAGTAACCATACTGTGTCTTCAGCTCCGGCATATTCTGAAAGTTCATGCCATAGATACCCGTGATGAGGGCTGCACTCATCATAATGGTGGAGATGCCCGTCATCGTCTTCATCACCTGATTCAGGTGGTTGCTGGTCTGAGCCATCATGGCTTCGAGGACTCCTGAAACAATATCACGATGCAAATCCACCTGCTCCACTTGTCGTAGCAGGTGATCGTAGACATCTTGAAAATAGAGGCGCATTGTGGCAGGAATGAGCGTCTGATCGGAGCGAATGAGTTGATTGAGCATATCCCGCATGGGCGCAATAGATTGTCGTAACAGCAGGAGTTTCTTCTTCATGCGAAGCGCTGGGGCAATGTCTATATTGCCTGTGGTAGTGTATATCGTGGTTTCAAGCTCATCGATCTCTGCATCGATCTGATCTATGGCGGGAAAGAAGTCGTCCACAATGGTATCGAGGAGTTCGTAGAGGAGAAAAGCGGGCTGATTAGAGAGCATTTCGGGATGCTCTTGCCAGCGTCGGCGCGTCTCTCCCAGCGGAATGCAATGGTTCTGATGGATCGTAACCAGATAGTTTGCCCCCAGAAAAATGTCTATTTCGTCTGTCACATCTGGGATATTGTTTGTAGCACTCTGGAATCCTACCCAAGCACGCAGGCTCAGAAAAAGGTAGCCTTCATACTGATCCAACTTTGATTGCTGTCGTTGCATTCGAGCGTCTTCCATGGCAAGAGGGTGGAAATGGAATTGCTCCTCTAAAAGGTTCCAATCCTCTTCTGTAGGCGTCTCCACATCTACCCAAACAGTAGGATGCCCCGCACCAATAGCCTCTTTTATGAGCGCAGGATTCGCGTTGCATTGCACTTTGTTTTCTTGGCAGATATTCACACTAATCATTGCTTCGTTGCACCTATCTGTATCTCAGAGTTCCCACCCTTTTGTTTTGGCACGCAAGATGCGGAGCAGTTTCTCTCTTCATTCCCAAAAAGTAGACTGCCACTCAGACGAGTTTTTGAATCACCTGCCCCGCAAAGTCTGTGAGGCGTTCATTCCGCCCGTTGTGCAGAAAAGTGAGTTGACGATGATTCAGCCCAAGAAGGTGTAGGATCGTGGCGTGAATGTCCCGGATATGAACAGGGTCTTGCACCACTCGATAGCCAATTTCGTCGGTTGCGCCAAATACAGTACCCGCCTTCACACCACCCCCCGCCATCCACATCGTAAAGCCGTTGGGGTTATGATCACGCCCCTTGCCGTTTTGAGAAACCGGCGTCCGCCCAAACTCACTCCCCCAGATAACGAGCGTGCTTTCCAAGAGACCACGCCGCTTCAAGTCTTTCAATAGCCCAGCAATCGGTTTATCGGTCATCCCTGCCATCTTGCCGTGGTTCTCTAGCATGTTATCGTGTGCATCCCATTGTACACTGACGGGACCTCCGCCAGAATAGAGCTGCACAAAACGAACCCCTCGCTCTACCAACCTCCGTGCCAACAGACAGCGCGTCCCAAACTCTGCGCTCTTTGCATCATCCAAGCCGTAGAGGGTTTTAGTCTCCGCCGTCTCTCGTCGCACATCTATCGCTTCAGGGGCAGACTGTTGCATACGGAAGGCGAGTTCGTAGGAGGCGATGCGGGCAGAGAGATCGGTTCCATCTGGCGTTAGAGTCTGCTCATTCATCTCCTTCACATAGTCCAAAAGACGCCTCTGCTGCTCTCTGCTCATTCCGGCAGGAGGCTTGAGGTGCAGAATAGGAGAGGAGCCACTCCTCAGTATCGTTCCCTGATGCACAGCGGGCAGATAAGCGGAATCCCACATAGGAGAACCCCCTTCCGGTAGCCCCTCTGGCTGAGGCAAAACACAGAAAGCGGGCAGATTCTTGCTTGCGCTCCCAAGCCCATACGTCACCCAACTCCCCATAGAGGGGTGTCCCATAGTCGTGCGCCCCGACATCATTTGATACATGGCGGGGGCATGAACAAAACTCTCGGTATAACAGGATCGGATAACCGCAAGGTCGTCTGCACAGGTAGCGATATGGGGAAACAGATCGGAGACCTCGATCCCAGACTGCCCACGCTTAGCAAATTTCCATGCACTCCCCAACAGCGGAGTCCCTGCCGTGAGGAACTGGCTCTTAATGGTGGAGCCAAAACTCTTCGGCATGGGCTGTCCTTGCAATCGCTCTAGCTCCGGCTTAGGGTCGAATGTCTCCATTTGACTGGGTCCCCCCACCATATAGAGGAAAATGACAGACTTCGCGGCTTTGCGTGGCTCTGGTTTCAATTTTCGGTCTTGTGCATCGGCTTCTTCGGCAAGCAGTGAAGCCAATGCAAGACCACCAAAGCCGCTTCCTGCCCGAAGCAGGAGATCACGACGTGAATAGGCAAGTGGGAGAGAGTTGTTGTGTTCGTTCATTTTTGCCTTACCGTATCATGATGAAGTCATTGAGGTTGAACATCGCCAAGCAGAGATCAGCCCACACTGCTATCTCGGCTTCAGGTTCCCCTCGCCTCGTCAGTATCCTCTTTTGATCACGCAAAAAGCGTGTTGTTGCCTGCTTCTCATGGTTTGTCGGGGGACGGCTCAGGGTTCTTAGGAAAAGGGTTCTCATACGCGGTTCCTCTTGTGATTGGCTCTGCAAAAGAGATTGCGCCAGTTTTCGGCTCTGCTCCTGCATGAAGGGGCTATTCAGCAGTATGAGAGATTGAAGTGCGCTGACACTCTGCCCACGCGCCGCACAGGAAAGCATTCTGTCTGGCATATCGAAGACCGCGAGAAGAGGCAGGCGAACATTGCGCTTTCGCACCAGATAGAGGCTCCGCCGCGTGTGCTGTTTTGGATCGGGATCCACGGACCAAAGGTTATCCGGCTCCGATTCCGTGAAGATCGTGTCCACTATTTCGGGTTCAAGGGGCACTCGAATGGATTCACCCCCCATTTCGAGATTAAGGGTTCCAGCAGCCGAGAGAATGGAGTCTCGAAGCCCCTCCGCATCTATACGGCGGCGGTTCTGTCGCCACAGGCTTCTATTTTCGGGATCGATACGGTTACGTTGGGCATCAGAAGCACTCGTCTGTTGGTAGGAGTTGGACATCACAATCAGCTTGTGCATCTGCTTGAGGCTCCAGCCTTGCCGAACAAACTCCGTCGCCAGCCAATCGAGTAGTTCTGGGTGCGTAGGACGCTCCCCATTCAGCCCAAAGTCGTTGGGCGTTCTCACTAAGCCCTTCCCAAAATAGGTCTGCCAAAGCCGATTCATCATGACACGCGCTGTGAGCGGGTGATCTGCCTGTCCGAGCCATTGTGCCAAAGCAAGGCGTCTACCAGTAGCCGCTTGTGCGAGGTCCCTAAGCTGCAATGTTGCGAGGTACTCTGGCGTTACGGCGTGGCTTCCTCCTGTGTGTGGTAGTCTGGCAGGCTTCAATATTGTGGGAAAATCTAGGTTGACCGTCGCGCCGAACACATGAGGCTCACCGCGCACCAAAATATGGGTAACGGGGATTGGTTGATGCACTTCCGACACACCAAGAGCGGCAGGTATAGGCTTGGGAGCCTCTTGCTCTTGTTTGTGTAGTTGCTTTCGCAGGTTGGCACGCCGCTCCTTGTCGGAGGGGGTGAGAGCGGCAAGCATCTCATCCCAAGAGATGTTGGTAAAGGTTCCCGCATGCTCAGCCAATACCCTTTGTTCTGGGGTTCTCATTTTTTCGGGCGTCAGTAGAGCCTGCTTGTAGAGAGGTTCGAGGCGTGAGACTTTCTCGGCGCGGAGTCTTTCATAGTAGGGTTTCTCTATAGCACCGACCTGCGCCTCAAGAGGTTTGAGGCTTGCACCGTGCGCCTTGATCTGCGCTTCATACTTCTGTAGTTCCTCATCAGAATGGCGTTTGTATTCGTAGTCGTCCGTTGCCGAAAAGAACGCCTGTAGTGCATAGTAGTCTTTTTGGGAAATGGGGTCGTACTTGTGATCGTGGCAACGGGCGCAACCGACAGTAAGTCCTAATACCGCGTTTCCTATTCCGTTCACTGCCTCTGTCAACCACTCTTGTCTGTTTACGGCTTCGTCTTGATTCCCGCTAACGACATGACGCGCTCCTGCCCGCAGAAATCCTGTTGCCACTCGCGTCTCAAAGCTTTTCTCCGCAAGTTCGTCCCCTGCTATCTGTTCTAGGAGAAAACGGTTATAGGGCTTGTCCTCGTTAAAGGCACGAACCACATAGTCTCGGTATCGCCACGCCTGTGGACGCTCTGCATCTAGCTCATAGCCATTTGTCTCTGCAAAGCGCACCACATCAAGCCAGTGTTGCGCCCATCTCTCCCCATACTTTGGAGAATTGAGAAGTTGGCTAACACGTGTTGCATAGGCGTTCGGGGAGTGATCGGCAAGAAAGGAGGCTATCTCTTGGGGAGTGGGAGGCAAACCCGTGAGATCGAAGGTGACACGACGAAGTAGCGTGATCTTGTCCGCAGACGGAGAGGGGGATAAAGCTCGTTTTTCAAGCCCTTTTAGCACAAAAGCGTCTATCGGGTTTCGCACCCATGTCGCACGCTTCACTTTTGGCACAGCAGGGCGCACAGGCTTTTGAAAAGCCCAATGCCTTGTTTGTGCCTGCCCCGAAAACGACACTGCGAATAGTAAAAATAAGCTCAAAAGGATTCGCATGCGAGAGACCTCCTCTTTCCACATGGAGCACACACCTCTATTGTACCCCTCCAAGCGCACAGGAATCGATCTGTTTGATTTCGGGCTGTTTATGTTCTTCTTTCTCTTCGGAGGCTTTTACAAATCTCCGTATTTTCGTTGTTGAAAACTGCGTTAGAATAGCACTTTGGACGTGAAAGTGATAGATTTACGCCCCTTCCGAGGCAAAAGCGATTTAGGGAGGCGTGTATTTCTTTTGGAGCGCCCCAAAGATGTACGGCATCTCCCAACCCCGAAGCAGCGAAGTCGGCAAAGGCACGGGAGAAGGTAGATGCACTCGGAATATCCCGTTTCGTTTCAAAATCGCCGAGCCGACGGAGCATCGGTAGCAAACGTAGCATCTCGATAAGCAGTTCCGTTGTTGGAAGGTCATACACCGCTTTGGCGGGGAAGGCGCAAGCGATGGAACGGCGGTCTAACTGTTTATGTCCCATTCTTTGTGAGAATGGACTAGAGATGTACTGGTGAATGCCCACAGCCTCCAGAATATGGATGAGTTGCTTGAGTTTTCTGCGTAAGAGGCTGTTCAAGGTGCGGAAAAGACTTGTTATCTCTGCTCATATTCGAATATAATAGACCTCAATAGCTCCTATAAGCTTTTTGGTTGGTACTAAAAGATTCTACAAGGAGTCGTATTCCCCCTCTCTACTACACTTTTGAAACTTCCTCCAAGGAGAATCTCTACGAATGAACCATTCAATCGAACTTCGTCTAGTCATCAATCCGACCGCTAGGGCAATAGGCTGTTGCATGTTGGGAATTGATGCCTGGCTTGTGCGCGTTGGGGTTCACATTGCTGGTATATTGCTCCTTGCGCTTGGTCTAGGCACTTTAGCGTCGGGGCAACCTATGCCGAAACCCCGCCCCCACCAAGTCCCAATCACACAAGCAAAGAGAGAAGCACGCGCTTACTTAGTCGTTCCGATTGAGTTTCGTGACACCAATGGCACTGTTTTCAAAACGCCTCGCGATCTCTATGACCTTTTCTATGATCCGCAATTTGGTGCTGATGTTTTCTTGCGCACCTCTTCCAATGGAAAGCTCACGCTACAGGGGTCAAAGGTTACAGAAACCTTTGCGCTCCCCCATCCTCAAAGTTATTATTACCAGAACACGGGGCCTTGGCCTGAAGATAAATGGTATAGCCAAAAACGCCTTCTTGACGATCTCGGTCCCCTACTGGAAAAGCAATACGACCTCCATCAGTTTGCAGGTCTTGTGCTATTTCCTAATGTGGTCACACCAAAGGGCTTTGGCTCCACAGATCGCCCTCTTTACCGATTGCAAGATGACACTGCGGAAAAACCTTACTCGGTTATTTACATTAAGTCAGCATACAGTCTCGCGGGAATAATTCACGAGATTGGACACGATCTAGATATTGGTCATGTGCGTACACAAAACCCTAAGGTGCGCCATTCTGCCAGCGGAATGAGCTACTCTAGTGATTGGGTTGGGGTAACGCATCCTCGCTTGTTAGGGATAACCTGCGATCATATTATGTGGCACAAGGAACTCCTCGGTTGGACTACTCCAGAGGAGGTGCGTACTATCAATTCCCCACTCGACGAGACCATTCGTATCTACCCACGCAGCGGAGAACGCAAAGGGCTACGCATGGTGAAACTTCCCCTCGAACGATACGGAGAATGCCTCACCTTGGAGGCGGTTCTGCCTACGGGGATAGATAAGGTTGCGGGATTGCACAAATTTGGGGTGTTGGCGCATCGTGTGAATCAAGCGCGGGTGCGGAAGGCAAATATGGGACTGTTCACAGAAGATTATTTACCGGAGGCTCAATTATCTCCCTCAAGGAGCATCTGTTTTTCAGAGGACGAGGAGTGGAGTTCCAAGGACGCCGCGCAAGCGAGTTTCCGCGTGCTGAAGGTGACGAAAGAGTGGTGCGATGTACGTGTCTCCCTTAAGAAAGTGTGCGAGCATGTCCCCAACAAACAGATGAACCAACCTATTGAGTTGGAGACCTGCCGCCTGATCCCGCATGGGGGCAAAGCCATGTACCAGACCCTCAAGCCGTTTGGAAACGATTGGGGCAGGGATACTCAGGTATTTGGGATGGGGCAGATTGGTGAAGGAGTAGACATCGAGTTCACGAGCGAGAATGAGGGGATTCTTGAGGTTTTGCTAGGACATACTATCGCCCCCGACTATGGTATTGTTGAGATACAGGTGAATAACGACCCTGCCATGAGGATAGATGCATGGGCACCTAGCATTGAAATTTCGGGGCAGAAGTCGTTGGGGCATCATAGAATTACGAAGGGAAGAAACCTACTTCGCGTGCGCCTTGTGGGACGCAATCCGAAGTTGCAGGGGGATCGTGTTTGCTATGGCTTAGATTGTCTTTCACTTCGCCCATAGCCCACCGCGACACTGTGCTATTGAACTTTCCATGACGTTAAGGATATACAAATCAACCGCTCACTTGATATTCGTCAAGTCATCGCCTCCAGTATTAGGCGGATAGTTCGTTGTGGTTTCGGGCTTGCCTTCTTGCTAACGCTCTTCGGCTACGGCTTCGCCTCTCCTCAGCAGGAAAAAGTCGAGAGGCAAGAGAATGGTTCAGAAGAGACACTTTGGAACGGTATGCAGTTTCCCTAGACCTCTTTCCAAACAAAGCGTGTAGACCTTTCTCTCACTCTTTCGCCATTCAAATTTGGATTCCCCGTCATTTTCTTGCGAGGAATCGGCAACAGAAGGCAGAAAATGAACATTCGGGACTATCTTATTCGAGAAGCACAACGTATCACAGATCATGCTCTTACGGACTACACGGATGCGGAGGCATGGCGGAAACTTCTGCCAGACCGGCGGCGTCAATTTTTTGACATGATGGGACTGGAAACCCTGCCTCCGATAGAACAGCGCACCCCGCCAGTCGTACAGGTGACCGGAGTTGTTGAACGCCCAAACTACCGCATTGAGAAACTGGTTTATGAGAGTCTTCCTTGGCTTTTCGTCACCGCCAACCTCTATATCCCCAAGGATGTGCCTTCTCGCGGCAGCACGGAGAAGCTCCCCGGCGTGCTCTATGTCTGCGGACACGCCTCCACCCAAAAGATACACTATCAGGCGCATCCACGTCGGTTTGCGGAGTTGGGCTTCGTCTGCCTTGCCGTCGATACTGTACAGTATAGTGAGATTCCCGGCTATCATCACGGTTGCTATCGTGAGGGCTGGTGGCACTGGTACAGTAAGGGGTACACTCCGGGAGGTGTCGAACTACTCAATGGCATTCGAGGGCTTGATCTACTAGCACAACGCCCAGAGGTAGATGCCAGTCGCCTCGGTGTCACAGGAATATCGGGCGGAGGTGCTGTCAGTTGGTATGTCGCGGCGGGTGATGAGCGGATCAAAGTGGCGGCTCCTATCTGTGGCACTGCTACTTTGGCATCTCACATTGCGGATCGTACCATAGATGGTCATTGCGACTGTATGTGGTGGACCAATACCTCTCTCTGGGACCTTGCCGACATCGGGGCATTGATTGCCCCGCGCCCCTTGCTCATCGGTTCCGCAGACCGCGACGATATTTTCACCATTGGTTCCATTCGCAAAGTGCATCATCAGCTGGAACGCTTGTATGGAATTCTGGACGCCAAAAACAATCTACACCTCGTCGAAACTCCCGGAGGACACTCTTACCACGCACGTTCTCGCACGGGGATATTCTCTCTCTTTATGAAGCACCTGCAAGGCAAAGAGGTTCCCCCAGAGCAAGTCGGTGACATTGACGAAAGCCCAAAGGCACAAGAGGAGGAGAGTACACTCCGTGTTTTTGTTGATGGCTATACGGGAGAGAGTCGAAACTGCGTCATTCAGGAGACTTTCGTTCCCCGTGCGGTGCTACCCAAGATTTCAGATCGTGCCGATGTGGAGCGAAAACGCCTTGAGGTCATCCATGCACTACGAGAGAAGACGTTCCACGCATTTCCTGCCAGTACTCCCCCTCTGAATGTCGAGTTCAAGCAGGAGTCTCATTTCGATAATGGCACTCTGTGCTGTCGCTTCTCCTACACAACCGAGGAGGATTGGCGGTTGCATGGCGAGTTTCAGAAGCCAAACAAGGCTTCCTCACCTGCCCCCACAATGGTGGCACTTCGCTCACCAGAGGAGACACGGCAGGAGACGGAGCGATTCATCAGTGGCACCCCCTCCCACTGGGCAAGAGCGATTGTGGAACCTCGTGGCACAGGGGATACAGCGTGGGGTCAAGAGTTGCAATGGCACATTCGTAGAGCCTCTGCATGGACGGGGCGAACCATTGCGAGTATGCGTGTCTGGGACACTCTTCGTGCCCTGGAAGCAATTCGGACGCTAGAGGATGTGAAAAGAGAGCATATCGCTTTGGTGGCGCGTGGAGAGATGGCGGCGGTCGCCCTCTATGCCGCGCTATTGGACGGTAAAGTACGCACTCTGCTGCTACAATCTCCACCAGCAACGCAAAATGCGCCGAGCCGTCCCGATGGGCGCGGTGAAGCGATTGAGATGCTAAACTGTCTACGCATCACAGACCTCCCACAGATCGCGGGGCTGCTCTATCCCGTGGAGATTGTTCTAATAGGCGATTGCCCCGATACCTACCGATGGGCAGAAGAGGTCTATCAAAAGTTGGGCGCACCCGGCAAAATCAAGCGTGTCAAAGAACTCTCAGAATGGAAACCCAATTAGAGTGGGTTCCGCTGAGAAAGCGCGCATGCCTGCTCACTTTTGAACAGCGGAGGCGTCGTTACTCCGTTTCACTTGAACGCGAAAGGTATCCAGAACGATGGATTGGTCTACTTTTCCATAGGGATCGTCGCTCCCTACATGGCTGACGACGAGAATGGTGCCATCCTCTCTCTGAATGGCATTGGGATAGTAGGCGGTGCCAGGAAAATCCAGTTTTGTCCAAGTCTCTCCCCTATCTGCTGTCCACCAGATTCCGTTTGCGGCGATATGCAGAAGCACCCCCTCGCGTGTCATCAGCAGCTCTGGGTGTCCTGAATGGGGGAAAGGGTTCAATACATAGGGTTGAGGCTCCCACGTCTGCCCTCGCTTTGTGAGCAGACATTGACGACGCTCTTGGCGAAGCAGTTTCCCCGAAGGTTCGAACACAGCGAAGCGCAAAACCGCCAACAAATCGCCGTTCTCTAGCTCAGCAAAATCCCACTCCTCCCCCGCATAGTTTGCTCCTTCTGGCGCAAGATAGACGGGTTCCTCCCACGTCAGCTTTGCGGGGCTTGTGGGCATCCCCACAGGCTCACGGCTTACCCAAAAACAGGGGCGTATTCTGGGGCTTTGCGTCTCCCATGTCCAGAGGTCTTGATCATAGGTACACGCGGCTCCTGTCATGAGCAGGCGACCGTCACGTAGGCGTCGAATGCGCTTGGGCCAGGTCTGAAGGTGCGTATCGGACGAAAGTAACTCTGGATCATTCCACGTTTTCCCGCCGTCTTTAGAGCGTTGTATCATTCCTGTTGATGGCACATCCCAAAACGGAAGGTCTTGCCCCCAAATATCTCGGATAAATGTCCCGTCGGGTAATGCAACAACCCCTCCGCCACACATACCATTCAAGCACGAGTCGAAAGGTTCGGCTCCCGTTTTCCGCCACGTCTTGCCCCCATTGGTAGAGCGCAGAAAGATGTTCTCCAACATTAGCCCCGTCATGTCGTACCCTGCTATCTCTTGATTCGCTTTCGGCATACGGTGAAGCACCGCTTTGGGCGCACGCGGTCGCCAGCCCTCAAGGGAGCCTGTCGCCTGTGTGAAAGTGACCATCACACTCCCATCGGGGGTTTGCCAAATGTTTGCCCAGCAAGTATAGCCTGGTGTCTGGGGAGAGTGATAGAGTGTGCGCCGTTTATGCCCTTGCATCGTAACCGAGACTCGATCTTGGCTCTTTTGTATTACCTGCATAGCGTTGCCTTTTGGCACTTTGGTATGGTGGGGCATTGGGCTGAGTAATGTTGCGCTCATAAGCATAAATCCCAAAGTGAGGTTCAACGTCTTTTCCTACTCTCTTCTGGTGTGGCAAACCCGTTTCTCTGTGGTCAATAAGGGCTATTTAGAGCACTCCAAAGACACGATAAACCTCATCTACAGACATTCCCGCCGCGATCTGTTCTCGCTCTGCGTTTTCAAACTCGAAGGTCTTCTCCACACGGAGTAGAACCTCATCCACAAGGTGAGCCGGAATGAGCTGCACACCGTCATTATCACCAAAAATAAAGTCGCCGGGATTGACACGCACATAGTGGGTGAGGTGACCGGGCAGGTAGATAGGGGTGTTGACTTCGGTAATAATCCATCCCCCGAAGGCGTTTGGGCGTGTCCCAAAGGAGTAGAGCGGAAAATCTGGCATCTTGAGAACGTACTGAGTATCACGGCAGTTTCCCGCCAAAAGCATCCCCCGGCAACCGTGCGAATACGCCAACTGGCAACTCATTTCACCAAAGTGGGCAGGCTGTCTATCTCCTCCGCAGTCGAAGCAGAGAATGGAACCGTCTTCTGCCTCCACAACGGCACGCATCATCCGCTTCTGAGGGTGTCCCCCCTCCGCCTGCCAACGTGCGTCTAGTTCTGCTTGATGCTCTGGGGTGCGTGGTTCCACCAAAGAGTGGAGTTTTATGGGGAGGGCGCGTCCCACAAGTTGCATCCCCTGTCGAAGGGGCTTGAACTCATCGGAAAAGACGGTATCACGCACACCAAGACCGTTGAGTGCGTCGGATACCGAACCACCGTAGCCCGCACGTTTGTACCGCGCAATGCGTTCGAGGTCGGTAATGTCTAGGGTACGGATTTCACCGTTACCCTCTGTTGGAAGTGCCATAGTCATCTCCTTGTTGTCTGTCCATAAGAGCCGTGAGGCGCTTCATGGAGCGCATGATAGCGTTGCTAATTACGAAATCCACTTTTGTTGAATATCTATTACGAACCACTCATTCCCTATCTTTTTGAGAGTCACCTTACTCCCATCCGCATTCAGACTTCCAGAGCCTCGGCTAACCCTAACATAAGCCGTTTTGTAGTCGTCACTATAGGTTATGCCGTCGACTCTAATACTATTCACTCCTCCGCCAAAGACGGCACGGAGAGGATGAGAGGCGGCACCCTCTGCCCAAAGCATTGGACCGTCATATCCATATATCTCAAAGGGGGCGACATTCTCAAAAGAGACGACCGCAGGGGGGGCTGCTTTAGAAGAGAAAAACCGGGCTTCAATACTCGCCGCAATGATCTTCTCTCTATCATTCAACTCTCGGGGCGGGGCATTGGGGCAGGGGTCTACGGCATCGTTCAGCCCATCGCCATCGGTGTCTGCCTTGTGGGGATCGGTTCCAAGCCGCGCCTCCACAAGATCGGTCAATCCATCACCATCCGCATCTTGACGGAGAGTTGGGTCATCGGGAAATACTTTTATCCACTCACCCGCAATAAGCGTGCCGACCTGTATACCCCGAAATGTAGGAGAGGGCTTAATATTTTCGAAGTTACTTCCCTTTCTCCACACCCCTGTAAAAAGCGGTCTCATCCACTCTTTGCCTCGCTTCTCTACAATAAACAGGTCCTGACGATTCCCCAAAATTACACTCTGCAAAAGAACCCATGTGCGTCCCATAGCATCCTGCTTGGTAGCCACCATTTTATCACTGTGCCATTCATCTGTTGGGACTGCAAGATTGTCAAGGTCTATCTGTTCATTCCAAGGCTTCCGTGCTTCGCGTTTATGGCGTGCCTTGAGAACCGCCTCAACACCCTCTTTCCCTCCCGTTCCTGCCAAATGAGAAAATGCAGAATGTCGCCACAGTGCAGGTGCTTTGGGGTTTTGTAGTGCCTCTATCATAAACTTTACTGCGCTGGGGTGTGTGGAGCGAGAGATACTTTCCAATATCTCATAATTGAAAACACCTTCGTCAGGGTGCTCTCGCAACAAATTAACACATAGAGGAATCTTCTTTTCAGGGTCTCCTTTTTCACGGAGAATATGTTCTATCTTAACTGTCACGTATTCTAGCTGGCCTGTCAGTTGAGACCTTTTCTCATTTTTGTTCCTAGTGTCAATGAGAAACGGTGTGTCCTGTTTTTGAAAAGTGGAAAGTAGATAAGGTTCAATATCACTCCACAGTTCCGTATTCTGTGTGACATATTCGTGTGGCTTAAACACTCTCTTTGTTTCGAGGATATAGCGGCTCAAAAGGGGACGAAACGAATAGGGTACAAGCCTATTGAGTTGCATACGTTCCGTGTTATCCAACTCCTCAAAATGGGAGACAAGTTGCTCCGCGAGAGCTTTGCGTTCTGCTTGACTTTGAGGAAGAGGAGGCGACACACCTCGCTTGTAGCAGTACATGCGATCCATTGTCGTTGTCAGAAGAGTCTCGGAATCAGCATAGATCGGTCGCCCCGTCACCTCGGTGCTTTGGCTCCAGAGAACTTCTCCTTTTTGCGTGAGGCAGACTATAGGATAGGTGCGGAGCAGGATACTGTGAGCGTTGGTCAAGGTAGAGATACGACTCGGCTCTTCAGCCCCTTGTATGTGTTGAGAGGGAGATAAGAGCACCTTACCAGTAGCTAAATCTAATACCATCAGCCGATCCTGTAAAGCTACTACGAGGCGATTCCCCATTATATAACTAGCGGAGCAGTACTCCATCGTATTCCATAGTATTTTCCCTGTCTTGAGGTCCAAACACTGTAGCGTATCAGAATGGACAATGGCTCTCTCAGCAACGGTCTGTACAGGGTGAAGTGCAGCAGTATGACTGGGTTTATGCCAGATAATCTTGCCACTTTTTGCATCCAAACAAAAATATCCTGCCTTATCACCTATAAAGAGGTAGTTCGAGTGAAGGGAAAAAGGAGTTACCAGTGAAGCTTGACCGTTCCCAATGAGTGCTTTTTGCTCCCATTCTAGCTTCATCGTTTTTCGGGAATAGCCTTGAACTATTCCTGTTTCATTTCGGATAAAAATATGGTCTGCATCTACGGTGAAATCAGGAGACTGGTTCGGAAAGGAGAGGAGTTTACGCGCTTGCTGTGTTTCTACATTGATTGCCCACAATACATCGCTCCATAAATCGGAGTCGGGATGCCCTCCAAGAGCATACAGAGTATCTCCATGTAACTCTGCCTTATGAATATTCATCGTGGGCAGAAATCGGCGTTTCTCCACTCCTGTTTTAACATCAAGCCCAATAACACCCCAAGACACTTTACCTGTAGTATAATACCTGATAGCACTCTGATATATTCCATAGTAGACAAGCCCATGGCGTACCCCTATCACCGCCCCTTCCCCTATCCATTTGCTCCATTTCCGAACTAAAGGGGGCTTGATGGACGGTGCAGACGTGGGGTTTGGTGAGGCGTTGAAGAGGAGCACAGTGGCAAGCAAGAGTAGGGCATTCATCATGTATTGATCCCCTTTAGCTATCGCCCCGTCTTTGCATCGAGGGTACGCATTTTGATGGAGCGAAATGCCCCGGAGGTCTGATAGGTAGCAAAGCCCAAGGGAAGTGAGCGGGATATATCCCCAAGACGTAGGCTTAGCTTTTTGTCTTTAGTCTCCAAGTCCACTATCTGCTTATCGTCTAGCCATGCCTCAATCTTCGTGGGTGTGACACGAACTCTGACCTTGAACCAGCGATCTTTCATAAAGGCGAGGTACTTGGTCGTCTCATTTTCGGAAGCGTCCTGATGATTGATACTTGAAATGCCAACCGCGCCCCCGCCCCAGCCTCCCAAGATAAGGCTGACATTCGAAGCACCGACGGGAAAGGTGATGCCACAAAAGAAATCGCTCCCCTCAATCTTCATCGCGTCCAGTGTGATCTCGTAGTTGATTTTCGGCAGGGCTTCGCCTGTCCAGTTAAATCCGCTCAGAGAGGCTCCGGTCTCTACGACGATTGCAGGCAGTTCGCCATGGAAGTTCTGCTCAATGTGAACGGCACCGTTCCCACCAAACTCCGTCTCCTTCCAACTGCCAAGCGACTTGCCATCAAACAAGATTTTCCACTTTTCTTCTTTTTGAGCAATCGGGGGGGGCACTTTAGCCTTATTCGGCTTTGGCTTACTCTTCTGTTTTTGGACTACAGTTTTTTGTGCAGAGGTGAGCAGAAGACTCCCCAGCGGAAGCGGAGGAGTGGGTTTGGGCAGAGTGATGGGGGTGAGTAGAGCCAAAGCTATGGCGAATGGAAACACGATAGGTACTCCTTTGGAAGGCTATGCCTCTGCCAATGCGGACTCGTTTTTTTGTGTTCAAAGAGCAGGCAGGGCGTTAGGCGATAACGCCCTTCATCACTTCCCCGTGAACATCCGTCAGGCGGAAATCACGCCCACTATACCGATAGGTCAATTTGGTGTGATCTAGTCCGAGTAGATGGAGGATCGTTGCGTGCAGATCGTGGACATGGGCGCGATTATTTACGGCTTGGTAACCGAATTCATCGGTGGAACCATAAACGGTTCCTCCCTTCACACCGCCCCCTGCCAACCACATCGTAAAGCCGAGGCTATGATGGTCACGCCCTTTTGCACCCTGTGAGGTCGGCGTTCGCCCAAACTCTCCCCCCCATACAACGAGCGTATCTTCGAGCATTCCGCGTGACTTCAAATCTTTGAGCAATGCCGCAATAGGTTTATCGCTATGCTTTGCATGGTCTCTGTGGTTGTGGATGTCGCCATGATCGTCCCAAGGTTGCCCGTCGCCATAGTAAATCTGTGTAATGCGAACCCCACGTTCTGCCAATCTTCGTGCCATGAGGCAGGCGTTTGCAAATTCGCCCTCTCCATACATGGCGCGGGTTGCCGTAGACTCTTTACTGATGTCAAAAGCGTCTTGCGCTTCAAACTGCATTCGATAGGCGAGTTCAAAGGCGGAGATTCGTGCATCCAACTGTGTATCATGGTCATGCTGGCTTAGGTGCATACGGTTCATCTGTTGGAGCAGATCGAGTTGTTCTCGTTGCACGCTTTGAGGGAGGTACTTGTTCTCCACATTGCGTAGAATCTTTTTTGGATTGGTTTCACGATTATTGATATGTGTCCCCTGATAGACCCCTGGCAGGAAACTATTGCTCCACAGTTGTGGTCCTACAACGGGCTTGCCGGGGCAAAAAGCCACAAAGCCCGGCAGGTTCTGATTCAGAGTGCCAAGTCCATAGTTGATCCACGATCCCATAGAGGGGCGAATGGGCTGCATATTACCAGAGTTCATCATTAGGAGTGCAGGCTCGTGGTTTGGGTTGTCTGTATACATAGAGCGCACAACACAAATATCGTCGATGCAGCTTCCCACTTCAGGATACAAGTCTGTAGCTTCAATACCGCTCTTGCCATAGCGGGCAGTCTTGAAGGGCGAAGGCATAAGTTTGCCAGGATTGCCCTGCCCTGCCATCTTGATCAGGTCTGGAGTTTGATCCGCATATTTTAAGAGCGAGGGTTTCGGATCAAATGTGTCCACATGAGAGGGTCCGCCATTCATAAACAGAAATATCACGCGCTTTGCGCGGGGGCGAAAATGGGGTGCTTTCGGCTCCAAAGTGTAGGCAGTACGCACAGTAGACTCCGCCTGTGCATCAGAGGCAAGGAGGGTACTGAGTGCCATCGCACCAAAGCCACCACCGAGTCGGCAAAGCATCTCACGGCGAGAGGGCGTTGCATCTGCATCCGTTAGAAAAGGGTTATTGTCAGGGTTACTGTAGCTCATAGGATGAATTCTCATTTCCTGTGGCAGGTCTAATCGAGGGTTGGTCATAAATGAATTTGACCGCGCAAGAGGAAACCTGCGCGGTCACCTCCGAATTATAAAGTTGCGAAAATCCATAACCGGAGGCAACTTTATGATACCCAAAGAATCTCTGTTGGTGTGCTTGGTCAAATTGGTC
>CAMCUQ010000005.1 GCA_945878775.1 Chthonomonas calidirosea
TTGGGTACACCGGCTCGTCCGCCCCAACCGCGTGGTTATTCGCAAGGGAGGCAAAAGGGAGTGAAAGTCACCCCCGCGACGAGATACAAAACGGTCTACAAGGCGAAAAACAAGACAAATAAGACCACAGCAGTTGTCTAAACGTCAATCATTATAGACCTCTCTCTGAATGAGCATACGACTACGGGCACAACAGTCCTGCCCTGCGTTCGCAAAGACGCTCCAAACGGTCTCTGCCGCTTTTTCAACGTTGGCATCGGCAAAGACGAGGCTTGCAGACTTACCGCCTAGCTCCAAAGAGACTCGTTTTACCCCCTCTGCCGCCATCCTCATCACCTCTTTGCCTGTCCGGGTGGAACCCGTAAACGAGACTTTGCGTACCAGAGGATGAAGGACCAGCGAACGCCCTACCTCCGCGCCACCGAACACGACATTCAACACACCATCGGGTATCCCAGCCTCCTGCGCTAGCTCCGCCAAACGCAGGGCAGTGAGAGGAGTGGCAGGGGCGGGCTTGAGTACCACCGAATTTCCCATCGCCAACGCGGGCGCAACCTTCCAAAGCGTCACCACAAAAGGGAAGTTCCAAGGAACGATAAGCCCACAGACACCCACAGGCTCCCGAAAGACAAGCCCTATCCCATTTCCCGATACAGGTGCGGTTTCGCCACAAAAGGCGGGTAAAATACCCGCAAAGAACTGTAGTATGTTTGCGCCATACTGAATCTCGTCCCGTGCATCGGTGATCGTCTTCCCTGCATTGCGCGACTCTAGTTGTGCTAGCTCTTCCGCGTTGGCACGAATCAGGTTGGCGAGGTTAATCAGAGTTTGAGAGCGTTTTGAGGTGGGCATCTTCCGCCAATCGCCACGCGCAAAAACACGGTCAGCAGCACGCACAGCGAGGTCTACTTCCTCGGCAGTCGCATCTGCAATTTGGGCAAGCGTCTCTCCCGACGCGGGGTTAATCGTGGGGTTCACCTCTCCGATAGGGTTCGGCAGGGCTTTCCCATCGATCCAACAGGTCTTCAGTTCTGGCACGTGAAATATCTCCTATTGAGGGGCTGAGTTCGAGGACACTGCCCTAAAGTTCGCTCCATATAGCAGGGATTCCTGCCCGTTCGCTCTGTTTTGTCTGCAAGAGGTAATGCCCTTTTGTAGCACTTTGAACCACAAGAATACCGCACATTGATGCCCGAAAGAGAAAAATGGAATCCGTTAGCGAAAAACTCCCCGTTTCTGTACTGAGAACCCACCTACAAATGGAAGACATTGCCGCTTTTCGCCCTGCGTGGAGTCAGGCTCCCGAACTCCTTATAGTGCCTATAACTTTCTGCCCCAATTCTTTCTACCGCTATTTGTATGGAGAGGTTGGGCAGGAATACCATTGGGTAGACCGTCTGGAATGGAGTGAGGAGGAACTCCGCACCTATCTCAATGACCCCAATCTACTCTTGCGCGTTCTTTACGTAGGTGGCGCCCCCGCAGGCTACTACGAATTGATAAAAGAGCAAGATGGCTCTGTGCAAATCGCCTACTTTGGGCTACTACCAGAGTTTATCGGGCAAGGGCTAGGCAAGCATCTTCTCTCCACAGCAATAGCCGAAGCATGGGAACAAAACCCGACGCGAGTTTGGCTCCACACCTGTTCTCTGGATAGTCCTGTAGCCCTCCCAAACTACTTGGCACGTGGGTTTACACCCTATCGGGAAGAGACTTATACCGCCTACCTGCACTAAGAGCCCAAAAACGAGGCACAAATCGCATCCATTATGCGGTATAATAGACGGTGCAAATTTGACACGATTTCTACCAATGATAGCATTGTCTTGTCTGCTTTTGGGATTCAGAAAGAGGAGTTTACATACCGATTATGAGCATTTACCCCTCCCCCGACAAACTCGATACCTTTGATAGTAAGTACGCCCTTGTCATTCTCGCGGCAAAACGCGCACGTCAGATCAAAGATGGTGCCGCCCGCTTTGTACAGAGCAAATCGCCCAATCCGCTCACCATCGCACTCGAAGAGATCGCCGAAGGCTTCATCATTCCGCGTCATATCGAAGACCCTTCTGCCACCGCACACCAGAGAGCGCTCAAACCAACCGAGCCGACTATAGAAGACATTATTGGTGCAGGTCCCGTCTTGGCAATGGATTCCAGACAAGATCGCCTTATGGATGCGGCGTCTGCCCTCCGTGCCGCAGAGCCCGATTCCGATGATGAAGACGATTTGCTCCTGCACGGGGACGATGAAGAGGTGCGCCCTATGGATGAGTTCGTCCTTGAGACACAAGGGCTTCTCGTATCTCTTGACGACGACGACGACCTCGACTCCGTTATTGACGATGACGACGACGACTAAGAGTCTCACAGCAGTAGATAGGCTTGGTGAGAGCAAAAACTGCTTTGCCCTCTCAGCTTATCCAATCGGTCAAGCCCATCTCTCACATTAGGGAGATGGGTATCTGTTGGGTGGGGTACAGGATACACCCCGTATCGTTCAGGTAGAGGAGAGACGATAATCGCATGGCAGCCCAGTCCAAAGATTTCTATGAGTTGCTTGGTGTTCAACGCGATGCTTCGGGGGACGACATTAAACGCGCCTACCGAAACCTCGCGCGAAAATTTCACCCAGACTTCAACAAAGAGCCAGATGCCGCCGACAAGTTCAAAGAGCTTCAAGTCGCATACGAGATTCTGAGTGACGACACCAAACGCCAACAGTACGACCGCTACGGAGAAGCCGCCTTCGCCAATAACGGCGCAGGGCAAGGATATGGGGCAAACCCCTTTGGAGATATGTTCAGCTCGTTCTTTGATGACTTTATGGGTGGTTCGCGTTCGAGTAATGCCACGGAGGTACGGGGCGATGATTTGCGCCATGACCTCGAACTCACCCTAGAAGAGGCAGCTGCCGGAGCCGAGAAAACCATCAAATACCAACGCCTAGAGACCTGTGACACCTGTGACGGCTCTGGCGCAAAGCCCGGAACAGCCCCAGATACCTGCTCTCAATGCCGTGGTACAGGACAGATTCGCTTCTCACAAAATACCCTCCTCGGAACCTTCCATACCACCCAAGCCTGCCCTCGATGTAAAGGGCGTGGCGTCACCATTACCAGCCCATGCAACACCTGCTCTGGCACAGGCAGGAGCCGACGCACCGTCGAAAAAACGATGAAAATCCCTGCAGGAGCCGACACCGGTATGCGACTGAGACTTGGCGGCGAGGGGGATTCTGGCGTCAATGGTGCGGAAGCGGGCGATCTCTATCTGTTTCTCCACGTACAAGAGCACGATCTCTTTGAACGCAGAGGCAACGATCTTTTTGCCACCATCCCTGTCAGCTTTCCCACCCTCACCCTTGGTGGAACCATTCAAGCACCTCTTGTGAACGGCTCAGAAGAGCTACGTATCCCTGAGGGAACACAGGGAGGGCATACCTTCACCCTCAAGGGACGCGGTATCCCCGACATTCGAGGGAGAAAACCCGGAGACCTAAATCTCACGGTTCATGCCGCCGTGCCCACACATCTCACCCTAGAGCAGAAAGAGCTACTGCAACGTTTTGCCGAATCCCTCGGCGAACACCATGAGGGGCAAAAAGGCTTCTTTGGTCGGCTCTTTGGACACTAACCCATGCGCTGGACTGTAATTACCGTTCCCTGCCACCCAGAAGCCACCGAAGCCATCAGCGATGCACTCCTTGAAGCTGGTTGCGGAGGCGTGGTGCTACAAGGCGAAGACCCCGTCCTCATTCAAGGCAGTATTCCTGCCACCGACGATTCGGGCGACAAGATTCACGCCCTCTATCTGCACCTCAAACGACTACCGGAGTTTGGGCTGCCGCCAGTTCAAGGTGAGATCACTCTCCACTTCGCAAACGACGAAGACTGGGCAGAAGCATGGAAAAAGCACTTCCACACCACTCGTATTGGGACACGGATCGTCATTCAGCCCAGTTGGGAAGAATATACTCCCGAACCCCAAGACCTCGTCCTACATCTTGATCCCGGCATGGCGTTTGGGACAGGAGGACACCCCACCACACGCCTTTGCTTGCAAGCCCTAGAGGTGTATCTCCAAGCGGGAGCCGTCGTTGCAGATGTGGGAACGGGGAGCGGAATCCTTGCCATTGCCGCCGCAAAGCTAGGAGCCTCCATCGTCCATGCCACAGACATCGACATTGTGGCGAGGGAGGCGGCGCGGAAGAACGTCGCGTATAACCAATTAGAAAAGACCGTCAAAATAGAGGAGATGGAGGAGTTCGAGACGGAGGCGCGAGGTTGTGATCTTATTGTTGCAAACATCGTTGCCCAAATCGTCATAGACCTTGTACCTACCATCTTGCCCCGACTCAACTCACAAGGCTATTTCATCGCTTCCGGTATTGTGGAGGAGTACCATGACCGTGTGAAGCAAGCCTGCGAAGCATTGGGACTAACCCACCTTGAGACCCGCAACGAAGATATATGGGTTTGCCTCGCCTTTCAAAAGCCGGGCGCAGAAGCCCCCTCCACAGAGGAGAGTTTGCCCGCTCTTCCGCGTGGCGGCTATCCTTGGGCAGTGTGACGACCTCTCATGCCTCACCTCTTTCTGCCTTCTGCCCAGTTTTCAGCCGATTCGGCGCAGATACTCGGTGAAGACCATCAGCACATTGCAAAAGTCCTACGGATGCGCCTCGGCGAATCGCTAGTGCTACTCGATAATCAAGGCAACGCCTTTTGCGCCACGCTCACAGAAATGGGGAGGCACAGCAGTACCGCGCAGATAGACTCTCCGCTCTCCCTCGCAACGGAACCCCCATTACGCCTCATTGTGGCACAAGCACCGGGCAAAGGAGATAGGTTTGAGCAGGTGATTCAGCACGGCACAGAGGTAGGAGCCACTGCCTTTCAGCCTCTCATCACAGAACGGGGCGTCGTTGCACTCTCAGCAGAACGGGAAGCCACAAAACGCGAACGTTGGCAACATATCGCGAAAGGTGCTGCCGAACAGTCCAACAGACTCTTTATTCCACAAGTATTCCCTGCCATACCTTTTCGAGAATGGGCAGAAGCTCAAGAGCCGAACACCACTCTACTTCTACACACTGCCCCGAACCTGCCCTCTCTCGCGCAGTTTCTCGAAAGACTGCCCTCCCTTCCCCCTTCCCTCACCCTTGCGGTGGGCGCAGAGGGCGGCTGGAGTCCTACGGAGGTATCCCAAGCCGAAAAGGTGAATTTGGCTCTTGTTAGTTTGGGAAGGCGCATCTTGCGAACCGAAACGGCGGCACTTGTCGCCCTCAGTCAGATACTCTACCATGTTGAACGGAGATAGAAAAAATGTCCATTTTGGGTCCCGACGGACAGCCCATTATTAGCGGTCCACAGCCCTCCAGCGAGGTGCGCCAAATGGTTGACCAGATACAAGCCATCGCCTTGCAGGGAGGCACAGGAGTTGCCCTACAGCGTATGGTCGTTGTCTTTCAGGAGGATGTTGTCAGCGACTTCGTCCTCGCGACAGCCTGTGACCTCTTGGCAAAAGCGCAAGCAGAGCAGACGGCTCTCTGGAACCAACTGCCACTAGAGCAAAAAGCCGAGGTTCCTGCGCCTTCAGATGAAGAGCTTCAACTCTTCCTGTACCTGCGAGAAAATACCAGTAGCCCTCAAGCCTACTACGACATCGGCACGCGATTCTTTCGCATGGGGCAGATGATCGTCTCTCGCCCCTTCTATGCCCGCGCCAAAGCACTACTCGGTAAAGAGCAGAGTGAGCTAAACCAAAATGTGAGCGTCGAACTAGCGCAAAACCTTATGGAACTCAGCGGATACCAAGAGGCAGCCGACATCCTACAAGACCTAAACGATACGTATGGAGGTCTGCCCATTGAACTCATCCTCAAAATGACCGAGTGCTATGCCCTCTTGCGTTCCCTCCCGGAAGCCGAAACCCTCTTTGGAATCATCACAGAAGACGCTTTGGTAAACAATCCCGCGCTCGAAGAGTGGTTTGAAGAGACAGGCGATCTGCTTGCCCGCATCCACGATTTCGATGGTCGTGAGCAACTCGCCTTGCGTGAGTGGCACTATGTCCAAACGCGCGGCGCGATTGTTGCCCTAAATTCCGATCAGAGTATGCCCGGTGAGCGATTCGCCTTCTGCGCCCCTCCCCTTCAGGAGATCGCTCAGATTGTTGGAGTGACAGCCGCCGCGCTTGACCAAAAAGGCTATGCCCCCAATCGGCTCCTCTGGCTTGGCGAGCGTTCGGAACCGTTGGCACGTCTCTTTGCCGAGTGGTGGGACATCGACCCTGCCGCGATCCGTTCCTATGTACCCGGAGATAATACAGACAACGAAGACGACTTGGCACTCCTCGTCATGTCCCACTCCTACGATATTATGGCGCTCCCCAACGAAGAAGCCGTCTTTGAACTCTATGAGGCAAAAGCGGGTCTCATTACCTTCTCCTTCAATCTTCAATGGACAGAGCGACAGGCAATCACTCCCGATATCGTCGGATTGTTGTCCCAATACTGCTACCTGCCTTGGGAAGCGACTGTCGCCATAGACAATCAGGGCGGCGTGAGCGTCACCCCCATTGAAACGGCTCCAGATGCCAAAGCCCTCGCAAAACAAATGGCAGCCCTTTTCCCCTCCGAACAAGATTGTGACCAACATGCCCAACGGCTCTTGGAAACCTATGCCGGTTGCACCGATCTGATTCTCGATCATCGTGACGGCGAACTGTACCGCAAATCCCTGGTGACACATTCGCCCATCCCAAGCCCTCAAATCGCCTTTAACTAACGAGAGCCTGTTTTCGTGAGAAGTGAGGGGCTACAAAGTGAATTTCGGCAGTCGAATTTGCACTGTAGTCCCCTTCCCCTCTTCGCTCAGAATTCGCATACTCCCCCCATGTGCGTCCACAATCCCCTTGCAGATAGACAGTCCCAAACCGCTTCCGCCTGCATTACGCGCACGCGCGGAATCGACCCGGTAAAAACGCTCTCCCAAGTGCGCCACATGTTCAGGCGCGATCCCAGTTCCCGTATCGATAACCTCCACAAGAGCCTGTTCTCCCTCCTGTGTCACCCGAATCGTGATCTTGCCCTCAAGGGGGGTGTTGCGCCCCGCGTTCTCCATCAAATTTGTAAAAAGCCGGATCAGTTCATCCTCACACCCGCTTACCAAAAGCGATTGATCCTCCATCTCCAAAACCAAAGGCGCACGGTCTGATCGTCGAACACGCGATATTGCCTGAATAAGGGGTTCCACGAGGGGCATATCTATCGGGTTACGCGCAAGTTGCCCACTATCAGAGCGGGCTAACAGTAAGAGATCATCCACCAAACGCGCAAGTCCTCCTGCCGTTGTGTCAATATCCTGCATCGCCTGACGATACTCTTCCAGTGGCGCATCGTGATTCAGAGTCACATTCGCATTCACCTTGATAGCCGTCAAAGGAGTTCGCAACTCGTGCGCGGCATCCGCAGTGAATCGGCGTTGTTGCTCAATGAGGGTATTCAGCCGTTCGATCAACTCCTGTTTCGTCCTGAAGCCGTCTTCTAGGCGGTTCAGCATCGCGTTGAACGTGCCCGCGAGTTGCCCTAGCTCGTCGTCCCCTTGCACAGGCAGACGCTGAGAAAGCGCATCCATACCAATCCTTTGTGCGGCACGCGTAATGCCCTGTACCGCCTGCAATGCCCTGCCCGTCATCCAATACCCCCCAGCACCCGAAACAATGAGTGCCACAGGAGCCAATAGAAGCAAGGTTTGATTCAAGCCATCAACAGCGCGGTAAACCTCAGTAAGCGCATAGGGAACCTGAATAACCCCCTCTACTCTGCGTTGATAGATAACAGGAAGCGAAAAGACTCGTATCAGCTCTCCCTCTTGTTGAATCGTCTGATAGTTAGAACGCCCTTGCAAAGCCTGCTCGTATCCCGTCTTGTCCCAGGGCGTCGGACTGTTTTTGCGAGTGCCACCCTCTTTTGGTGGAGGCGCAAAGTAGGCAGGACGCATGGCTCTGCTCCCATCGGCGGCAAGCCTCTCCTCACGCGGAGGCGGGCGACGACGAAACCTTTCATTCTCACGCGGAGGCTGTTCCCTGCCACCCCCTCCTTCGAATCGCCCCTCCGGCGGTCCCGGTCGCTCTTGCCCATCTGGTGGAGGGGGAGGATTCTCGTTGGATTCCATGGGGGGAGGGGGAGCCATCCAGGGCGGGGGGCGTTCCCGCACACGGCGAGCACGTTGCGCCAATTCTATATCGACAGAGCGCAACATCTCAGTCCGAACCAGCAGGCGCAAAATCCACCCAAGCGCGATCAGCAGAACCGCGAGTGCCAGAATATTCCACAGCACAAGTCGCGTCCGCAACGATGAAAAGAGTCGAATACGCCCCACTCCAGTCGTAGCAGAGTTCATTCTGCCTCCTCTTCTGCAGGACGACGCAGTGTATACCCCACGCCTCGCACCGTATGAATCAATTTCGCCTCATGCCCTGCATCGATTTTCTTACGCAAAAGCCCCACGTAGACATCAACCACATTGGAAACACCCTCTTCATCTTGCCACACACGCTCCTGAATCACCTCGCGGGTGAGGACGCGCCCCTCATTAGATGCCAACGCCTCTAATAGATCATACTCCCTTTGGCTCAAGCCAATAGTCACCCCTCTACGCGTTACGCGTCTCTGTCCCGTGTCGATCTCCAGATCGGCTATCCGCACAACCCGCGTGCGATGCATTCTGTCCCGCCGAATGAGCGCATGAACTCGCGCCAACAGTTCAGGAAATTCAAACGGCTTCGGAAGATAGTCATCTGCCCCTGTCTCAAGTCCCTTCACTCTGTCCTCCAGAGAATCCCTTGCTGTCAGCATCAGGATAGGAAGCCGACTACGACGATACCGCAACTCCTCACACACCTTCCAGCCATCCATGTAAGGGAGCATCACATCCAGGATCATAACAGAATATTCGTTCTCACGTGCCATCTGTAACCCCATCCGTCCGTCCTCCGCCACATCTACCTGAAACCGCGCCTGTTCTAGCCCCCGCCGAACTGCTTTGGCAATGGCGACATCATCTTCCACTAGCAGAATTCGCATCTTCTCTCCTCCCAAGTACATCCATAAGGATAGACTTTGGCAACACTCACAACTCCCTTGCAAACAAAGATACTCGAAAAGTATGAATTTTTGATGAAAATTCTCTTCAGCCCTGTTTCCAGCACAAAGTTCACCCGTCATTAAGGGTAGTACCGATCACTCTCCTTTGGGTACGCATCCGATTACGACCGTTTGATCAGACGCACATGCGTCAAAACAAAGGAAGGAGTGTATCTTTTACCCATGATGCACAAAAATAGTTGGAAGTGGCGATTCCTTGTCGCCGCCCTCTCCATCCCCCTCGTTTCATTCAGTGGCTGTAGCAACGGAGGGGGCAATAGCCTCAACGGTGGCTCCCGATCTGTGGACCTCTATGTCACCGACAATTTCCGTGACGACTTCCGTCAGGTACTCATCACCCTGTACAAGGTCGAAGGCAGTACCGATGGAACCACATTCCAAACCCTCTTTCAAGACACCACAGGCACAACACTCGACGTGGCAACACTCAGAAACTCCGCACAGCTCCTGAGCCGAATCAACGCCCCCAATGCCGGTTACACGCAGATTCGCGTCACCATTGATGAAAAGATCACCTTGCAATCAACGGGAGGGGGAACTAGCACCCAAGTCTCCGTAGACTCCAATATCGGAGCACATAATAACGGGCAAGTGACTCTAGCCTATACAGCTCCTGTGGGCAACATGAGCGACAAGATCGTGATCGACTTTGATCTCGCCGCCTTCCAACTCATCGGGAACAAGGTGCGCCCCTCCCTCCATCATGGGAATGCCACTCAATTTGATCTCAAAGACCATATCTGCCGATTGGCGGGCGTCGTCTCCAACCTCCAAGCCGGAGCTAGCTTCCAGCTGAACCCACCGCATGGACAACCTTTCACAATCAACCTCTCCGCAAGCACGCAGGTTCTCCAATCAGAATCTGGCGTAACCAGCACACTGGCAGAGGGGCAGTTTGTGATGGTACAAGGCGACGTGAACCCAACAAATCGCACTGTCAACGCCACGGTAGTTACCATCCTCCCGAATGTACCCGGAACCCCCGCAGAGCCACCAAGAAAAGACAGGTTCGCAATGGCAATGGGGAGCGTTACAGAGGTAGATGCCACAAAGAACACGCTCACGTTGAACCTAACCCAGACATTCCGATTCACCCCCACATTGACCACACTCACGGTCAAAACCGACTCTGCTACCGTCATACGCAAATCCAAAACGGAGACGGGGCAGCTCTCCGATGTCACAATCGGAACAAAAGTTGCTGTCGGAGGCAAATTCGACAAGGATACTGGAGTGCTTACGGCGAAATTTGTGATGCTCAACCCGCCAGAACACAAATAGCCCTGTTCCAGGGAAACCCTATTTGGCGGAGTAGAGGCTCTCTACTCCGCCATTTCTGTGCCAAACATCACTCTACAAGGAGGTTTGCTGGTCTATGTTCCGTACAACCAACAGTTCCATTAGCCGTATCCTCTCTTTCGCCTCCACTCTTTCGGTCGGCTTACTGCTTGCCGCCGTCTTCGGGTGTGACGACGACTCCGTCTCTGTGGCAAGTTCTGGGATTCCCAGTGCCTCCGCCACTCAGTTCCAAGTCCAGACAGGGCGCAATCTCGTCATTGGCTTCGGGTGTGGTGACTGCCACAACGGAGGCAAACAAGACCCCACCGATCCGAACTGGCTTTCAGGTTACCGTGCGGGAATTCCCGGACAACCGTTCCAGATCGGTCCCTTTCAGACCTACCCTGCAAACTTGACCCCGCACGCCACCGCAGGCTTAGGCGGTCACACAGATCGGCAGATATACAACGCGCTCAAATTTGGGCTTGATCCCGAAGATACCGCCGATGTAACCATCACCTCCACCACACCGGGATCAGGAAATTTCCCCGCAACTCCCCACTACTTGGCTCCCCCCATGCCTTGGATAGCCTATCGCCATCTCACAGACGATCAAATCTGGTCTATTGTCGCCTACCTAAAGCATGGCATTAAAGCCGTAGATAACACCGTGCCCTCTAGTGGTGGCCCCGGAGACTTCTGGGCAAGTAGCTATGTCGATTCCGCAGTTGGACCCAAAACGATTCCTACCTACCCCGCAAGCAATGAGGTATTTAGCCCCTAATTCCCTCGCAATCTCATGGAACGCTCTCATTCTGCTCACGAGGGAATGAGAGCGTTCCTCATTTTCATACCACCCATGTCAAAGCCACATCTCCCCAACCTCAACCAGATCAATCGTGTCCTGATCATCCGTCTCAGTTCCATCGGCGATGTCGTTCACGCCACTCCTCTCTCTGTGGCATTAAGCGAAGCTTTCCCTCATCTGGAGATTAGCTGGCTCGTTGAGGAGATGTCGGCGGAGATAGTGCAGGGCAACCCCTATCTCAAAGAGGTGATCGTTGTGCCACGCTCCCGCTGGAAAAAGGGAGGCTGGAATAGTCTCCACATCTGGCGTGAAAAGCTCGCCTTTCTCTCCTCTCTCCGCGCAAGAAAGTTTGATCTCACCCTCGATCTTCAGGGCTATGCCAAAAGCGGGGTTATGGCTTTGGCGACAGGAGCCAAACACCGTATCGGCTGGCGAAGACTCCGAGACGGCTCAGAATGGATATCCCAAGCCGTACCCCCTAGACCAGAAAGCCTACATCGGGTAGAATGGTTCTTAGATGTTGTAGGCGCGTTGGGGGTTCAAACCGAAACGGTAAACTTTCCCCTCACTATTCCCGACAGCGCACGACAGTCGCTAAATACAAAACTAAACGCTTATGGCATAGAGGCGTCCCGTCCCTACCTCGTCCTCAACCTTGCCACAGGGAACGAAGTGCGTCGATGGGGTGTAGAAAAATACGCAGAGTTGGTTTTAGAGATCGCTCGGCGTCATCCCTATTCTCTCATACTCATCGGCTCAAAAAAGGACAAACCGCTCAACCAGGCTCTGCTAGACCGTATAAAACCGCACTATCCTGAGAGCCTCCCTCCCCCCGTCGATCTGGCGGGAGAGACAAACCTAAAAGAGCTTATGGCACTCTTGGAGCAAACCGCCGTTCATATCACAGGAGATACTGGCTCTACCCATATTGCCGCCGCGATGGGAATTCCCACCCTTAGCCTCTATGGTCCCACCGATCCTGTGCATGCCGGGGCTTGGGGACAGGCAGAACGCACTCTCTCCCATCGTGAACTCTGTACGCGTGGCTGTGGGGGAAAAGAGTGCGCCCACCCTTGCCTACGAAAACATCCTGCCACCGAGGCAGGAGAATCACCAAATGTCGCCGCTTGCCTCGACGCGATCACGGCACAAGACGTATTAAAACTGCTGGAGGCTTTACCGAATGTCCCCAACTAACGAACGAAAACCAAATAGGGCAGTTGCCTATCGTTCGGGAATGCGAGTCGCCATCGCAGCCCTTGCCGGAACCTCATCGGCAGAACGGGCGCGGCAGGCACTCATGCGGGCAAAGCGCATCGCCGTTCTCAACAAATTCAAGTTTATGGGTGATACCCTTGTCGCAACACCTCTTTTGCGCCAACTACGGCAATATTGTCCAGAGGCAGAGATCGATATTTTCACCTCTTCCTCGGCGGCTACTGCCCTCGAAGACTATCCCTACATCAATCGGGCTATCTCCTTAAAACAGGGGAGCGGTAGACGCCTCCAACATATGCAGGAGCTAGTTCACACCCTCAAAAAGGGACACTATGACGTTGCCTTTCTCCTAAATCGCTCGATGCAGTGCGCCATCGCCACAAAGCTCGCAGGCATTCCCACCCGCATCGGCTACAAAGCAGAGTGCAGGAGTCCTCTTCTCACCCTCCCCATCCCCTACTCGTTCGACCGCAATGAGATCAGTTGCCACCTCGATATGCTTCGCGCCCTAGGGCTTCCCGCAGAAGACACCCTTCCAGAACTCGTTTTCTCGGACACCATAAGGGCACGAACCTATGAACTCCTCACCGAGTTTGGCTGGAGAGGCGATCTCAACGGACACCCTCTTATCGGCTTTCAACCGGGAGCAAACGATGCCTATATTCGAGAATGGGGTGCAGACCGCTATGCAAGAGTGGCGGATAGACTTATTGAGGAGTTAGGCGCAACGGTCGTGATTCTTGGTGGACTGGAAGAGAAAGAGACCGCCGACGAAATGGAAAGGATTATGACTCACCCCGCGCTGAACCTTATTGGCAAAACGAAACTGCGCGAAGCGCTTGCCCTTATTGGAAACTGTGATCTCTGGATCGGTAACGACTCTGGGTTGCTCCATACCGCTGTGGCACAAGGGGTTCCCACCATCGGCATCTATGGACCTAATAAAGTGGTGCGTTGGGGGTACGACACCAAACGACACCGCTCCCTCGTCGTCTTTCCAGAGCGTCCCGCCGAGACAGATGCCGCCATTCGCCAATGCCTGGACCAAATCCCCATCACCCTCGTACTAAAAACCGCACGGGAGGTGATGAACGCAACGCCAACCGCTTTCTCGGAAGCAGAAGCCCCCTATTTCACAGCGACACAAGAGCAGGCACAACTGCTTGCCGCCCGTCGTCGCTAAGGAGAGTTTGATCGATGTCACATACGGTAGCCATAGGCGATATCCGCGTAGGTGCGCCCGAAAACCCGCTCACCCTGATTGCAGGTCCCTGCGTCATAGAGAGTCTTGACCTGTGCCGAGAAATCGCCAGTACCGTACAAGCCCTCACGCAGAAACTTGGGATTGGCTATATCTTCAAGGCGAGCTTCGACAAGGCGAATCGCACCTCTGGCAGTGCTTTTCGGGGTCAGGGTATGGAAAAAGGGCTTGAGATACTAGAGACCATAAAGACCGAGTTCGGTGTCCCAGTCCTCACCGATGTCCATGAAACATGGCAGTGCCACATCGTTGCACAGGTATGTGACGTGCTTCAGATCCCCGCCTTTCTTTGCCGTCAAACCGATCTTCTCCTCGCTGCCGCCGACACAGAATGCGCTGTCAACATCAAAAAAGGGCAGTTTCTTGCCCCTTGGGACACGCGCAACATCGTCGAAAAAGTCGAGGCGACCGGCAACAAAAACATCCTGCTAACCGAACGAGGCAACTCCTTTGGATACAATACCCTCGTCGTCGATATGACCAGTCTCCCCATTATGCGCTCTTACGGCTACCCCGTTGTCTTTGATGGAACCCACAGTGTCCAAAAACCCGGAGGCGCAGGAATCGCTTCAGGTGGAGCCAGAGAGATGATTCCCTACCTCTCCAGAGCCGCCGTCGCCGTTGGGATCGATGCCCTTTTCCTAGAGGTACACCCAGAGCCAGAAAAAGGACTCTCAGATGCCGCCTCCATGCTCCGACTCAGTGAACTCCCTGCACTTTTGGAACAACTCGTTCGTATAGATGCCATTGCCAGAGAGGGAATGACTCCGTGAAAACACTTCCCGCGTCGCAACAAGAGGCACAACTCTGGTTAGCAAACGCCAAAGAGACCCTCAATGTCGAAGCAACTGCTATCCTCCGCCTCTCCGAACGACTGGATAACCACTTCCTCGACGCGCTCGAACTGCTCGATTCTTGTGCCGGCAAAGTAATAGCCACCGGAGTCGGCAAATCTGGGATCGTGGCACGAAAGATGGCGGCGACGCTCACCTCAACCGGTTGCCCTACCGTCTTTCTGCACCCTTCGGAAGCCATGCACGGCGATCTAGGGATTGTGGCGGAAGAGGATGTTGTGATCGCGCTTTCCAACAGTGGCGAGAGTGAGGAAATTCTGGCGATACTGCCTGCACTCCTTGCCCGTAAAGTCCCCATCATCGCCATTGTAGGCAACCTCCACTCCACGCTTGCCCACCGCTCCACGGTGCTTCTCGACTCCTCCATTGAGCGCGAAGCCTGTCCGCTCAACCTTGCTCCCACAACCAGCGTTCTCGTCCAGTTGGCTTTAGGAGATGCGCTTGCCATGACTCTACACCACCGCCGGGGCTTCCGCGCTGAAGACTACGCACGCAACCACCCCGGAGGCAGATTGGGTAGACGGCTCACCCTGCGCGTGCGGGACATACTCGCCACACACGCCCCCCCTCTCCCCTGTGTTTCCCCAAATGCCACACTGATGGAGGTTCTCTCGGAAATCAGTGCCAAGTGCGCCGGCGCAACCACCGTGGCAGAGCCCAATATGCCCATGCTTGGCATTATCACCGACTACGACACCCGTCGCGCCTTCCAACTGCACGGCGCAAAAGCGGTAGAACTCTTTGCCCGTGACATGATGAACCCTCATCCCAAGGTCGTCTTGCGTGAAGAAGAGTTGGCATATGAGGGCTTGAGACGCATGGAGGAGGGCGAACGTCCTGTCTCCGTCGCCCCTGTCCTCGACAGCAACGGCTTCTGCATCGGAATGGTGCGTCTCCACGATTTCCTTCGCGCTGGCATCTAGCCTCTTCCCCTCATCCCAGCTCCACTTTGCTCACACTTTTTCACACACTAGCCCGTGAAAAAGCTGCTTCTGCATAAAAAATCACCTGCATCGCACAATATTAAGTGCAAAACACTTGACAGTACCACACTCAAGTGTAATACTATATCCATCCCAATATCCTGAGCGCGAAATCGAATAGGAGGCACTCCCTATGCGACTTGACAAATTTACCATCAAAGCCCAAGAGGCGATCCAAGAGGCACAACGGGTTGCAGAACACAACCAAAATGTGCAGATCGAAGTTGAGCACCTCTTTGTGGCACTCCTTGGGCAAACAGACGGCTTAACGATCCCCATTCTTCAGAAGCTCGGTGTGAATGTTGCTTTGCTCACCCAACAGATCACCGCTGAAGTAGAGCGTTTGCCAAAAGTATCCGGCTCCGCCGTAGAGACAGGCGTCTCCTTCTCCCCACGCCTACGCCAAGTGCTGAACACCGCATTCAACGAGGCGGAGAAGATGAAGGACGAATACGTCTCCACAGAGCATCTGCTCTTGGCAAGCGTAGCAGACACACAAGGCAACACAGGGCGGCTCCTCAAATCACAAGGCGTGACCACAGAGACGCTCATGCAAGCCCTTGCTAGTGTGCGAGGCTCACAACACGTCACCGACCAAAACCCGGAAGAGAAGTATCGCGCCCTCGAAAAATATGGGCGTGACCTCACCGAAGCTGCCCGAAAACAGAAGCTCGACCCCGTCATTGGGCGAGATGAAGAGATTCGGCGCGTCGTTCAGGTCCTCTCCCGCAGAACCAAAAATAACCCCGTCCTCATTGGTGAGCCGGGCGTCGGTAAGACCGCCATTGTGGAGGGCTTGGCACAGCGCATTATAGAAGGCGACGTACCCCTAAGCCTCAAAGACAAGCGCGTTATTGCCCTCGATCTCGGCTCCCTCATCGCAGGGGCAAAATATCGAGGTGAGTTTGAGGACAGGCTCAAAGCAGTCCTCAAAGAGATCAGCGAGAGCGAAGGGCAAGTGATTCTCTTCATCGACGAGATGCATACCATTGTCGGAGCCGGCGCCGCCGCAGGAGCTATGGATGCCTCAAATATGCTCAAGCCCATGCTCGCTAGAGGCGAATTGCGGTGCGTTGGAGCCACCACTCTTGACGAGTATCGCAAGCACATAGAGAAAGACCCTGCCCTAGAGCGTCGTTTTCAGCCCGTCTTTGTCGGCGAACCAAGCGTGGATGACACCATAGGAATCCTACGGGGAATCAAAGAGAAGTACGAAGTCCATCACGGCATACGAATCACCGATAGCGCACTAGTCGCGGCGGCTGTACTCTCCAATCGTTATATCACAGACAGGTTCCTGCCAGACAAGGCGATAGACCTCGTAGATGAAGCCGCCTCACACATCCGCATGGAGATCGACTCGATGCCTGCCGAGATCGACACCGTAGAGCGCAAAGTGCGCCAACTGGAGATTGAGCGCGTCGCACTCCAAAAGGAGACAGACCCCGCAGGGATTGAGCGATTGGGTAAGCTAGAGCAAGAGCTGAGCGAACTGCGGGAAGAGAGTAGCCAACTCAGAGCTCGCTGGGAGAACGAAAAGCGGGTCATCGAAAAGATCAGCAAATCCAAGCAAGAGATGGAACAGACACGCCTCGATGCCGAAGCCGCAGAGCGTGCAGGCGACTATGCCAAAGCCGCAGAACTACGGCACGGACTCATGCCCAGCCTCAACAAACGCCTGAAAGAGGAGGAGGGAGAACTAAAAGACGTACAAGGCGGTGGTCAGCCGATGCTTCAAGAGGAAGTAACCCCCGATGACATTGCCGAGATAGTGGGCAAATGGACGGGGATTCCAGTGAGCCGTCTACTCGAAGGCGAAATGCAGAAACTGCTCCACATGGAAGAGCGTATGCACCAGCGAGTCATTGGGCAAAACGAAGCGGTGACCGCTATCTCCGATGCTGTCCGACGCTCTCGCTCTGGACTCTCCGACCCCAATCGCCCTATCGGCTCCTTCATCTTCTTAGGACCCACAGGCGTCGGAAAAACGGAACTGGCACGCACCCTCGCCGAATTTCTTTTTGATGATGAGAAGGCGATGATTCGTATCGACATGAGCGAATACATGGAGAAGCACACCGCCTCCCGCCTCGTTGGCGCACCTCCCGGCTACGTTGGCTATGATGAAGGCGGACAACTGACCGAAGCCGTGCGCCGTCGTCCCTACAGCGTCCTACTCTTCGACGAGATCGAAAAGGCACATCCCGATGTCTTCAACATTCTGCTCCAACTCCTCGATGATGGACGGCTAACAGATGGTCAAGGACGCACGGTAGACTTTCGGAACACCGTTGTAATAATGACCAGCAATATAGGTAGCGCTGCCATTCAGGAGCTATCTCTCACCGATCCTGAGCGCATGAAAAACAGGGTGATGGAGGCAGTACAGAGCTTCTTCCGTCCTGAGTTCCTGAACCGCGTTGATGAGATCATCCTCTTCCAGAACCTCTCGGTGGAGCAGATAAAGTCGATTGTGGACATACAACTCGCGGGGCTACAAAAGCGACTGGCAGAGCGCAAGATCATCCTAACGCTCACTCCTAAAGCAAAGGATGCCATTGCCCTCGCGGGCTACGATCCCACCTATGGTGCTCGTCCTCTCAAACGCGCCATTCAGAGGCAGATCGTCGATCCACTAGCACAAAAACTGCTCGCAGGAGAGTTTCAGGAAGGGGACACTCTTGTGCTGGATGTCGATACGGAAGGCAGGCTCCTCTTCCAAATTCAGGAGTCTGATGTGGGAGCATAATCTGCCCACAAAGCAGAGAGGCTCAAGAATACCCTCAAACTCTTGTGATACTTTGAGCATCACAAGAGTTTGTAGCTTTAGGGGGTACCAAAAGCGCAGGAGATATCAGGCTCCACCACCCTATTTCAGTACCCCCGTCCCCTTCTTTCAGCCTCCCTTTTTCCGCCTGAAGCTCTCTCGAAATAACACTTATCACCTACCAATGTAAATTAATGCTCAATTCATCAAAAATAGTTACACGTAGAACTTGACAGAGCTAACTAATCTGCCTATAATACCTAGTATGGCAAGCAGTGTATCCAACGCATCAGGAAATTCGCGCAGTCGCATGGCTCGCCGCCTCAGCCCAGGCGAGATACGTCGTCGCTGGAAAACTATTCTTGCGATAGCCTTTTTAGTTGTCGAAGCCATTACCGCCATCCTCCTCGTTAGCTTCGCCGTCGTCTTTTGGCGCTTCACCCAACAGCTTCCCTCCATAGAAGCCGCCGTCAATGGAATTGACCTCAATGAGCCATTAGCAACCACCGTCTGGTCACAAGACGGAGTGAAGCTGGCAACGCTCAGAGTAGAAAACCGCAAGCCCCTCAAAGAGCTAAGCCAAATTCCCAAATATGCCAAAGAGGCGACTCTTGCCATAGAAGACCACCGCTTCTATACCCACCCCGGCATCGATCTTAAGGGAACCATGAGAGCGGTTTGGGTGAATGTAAGCTCCAACAAATCCTCACAAGGAGGAAGCACCCTCACCCAGCAGCTTGTGCGAAATGTAAAGCAGTTTGGGGTTGGCAAAGAGAAAAAATTAGAGCGTAAAGTGCGCGAGGCATTCATCGCCCTACGCCTAGAACAACTCTACTCTAAAGACGATATTCTTCTGCTCTATCTCAATAACATCTACTATGGACGCGGCGCGTATGGTATCGAGGCAGCCTCACAGACGTTTTTCGGCAAATCGGTTGCTAATCTCACCCTGAATGAAGCCGCTATGCTTGCAGGAATGGCTCAACGCCCCTCCGACTTTTCACGCGACTCCCAACGCCAAGCCGCCATAGATCGCCGCAACGAAGTGCTTGGCAAGATGCTAGAGTATGGCTATATAACGGAGCCTGCCTTCAACAAAGCCAAGAACGATCCCGTCAAGTTTGCTCCCCACAAACTCCAAAACAACTTCGATTTTAAGGCTCCCCATTTCGTCACCTATGTGCTGCGTCAACTCTTCAACAAGTACGGAACCGATTTCGTCTACTCTGGCTTGAAGATTGAGACCACTCTGAACTGGAATATGCAGCAATGGGGAGAGAAGACCCTCCGAGGTGGACTCGACCGAGATTCTAGAGTTGGGGCAAATCAGGGCGCGTTGGTCTCTATAGATAACCACACAGGCTACATTCGTACTATGGTAGGCGGCAGAAACTTCTATGTGGATCAGTTCAATGCCGTCACACAAGGGCGCAGGCAACCCGGCTCCACCTTCAAAGTCTTCGACTACACCGCCGCTTTTGATACAGATGCCGCCAGCCTCTATAGCTCCTTTACCGACGAGCCTATCGCCTACCCCAACAACCCGGACAAGATCGTCAAGAACTACAGTGGCGGGTACAGCTACAGGTCTGTTTCGTGCCTCACCGCCATCCAGTTTTCTAAGAATACCGTTGCCGTAAAAGTCGCACAAAAAGTGGGAATTAGGACGGTCATCGCCTATGCCAGAAGGATGGGCATCACCACAGCGATAGCGCCCTATCTCCCCAGTGCACTCGGAGCCTCCGCCGTCCGTCCCATCGATCTCGCCTCTGCATACTCTGTCTTCCCCATGCAGGGAAGGCGTGCATTGCCCATGTCCATTGCTCGTGTGAGTGATTCTTTGGGAGAGGTGGTCTGGGAAAATCAACCTCAGATTACAGAGCAACTCCTCAAGCCCAGCACGGTAGAGCAGATCGATAACGCCCTTCGTGCCGTGGTCGAAGGGGGAACAGGAACCCGTGCCGCAGGAGTGGAGGGCGCAAGAGGCAAAACAGGCACTACAAACGACAACCGTGACGCCTGGTTTGCTGGCTATACCCCAGAGCTAACCACAGTTATATGGGTCGCAAGCGTGCGCAAACTCAAAAACGGCAACGCCTTGTACCAAGTCATGCCCGGAGCCACAGGAGGACATGTCTGCGCTCCTATATGGAAAGAGTTCATGCTTCAAGCCGTCCCAGAACAACGTCGAACCCAGATCAATATTCCGGGCATTACCGTCACACAAACCCAAGCAGAGATCAAGACGGCGGAGACGCAAGATGTAGATCGACAAAAGAAGCGTAAAAAGAAGCAAGACAACAAACCGAAAACAGAGCCTACGGACGATAGCAACGAGACTGAACCTACCCCAATGGGTCCCAAAGAGTTTGGGCAAGATGGAACTCCCATCGATCCCGAAGGCAATAATGGAACAGAAACCCCCTCGGATAACACGCCAAAGGATACGGGAGGAGAGAAAGCCCCTGCCGAAGCCGAGCCTCCGCCAGAGGCGAACCGAGATACAACAATTAACATTCGGTCGAATCCGCGCAGGTCGGAAAACACACTTGCCCGAACACCCACACCAAAGCCTGTTGCGGCATTAATGACTACAGCCTCCCTCTGTCAAGAATCGGGGCAGAGAGCAACTCGCTACTGCCCCAATACCCATTCAAAGCGAATGTCCGCTGATCAGCGTCAAAGTTTAGGTAAATGTACCCTCCATCGCGTCCCCCCCGGTGAAGAAGAGTGATACCCTCGAGAAGACGAATACACCCATGATCGAGTTCAAAGACGTTTGTGTCTCCTACGCTTCAGGTTGGCAAGCCCTCCACAACCTCAATCTCACCGTCGAGAAGGGCGAGTTTGCGTTTATTGTGGGTCCCACAGGAGCCGGGAAATCGACACTGCTCAAACTCATCTATCGGGATGAGAAACCCACACAAGGAACCATCCGCGTGTCGGACCAAAACCTCAATGAGATGCGCCTCCGTGACATCCCCTTTTTGCGCCGCAAGATCGGAGTCGTCTACCAAGATTTCGGCTTGCTTCCCAACAAGACGGTCTATGAGAACGTCGCCTTTGCCCTTCAGGTGATCGGTGCCGCTCGAAGTACCATTCGCAAGCAGGTTCCCCATGTGCTTGAGCTTGTGGCAATGGGACACAGACCCGATTCCTTTCCCAATCAGCTCTCTGGTGGAGAACAACAGCGTGTCGCCATCGCTCGCGCCCTCGTAAACGATCCCCCGATCCTCCTCGCCGATGAACCCACCGGAAACCTTGATCCAGAGACCTCCATGGGCATTATCCAACTCCTCAATCATATCCATGTTCGAGGTACAACGGTATTGGTAGCCACGCACGATCATGCCATTGTGGACATGATGCAGAGGCGTGTGCTTGCTTTTGAGCGTGGAAAACTGGTTCGAGATGAACTGGTTGGAGCCTATCGCTCTGCCGAGTTTGAGGAGCCACGCCCATGAAACTCCACAGCCTTATCTTCCTCATAGGCGAGGCGGGGCGCAACATTCGGCGCAACGGCTTGATGTCTCTGGCGGCACTCGGCACAGTAACCGTTGCCCTCACGGTACTTGGAGGTTCCCTCTGGACGACTTTTCGCCTCAATGAGTTCGCTCGATTACAACCGGAGCGATTTAACCGAATCGATCTCTTCCTTCCTGCCACTTCAGATCGCTCTGTCGCCGATGCTCTCCAAAAACGAATCGAAAAACTGCCCAACGTGAAAAACGTGGAGCTTGTGCCCAAAGAGGAAGCATGGAAACTGATCCAACAGCAGGAGCCAACTCTCACGCAAGCCCTCGAAACCAACCCTCTCCCCGACAAGCTAGAAGTAGAGCTAGAGGACCCCACACAGGTCTCCTCGCTTGCACAGCAGTTTCGGGATCATAAGGCGTTTTCGCAGGTGGAAAAAGTGGTGGATGCAGGCGAAGAGGTACGCACTCTGGTCAACTTTGCCCGCATCATAAAGATAGTGGGCGGCGGACTCTCAATAGGGCTTTTCGTTGCCACACTGTTCATCATCCACAACACGATTCGGCTCACTGTGTTTGCACGACGACGCGAGGTACGAATCATGCAGATGGTGGGTGCAACTCCCGGCTTCATTCGCCTCCCTCTCCTCTTAGAAGGGCTTTTTCACGGCACGATTGGGGGCATTATTGCGGGGGTATTGGTGTTGCTTTGTGGCAGAGAGGTCTCTCTCTTCGTTACAAGCCTAAAATCGCCTTTAGTAGGCAACCAAGCCTCTTTACTCTCCCCTGCACAGATATTCGTCCTCATCACGCTCATGGGAGCCTGTCTCGGAGTTGTGGGCAGTTTTCTCGCCATTCGTCGCTTTGTGAGACAAATATAACGCTTGGTATCAAGTTCAAGACCTCGTTTGTGAGCATCAAGGAGGTGTACCGTGGAATACCAAATTGAGTCTGAGCTACTGCAACCCACTCCCCGCCCTATCCAGCCCAAATTGCCTCCTACGGCAATAGGGTGTATGGCACTCTTTTTTACTCCTTTTGTCGTAGTAGGAATCTATCTTGCCATCGACACGATTAGGACTTTAGGAGAGGTATTACACCCCGATCCACAATCCCCAACTCATGGCGCGACTCTAGGGTTTATCTTTCAAGCCGTTTTTGCGCTATTTTGGAATGGTGCTCTCATCTACATGACAACCGCTAGTATTAGGAAAACGCGTAAAGATTCTCTTATAGTACGTGAGGGAGTGCCTGTGCCCGCAACGATTCTGGAGAGCAAATTAGAAAGCCACAACGATACTGACCAATGCATCTATCGCTATAGCTTTGTTCGTAGGGACGGAGCCACTATCGTTGGGACGCAAACGGTAAATAGATCAGGAAATGCCAATATTGAAAAGGGGGACACCGTTACCCTTCTGTACCTGCCAGATAAATCGGAGCAGAACGCACTCTATCGTTTTTGCGATTACCGCGCTAAAGGGACAGTGAGTACCGAGTATGCACACGGCACAAAAACAGACCCTCTTCCAGTCACTCCAATTCCAGCCCCGTCCTTCTCCACACCCTACAGGATGGAGCCAGAGCTGAACCAGCCCATACCACGCTCCATAGCACCTATCCCTCGTGGAATACAGACCGCTTCTGGCTGTTTTATCCTGTTTATGACCCCCTTTGTCTTGATAGGCTTGTGGCAAGCCTATCAGTCTATCACCATTACCGCTGTGCAAGGGTTTGGCACTACTACCGAAGCCATTGTGGAGTCGAAAGCAGAGGGCAAGCGATTTCTTACGGAAGGTAAGAATGGACCTAGTACGCACCTCTATGTCACCTATCGGTTTCAAGCCAACGGGCACACCTATCGCTCTCAAGATGATGTCTACGAAAAGGACTACGAACGCATTCGACCTGGTGATAGGCTCTCGATTCGCTACCTGTTTTTCGCACCCTCAAAACTCACCCTCCTGGTAGAGCGAAGTGCCACGGCGGATTCCGATAGCATAGTACAGACCCTGTTTTGGAATGGCATCGTAAGTCTCTTTATTCTTATTCCCTTTAGCGCGAGAGTCCAAGGGCGACGTTTCATTCGACGTGGCATTGCCGTTCCTGCCACAATTACCTCCAAAACAGTGGACACAAACGGCAATTCAGATACCTGCTATCTCCATTTCCAATATCACGTACAGGGCAAAGCCTCTCCATTGGAAGGAAAGCAGATGCTTCAAAAGTTGCAATTGGAGGGGATTTCAGTGGGGGAGACTCTCACGCTACTCTATCTGCCAAACGCTCCCGATAAATACAAGTTCTACCGCTTCTCATTTTATAAAGCCCGCCTCTCCTAACCGTTAAGGACAGAAAGCGCATCAAACAGCTTCCCTCTGCCCTAGAACACATTAGACCTCTCTACTGAAAAGCACCTTATAATGGCAAAAGAGAGGTGGGGTGTTAGCCCCGCCTCTCTTTTGCTTGAAGGTCTCTCTTTTTCGTCTTTTTTGTTTGTGTTACTTTTGGTTTGTTAGTACGATGCGTTTGTTTCGCGGGAGGTTAGCCGACGGAAACGGCGCGAAGTTTGCACGATCTCCACACGCTCTGGCAGGGTGTCACGCTCTTCAACACGAACCACGTCTCCGGTCTCCATATCGATGTAGACTCCGGGATCAACGGTCTCCCCCGACCAATACTCTCTCACACTAAATCTTGCTACCTGAAGGGGTGGCATCTCTTTCTCCTTTCAAAATAACGGCTAGAGAAGGGTTCTACTCTCCCTAAAACAAGGGGCAGAACAAGGTTGCCTCACATTGCGCTTCAGTTCTAGGCTCGTGTCGTCTCCGCCTCTATCGGGCGTCTATTCTTTCGCCTCTGCTTGTGCAGGGCAGCTTGAAGCGATTCAACAATGCGTTCTCAACGCTACACACTAATTATGGCACATTTTGCGATATTCCGCAAGAGAGGCGAACAGTAGCAATATTATTCGTACTCTAGCACTCTCTTCAACTCTCTATCGCCCTTGAATCGCGTTCACTATAAGAATAGACCCAAAATAGTTGAGAAAAGTTACGGTCATTGCGACACTTTTCTTTGCCCCCTCGCGTCCTCTCTCCTGTAACCCCAAAACTAAAAGGAGCACACACGCACATGGTGGCATCCCCCACAGAAACCCGCGCCAGCCTCAAAGCAACCTGTCCCCGCAAAGAGCTGTTTGAAGCCGTTCAGACCGTAGGACACGCCGTATCAGGTAGAAGCGCACTCCCCATTCTTAGCCATATTCTTATTCGCACAGAGAGCAATGGACTTCGGCTCATTGCAACAGACCTCGAACTCGGCATTTCGTGCTACATTCCTGCCCAAATATCAGAGGCAGGCGCACTCACTGCTCCCTCACGCCCCTTTGCAGAGGTCTTGGGCAATCTGCCCGACAAGAGCGACGTTGCGATCTCTGTCGATAAAAGCTACACAGTGCGAGTCCATTGCGAAAAGTCCGACTACAAAATATTGGGCTTACCTGCCGAAGAGTATCCCTCTCTGCCAGAAGTGAAAGATAACGTCTCTTTTTCCATCCCACAAGCAAAAATGCGAGAGATGATTCGCCAAACCCGCTTCGCTGTAGGAACCGACGAAACACGCCCCATTCTCACAGGCATTCTTATGGTATTTGATGGAGACAGCCTGAAGTTTGTAGCCACCGACACCCACCGCCTCGCCGTCAAAACCGCAACAGTGACCAACGGCAACGGTTCCCAAAACGCCATTGTCCCCGCCCGTGCCATGAACGAACTCACACGGCTACTGACAGGGGAAGAGGGCAACGTGGAGGTACGCCTCTCAGGCAACCAAGTAATGTTCCTACTCCCTGGCGAGAACCAAGTCCAAATCATTGCGCGACTTATTGAGGGACAGTTCCCCAATTTCCAGAGGGTCATTCCTGCCGAATACACAAAGCGACTTATTGTTCCCACCCCCAACCTTCAGAGTGCCGTAAAGCGTGCCGCCATCGTTGCCCGCGAAAACTCCCAAAGAGTCATCTTCCGCGCAACCGAGGACAAACTGGTACTTACCGCAGAGAGTCAAGTCGTTGGAAACGCCTATGAGGAGATCGAGATCGAGGCTCAAGGAGGCGATATTGAGACCGCCTTCAACGCAAAATACCTACTCGAAGTTCTGGACGTTCTGGAAGAGGATCACCTCTACCTAGAGCTAACAGAGGCACTCAAGCCCGGCGTCCTCCGCCCTGTTCCTGCCCCTGTGAAAGACGGCGATACCGTTGTTCCGGGAACCCCAGACTACCTCTGTGTTCTCATGCCAATGCAGATATACTAAAACGTAGTCGGCGAAAGTCGCTCTGAATCTGCCCTCGTCATGCCCCTTTTCCCAACCCTGGGAGAAGGGGCAATAATATTCATCACTTTGAATTATGCGAAAAATACAGAGCATCGTTTGAGAGCCACAATGTGCTAAAATCCAATAATCACTTTCACTTTGAGGTAAACAATGCCTGAACCGAACCCATCACCGCAGGTGCTTTGCGCCGGTATCCTTGTCGCCGACATCTTTGTTCCACCCATGCCTAGCCTCCCAGCGTCGGGAGAACTACGTGCCACCGAAGACTTTTTGCTAGAAACAGGGGGTTGCGCCGCCAATGTAGCCACAAGCCTCACACGCCTTGGGGTTAGTGCCGCCGTTAGTGGCGTGGTCGGAACCGATGTTTTTGGTGATTTTTTGATCAACGAACTTACAGAAAAAGGGGCAGATACCTCTGGAATTCGACGCACCCCCTATTTTGGAACCTCCAAAACAGTGGTTCTCCCCGTCATTGGAGATGACCGCCGTTTTATTCATACCTTCGGTGCAAACAACGATTTCAATGAGAAAGACATTGCTCTCGATACCCTTGAGGAAGGCAGCGTCCTCTATCTTGGGGGGTTGCTCATCATGCCTGCCCTCAAAAGCGAGGGAGTCGCGCGTCTTTTTGAAGCGGCACGTTCCCGTAGAATCACGACGGTACTGGATGTGGTGGTTCCCATAGGAGATGCCTCCGAAGCAATGGAGTACCTTCGCCCAATACTCCGCCATACCGATCTCTTCATGCCAAACGATGAAGAGGCACACTCCTTAACGGGAGAGGAGGAGGTAGAGAAGCAGGCAGATGCCTTCCTGAAGGCAGGATGTACCACCATTATCATCACTCAAGGCGTGAAAGGAACCCTCCTCAAGAACAAAGAGGTCGCCCTCTATGCCGACACCTACCCGATAGAATTTGTCGATGGCTCCGGGTCTGGTGACGCTTTTGCCGCAGGATACATCACGGGTTTGGTGGAAGGGTGGGATTTGAAACGGACTCTCACCTTTGCCAGCGCTATAGGTGCGTCGGCTTGTACCCAACTGGGCTGTACGCCGGGAGTGTTCAACCGAGAACAAGCGCAGACAATGATGAGTGAATATCTTCTTAACATTCCAGAAAGAACGAATTAGCCCACCGTTCGCCGAACTCAACAAAAGCCCTCTGCTACTCCATTTTCAGAGCAACAGAGGGCTTTTGCATTGCCCCACCTAAAAGACCCCTCCCCCTCCTGATTTCAAAACAACACCCCTCCTCGAAGACAAGATTCACGTATAAACAAAAAAAGAGGGTTGACATCTTGTTAGTATGTGTCTATAATAAACTTATTGACCATACGTTCACCACTTGAACATTTGTTCACACTAAGCGAGACTTGGAGCCGACAATGCAAAACCTATGGAATGAGAGCGATGCCTCTAGCCTTACGCCCATCGAGCAACTGACGTATATGTCGCGCCTCATTGGAGCCGATACAAGTCTTGTGGTTTGGGGTGGAGGCAACACCTCCCTCAAGCTTTGGGAAGAGGATTTTCGTGGTAGAGCTACCTATGTGTTGCGGGTAAAAGGCAGCGGCTCCGACCTTAAAACCATTGAACGCAAACACTTCACGGGGATACGAATGGACGACGCTATCGCAGTCGAATCCCGTGAAGATATGACAGATGATGAAATGGTAGCCTACCTCGCCCTCTGTCAGACCAGCCACACAGACCCCAGAGGCTCCATAGAGACCCTACTCCATGCTTTCCTACCTGCCACAGCCGTTGCCCACAGTCATGCAGATGCCATTGTTGCCCTCTGCAATAACACGCGGGGCGCGGAGGCAGTGCGCGAAGCATTGGGGGAGAGTGTCATACAAATCCCTTACCGTCGCCCCGGTTTTCTGCTCTCAAAAGAGGTGGGAGCCGCAGTCAAAGAGAATCCTCATGCGACAGGGCTTGTACTGATGAATCATGGGCTGATCACTTGGGGGGAGACTTGCAAAGAGGCGTATGACAGACACATCACGCTTACCAACCTTGCTGAGGAGTACCTCGCGAAGCAGCGACTAGGAAAAGCGGTTTTTGGAGGGATACAAGTCGCTCCGCTCACAGAACAGCGTCGGCATGAGATAGCATCCGCCATTGCGCCTCTCCTTCGGGGTGCTATCAGCGTTCCAAAGCGGATGCTCTTACGGTACGAAGATTCAAAAGAGGTACTTGATTTCGTGGGTTCCGAACAAGCCTCGCGCGTCTCACAAATCGGTGCAGCAACCCCAGATCATATTCTCAGCACGAAGATACTTCCGCTCTTCGTGACCGTCACGCACCCAGAGGACGAGGCTCATGTGGCACAGTGCATTCGAGAATCGGCGCAAGAGTGGCGTGATCGCTATGCCGCCTATTTTGAGCGCAATCGCAAAGACCAAAAGAGCCTCGATCCGACTCCCCGTGTCGTTTTGATCCCTGGGCTTGGAATGTGGACAACGGGCAAAGACCTGAAGACGGCACAGATTCCGGCAGACATCTATCGACACACCATGCAGATCATCGCAGACGCAGAAGGGGTATCAGGATACAAGACCCTCTCGGAACCAGATGGTTTTGACGCGGAATATTGGGGGCTTGAACTGTACAAACTGACTCTCGCACCTCCCGAAAAAGAGCTGGCGCGACGTGTCGTGATGGTGACGGGCGCGGCAAGTGGTATCGGACGCGCTATCGCCGAAAAGTTTGCTCAGGAGGGGGCGCATGTGGCTATCTGCGATCTCAATGAAAGCGATAGCCAAGCCGTTGCCGATGCCATCAACAAGAAACAAGGCTCCCTTTGCGCGATAGGTATCGCTATGGATGTGACGCAAGAGAGTGCCGTTCAGCAGGGCTTTGCAAAAGTCGCATTGGCATTTGGTGGCTTAGACATCGTTGTCTCCAATGCGGGCATCGCCCCGACGGGCAAGATCGAAGCTCTCTCTTTGGAGACATGGGAGCGCAGTTTTGCCGTGAACGCAACGGGACACTTCTTGGTAGCACGGGAGGCGGTAAAGGTGCTTCGCGCTCAAGGGTTGGGAGGGAGCATTGTCTTTAATGTCACCAAAAATGTCTTTGCCCCCGGCGCAGATTTTGGAGCCTACAGTTGCGCGAAGGCGGCGGAGGCACAACTCGCTCGTATACTCGCAATAGAAAACGGCGTCTTCGGAATTAGGGTGAATATGTTGAACCCCGATGCGATCTTTGAGGCGGGGCTATGGACTCCAGAGCTGAAAGCGGAGCGGGCAAAAGCGAAAGGTATTCCGCTTGAGAGTTTTGAGCAGAGCATTCAGCAAGGCAACCTTCTCAAAGCAAAGGTGACCGCGCAAGATGTGGCGGAAGCCGCGCTCTTCTTTGCCTCAGAGCGTAGCGCGAAGACTACAGGAGCCGTTTTGCCCGTCGATGGAGGGCTACGAGACGCTTTTCCCCGCTAATTTTGCAAATTGAGAAGGGTGATTCGAGGAGTACGCGGAAACATACAGGAGTGATTTGTGCTTTCGTCTTTCTGAGCAAGGGCTTTTGGCACAAAACCTATTTTCTACTGTAGAGACGCGCAAGAACGCGCAAAGAGGGGCATATGCCACAATCAGAACAGGATACCAGTGGAAATATCGAACTGCTAACCCGTATCGCCTCTCTCTACTACCTTGATAACCTGACGCAAGCAGAGATTTCTATTCGGATAGGACTTTCGCGTATCAAAGTGGTTCGGCTCCTGAAGAAAGCGAGAGAACTGGGTATTGTGGAGATACGCATCCATACCCCTGCCGTGCTACGCACCTCGTTAGAGACCGCCCTGATACGCAAATTTGGGCTACAGCAGGTTCTACTCGTTGCAGATCAGGTGAGTGAAGAGAACCAAAGGGAGTTGACGGCACAGGTCGCCGCAACGCAACTGGACAGGCTCCTACAGGAGGGCGATAGGGTTGCCATTGGTATGGGGCGCAATGTCGGAGCCGTTCCCTATGTGCTTGGTACAGTCACTCCTCGCAAGTGTGTCTTTGTAACCGCCATTGGAGGATCGCCTCTGGTGGGTCAACCCATCAACTCGGCAGACATTTGCCGTCGTTTGGCAGAGCGTTTTGGTGGCACCAGTGAGTGCCTTTATGCACCCGCCTACGTGGAAAGTCCAGAATTGCGCGAGTCGTTTTTGCGCCATGAAGAGGTGCAAAGCGTTCTCGATAACGCACGCCATGCGCGTCTTGCCCTCGTCGGCATTGGTGACGCAAAGAACCAAAGTGCCGTTGTCAAGATGGGCTGTTTTTCAGAGGTAGATATGGCACGATTGCGTGATGCAGGAGCGGTGGGCGATATTCTCGGTTACTTTTTTGACAGAGAGGGACGCCCCATAGGACCCGGCATGAATGAGCGGGTTATTAGCGTCAGCGGAGACGATCTACGCTCTATCCCATGCGTGATCGCCGTTGTGGCAGAAAGTGAAAAGACAGCGGCTCTTCTGGGGGCACTACGCGCAGGTCTGCTCAACGTTTTGATCACAACCGTTGGTAATGCTCGCCGTCTGCTGGAGATGGATGCCCCTGCAACGATAGCGGTGTAGCTGTGTGGAGAGGCTGGAGGATCATACCATGCTAGCCCTCAAATCTGCCCAATAACCTTCATTTCAAACAGAAAGAACGATAGAATTCGATGCCACTCGATTCGATGCTTACAATGATGCGCCACGCCAAACAGGGGGGCTATGGTCTCGGCTATTTTGAAGCGTGGGATGCCTACTCTATGGAGGCAGTTCTCGAAGTTGCAGAAGAGGAATCCTCCCCCATTATCTTGGGCTTTGGGGGAATGATGCTCGACTCTGAATGGCTAGATGCTAGCGGAGTTGAACTCCTCGGAGCCATTGGGAGCCACTATGCCCGCAAGTCACGAGTTCCCGTTTCACTCATTCTAAACGAAGCACAAACCCTTGAGCAGACACTTCAGGGGATCGATTCAGGGTTTAACGTGGTGATGCTCGATACCTCAGCTTGGGAGTGGGACAGAGCAGTGGAGGCGGTTTCAGAACTAGCAAAAATCGCTCATGAACGGGGCGTAACGGTAGAGGCAGAGCTAGGACGCCTCCCCGACGCCACCACCGAAGGAATAGACGACACCACTGCCTTCCTCACCGATCCTTCTGATGCCCAGAGCTTTATTGAACTCACAGGAGCAGATTGTTTGGCAGTCTCAATAGGGAATGTACACCTACTCACCGCCCATGATGCCCCGGTGAATATGAATCACCTTCGCGCAATCCATGAGCGTGTCTCTATCCCCTTAGTGATCCACGGCGGAACCAGTTTCCCTGCCGCTAGCGTTGCAGAAGCGATTCAATACGGCGTCGCGAAATTCAATGTAGGAACCACCCTCAAAAAGACCTTTACCGAGGCAATTCGGTGCGAGGTTGCTGATTGGTCCCCGAATGTAGATGTCCACGAAATCTTGGGTTCTCACAAAGAGCGTGATCTCATGGTGGTTGGCAAACGCGCCATGAAGGAGAGAGTGCGAGAGTTGTTATGCCTTTATGGTAGCAACGGTCGCGCATAATTTGGGAAAGGAGTGACCCCCTTGACGGTCGCAACAAGAGAAAATGAATCCCGCACAGACCTTCTGAACCTCTATCGGGAGATGCTTCTCATTCGTCGGTTTGAGGAGAGGTGTAATGCCCTCTTTCTACAGGGCAAGATTCCCTCAACGCTTCACCTCTATATAGGTCAAGAGGCGGTGGCGGTGGGCGTCTGTGCCGCACTCCGCCCAGACGACTATGTTCTAGGAACCCATCGCCCTCACGGTCATGCCCTCGCAAAAGGGGTTACCCCTCATTCGATTATGGCGGAACTGTATGGCAAAGTGACGGGCTGTTGCAAGGCAAAAGGGGGGTCGATGCATGTCGGCGATATGTCTGTTGGGATGTTCCCCGCCATTGCTATCGTCGGAGCAAATGCCCCTATTGCAACGGGAGCCGCCCTTTCCGCGAAGATGCGCGGATCGGGACAGGTGGTGGTTGCGTTCTTTGGGGAGGGTGGTTCCAATGAAGGAGCCGTTCATGAGGCGATGAACATGGCGGCGATTTGGCGTCTCCCCGTCCTTTTCGTCTGTGAAAACAATCTTTACGGCGCATCTACTCCCGTCAACCAGATAGTGGCGGTGGAAAATGTGGCGGATCGGGCTGTTGCCTATGGGATGCCGGGCGTGATTGTGGAGGGAAACGATGTCGTTGCCGTCCGAGAAGCGACTCGCACTGCCGTAGAAAGAGCGCGAGCAGGAGAGGGACCCACTCTTATAGAGTGCAAAACCTATCGGCTCTGTGGTCACTCACGAAGCGACGCTTGCAACTATCGTACCCGCGAGGAAGAGGCAGAGTGGCGAGACAAAGAACCCCTCACTTGGCTGGCAAGAGTACTCATTGAGGAGAGGCAACTCGCCACTCCTAGTGACCTAGAGCGCATAGAGGCAGAAGTAGAGGCGGTAATGCTGGAAGCGATTGCGTTTGCAGAAGAGAGTCCGGAGCCTAAACCCGAAGATGCACTCCTTCATGTCTTTTGGGAGGACAAATAGATGCCCGTTATGACCATTGCAGAGGCTCTGCGTGAGGGTATTCGTGAGGAGATGCGGCGCGATCCCACCGTGTTCTGCTTGGGTGAGGACATTGGGATTCCGGGCGGGTTTGGAGGCGCGTTCACGGTCACATTGGGGCTATCGGACGAGTTTGGGCATGATAGGATACTGGATACTCCCATCTCGGAGATAGGCATTGCGGGGGTTGCTATCGGGGCAGCAATGACGGGTATGCGCCCCATCGCCGACGTGCAGTATGGGGATTTTCTCTTTTGCATGATGGATCAACTGGCGAATCAAGCCGCGAAAATGACCTATATGTCTGGTGGAACGGTCAAAGTTCCTCTCGTAATGCGTGCGCCAGTGGGTTCTACCCGACGCGGTTCACAGCATGCCCAGAGTCTGGAAGCCTTTTTCACCCACATTCCGGGTCTTAAGGTGCTGGCTCCCTCCACAGCATACGACGCAAAAGGGCTATTGAAGAGCGCCATTCGCGATGAAAACCCTGTGCTTATCTTTGAACACAAACTGCTTTATGGAAGCAAAGGGGGACGCTCTGAAAAGGGTGCATTGACCGCTGTGGGCGAGGTTCCCGATGGCGATTACGTGGTTCCTATCGGTAAGGGAATCGTGCGGCGTGCGGGCAAAGATGTGACCATTGTCGGCAAACTCCTCACGGTGTACCGTGCGCTTGGAGCAGCAGACGAGTTGGCACAAGAGGGTATTGAGGCGGAGGTCATCGATCCACGAACATTGATCCCCTTAGACAAAGAGATCATTCTGGAGTCGGTTCGCAAAACAGGCAGATTAGTCGTCGTGGAAGAAGACAATATCACGCACGGTTGGGGTGCAGAGATCGCCGCCATGGTGGCAGAAGAGGCGTTCTTCTATCTGGACGCACCGATCAAGCGGGTTGCGGCTCCCGATACCCCTCCCCCCTTCGCGCCCCCGATGGAAGAGTTCTATGTGCCGAGTGTGGCGCGGGTTGTTGCCGCCGTCAAGTCGCTTTTCTGAGGAGAGAACATGTCTGTAAATGTGGTTGTTCCCCCGCTAGGCACAACGGTAGACACGCTCACCCTGATCGCTTGGTATAAGCAGGAGGGGGATTTTGTACAGAAGGATGAGCCGCTCTTTGTGGTAGAAACGGATAAAGCGACTCTCGATGTAGAGTCGCCTGCTTCCGGTATTTTGCAAAAAGTGAGCGCAACGGCAGGAGATTCTGTCAATGCCCTGAGTCGGATCGCGGTTATTTTGGCGGAGGGTGAATCGCTCACCGAGGCAAAGCCCACACTCTTGGTAGAGAAACCGGTGGCGACGCCAATACAGGCACCCAAACCTGCCCCTGCTCTTGAACAGCGTAAACTTTCGTTGCCACGTCGCATATTCATCTCGCCACGGGCAAAGCGTTTGGCAGAGACGAGTCAGCTTGCTTGGCAAACTATCGTTGGCACAGGTCCCGAAGGCGCGGTTGTGGAGCGGGATGTGCGTGCGGCACTCAGCAAGCCCCAATCTGCGGTGACCCCGATTACGCTAACGACGGAAACCGATGCCACCGAGTTGGTTGCCCTACAAGCCAGACTAAGGCAAATGGGTGTTACCGTCTCCTACGACGATCTGCTCTTGTTGATTCTGGTACGTGCCTTGCGAGAGCATCCCAAAATGAACGCCTCTTTAGAGGGCAACACCGTGACGCATTGGGAAGCGGTTCATATCGGAATGACGCTAGAGGTTGAGGAGGATTTGCGCCTTGTTGTGCTAAGAGATGCGGATCAGAAGGGCTTGAAAGCACTGGCGCAGGAGACAAATGCCCTAAAGAGAAATGCCGAAGCCGGCAATATTTCCCCAGATCAATCACAAGGAGCCACCTTCGCCATTACCAATCTGGGAACCTTCGGAATAGATGCTTTCACGCCTGTCATTCCCCTCCCTGCCTGTCCCCTCTTGGGAGTAGGACGCATCAAACAAGAGAATGCAGGTGACAAGGCGACACAAAGGCATAATATGTGGATCAGCCTCTCCTTCGATCCGCGTCTTGTGCGTGGAGTATTAGGAGTACGCTTCTTGCAGTGCGTTGCAGAGTACATTGAGACACCCACGCTCGCGCTGATCTAGTTTTTCGCTTACGCTAGGAGCAAAGGAACGCAAATCGATGAAGACTTGCCATGATCTATCGACACTAAACTGGTCACTTTCGGGCTGGACGCCCCATCTTTGGCGACTGATGCAGACGCTAGAGATAGGCGCAGTCAGTTCCGCCGAATTTCAGGCGATTCCCGCCCCTGTCCCCGGCTCTGTCCAACGCGCCCTACAGGAAGCAGGACTCTTACCAGACTGGAATCTAGCAGAGGTTTCGCGAGAGTGTGAGTGGGTAGAGAATCGGCATTGGAGTTATGAGACTCTCCTGCCAGACACCCTGTTCTCGGCAGGAAAGCGGTTTCGGCTCCACTGCGAAGGGTTGGACTATAACGGTTGGGTCTTTTTAAATGGAGTGGAGATCGGTGCTTTTTGTGGAACCCACGTTCCCCACACCTTCGATCTCACTCCTCACCTCAAAGAGACGAATAACCTCCTGCGTATCATCTTCGATCTGCCTCCGCGTTGGCTTGGGCAGTTTGGCTTCACCTCACAGGTTCGGGAGTGGAAGACGCGCTTCAATTATGCATGGGACTGGATACCCCGTTTCGTACAACTAGGCATTTGGGACGCCCTTCGGATTGAAGTAACTGAAGGCAGTGAGCTCGAGGAAGTGCGTTGCACCACAGATGCCGATATCAGCTCTGGAACCGGAGTTCTGCGAGTAGCAGGACGCGCAGTCTCTTCTAGCACAGATCGGCTTCAGCTGACTCTTTCAAAGGGAGAGAGGCAAATTCGCGAAGAGACCCTCCCGGCAGAGACGTTTCAAACCCTCGGTTTCGCATGGCAGAGTCTCCCCATCGCGCTTTGGTATCCTAATGGAGAGGGAGAACAACCCCTCTACACCCTCACACTCACGCTTTTGAACTCGGCAGGAGAGGTGCAGGATAGTGAGACCCGCCGGGTTGGATTTCGGCATATCGTGTGGGAGTCTTGTGAAGGGGCTCCAGAAAACGCCGATCCTTGGATTTGTGTCGTCAACGGAAAGCGCGTCTTTTTGCAGGGGGTCAACTGCCCTCCCATGCTCCCAAACTATGCAGATACGCTCCCAGACGCCTATCAAAAACGGCTTGCGCTCTATCGTGATCTCGGTGTGAACACCCTGCGTGTAAACGGTTGTGGGTTTCTGGAAAAAGAGGTGTTCTACGACTATTGCGATGAAATGGGACTGATGATCTGGCAGGACGTTCCCCTATCCTCGTCTGGTATCGATAACGTTCCCCCCGATGATCCCCTTTCCATTGCGGGCGTGAGCGCGATCCTTCGCTCCTTTATATTGCGTCGCCAACATCATGCCGCGCTTCTTCTCTGGTGTGGAGGCAATGAACTCCATTCCCGCTCTCCCGAAGGTTACGGCGTTCCCATGACGACAGCACATCCCCTCATTGGACGCCTCGCCGAAACAGTGAAAGAGTACGACCCCACCCGCAGATTTCTGCCCACAACGGCGACGGGTCCCCGCTTCTATGCCGACGCAAAAGACTTTGGCAAGGGACTACATTGGAACACACATGGACCTTGGAAATTGTGGGGGAGTATGGAGGCTTGGCAAGAGTATTGGCACGCAGACGATGCCCTATTCCGCGCGGAAACAGGTGCGCCGGGAGCTTGCAACGCCGATATTATTCGCCAATATGCTGGAGAGTATGATCCCATGCCCATCACGGACACAAGTCCAGTATGGCGTCGCCCACTCACATGGTGGGTTGAGGTTGGGGCTTTCAAAGAAGAGTTTGGGAGAGAGCCAAATACCCTCGAAGAGTATGTGGAGTGGAGTCAAGCCCGTCAGGCAGAGGCGTTGCGTATCGCTGTGCAAGCCTGCAAAGACCGCTTTCCGCGCTGTGGTGGGATACTCCTGTGGTGTGGGCACGATTGCTATCCCTGTTCTGCAAACACCAGTATCATCGATTTTCATAATAACCCCAAACCTGCGGCGTTGGCACTTCAGACGGTATGGAAAAGCCCTGCGGGACAAGGAGAAGCACATCATGGGGAGTAGATTAAGTAAGGCACAGGTCGCCTCCTATCAAGAGGATGGCTACCTTATCATCAAGGAGCCTGTATTGCCACTTCCTCTCTTCGAGAAGCTAAAAGCACTCTCTACCGAGAAGTTTGCCGAGTGGGCAGAGAAGCGTGACGGGGTTGCGCCCTCACTCATTGACTGCCCACATTGGAGCGATACCCGCCTCTTCGAGTATCTTCTTGCAGACGAAATACTCGATATTGTGGAGTCACTCATTGGACCCGACATCGCCATATTCGCCTGTCACTTTTTGCAGAAGCCGCCACAGGTTGGCAAGCGGGTTCCGTGGCATGAGGACTCCGCCTACTGGAAGGGGCGAATGGAGCCGATTGAAGTCGCCTCAATTACGATTTCGTTGGAACCCTCCACCAAAGAGAACGGCTGTCTCTGCGTCTTGCCCGGTACACACCGCCACGGCTATTCCGACTATCTGCCCGTCTCCGATCCCTCCGCGCAGGTCTTCCCTATCGAAGTTCGCCCAGAGCAAATGGATGAATCGCGCGCGGTCTCCATTGAGCTGGAGCCAAACCAAGCCTCGTTTCATGAGGGGCGAATTATACACGGTTCCGAGCCGAATCTGGGGACATTAGGGCGTAGCGCATTCACCATCCGCTACTTTCCCACCACCGTGAAGTTCATCTCAGAGAAAAACCCGAATTTCCAAATCTATTTGGCGCGAGGGGTAAATAAAGCAGGGAACCCCTATAGCGATCCAACAAAGACCTACCCCCCTGCGGGCGTGATTGCATAGATACCGTGTGGTATTGAGGGGGGCGCATGATGACGCAAACCAGACAGGCATACCCTCTCTTTGAAAAATGCTTGACCTATCTTTCTGAACCGGTTTGAGGAGAGAATACGATGTCGAAACTCACTGTTCACTACATTTCCCATACACACTACGACGCAGAAGTCTTCCTAACGCGAGACGAGACGTTTGAGATCGGTTATTCGGTGCTGTTTGGTGCTCTCGCGGCGATGCGAACCGACCCGAAATTCAAGTTTGCACTGGATCAGACCTGCTATATTGAACCGTTCCTGCGAACCTACCCCGAGGAGCGTCCCTTCTTTGAGCAGATGATCGCTGAGGGACGACTGGAGATCACCTGCGGAATGCACGCCATGCCGGATGTGAATATCCCCTCTGGAGAGTCCTTCATTCGGCAGGTCATTGCGGGTAAAGCGTGGTGCGAAAAGGAGTTGGGAGTCGATGTGCGTAGTGGTTGGCTTCTCGACACCTTTGGGCAACACCCTCAGATTCCGCAACTGATGGCAAAGTGTGGCTTCGACTACAACGTCTTTCAGCGTCTCGGCTCCTATGATGGACATACCGAATACTGGTGGAAAGGGCTAGACGGAACTCAGCTCTTTTGCCACTGGATGCGCTCCACCTACTGCGTCCTGTACTATGCGCCGGGCAACCTTCACGAGTTCAAAAAATTCGTCGATACGCGTCTCACCGAGCTAAAGAAGCACGCCCTCACCCCCCACCTCCTTGCCATTAGTGGCGCAGACTTGAGCCACATTCAACCGAATATTACACAACTCTTTGAAGAGTACAATCGCACCTATGACGACGTAGAGCTTATTGTCTCGACCCCCAAAGAGTATTTTGACCTCGTAAAGACGCTTGCCGACTTTCCCGTTTGGGAAGGCGACCTCAATCCCGTTTTTCAGGGCTGTTATAGCGCACGGATCGCCGTGAAGCAGTGGAACAGACGCGTGGAGACAGAACTCGTCATTGCAGAGATGGCAGACGCTTTTGCCGTAACCCTCGGAAACGCCTCTCAAGCAAACCAACTCGCGCAGACGTGGGAGCCTGTCCTCTTTAATCAGTTCCATGATATAATCTGTGGTTCCCATGTGGACAAAGTCTATGTCAATACCATAGATAGATACAAAGCCTCCCATGTTCGAGCAAGCGTGTGCCTTGAGAGTTCTCTCGATGACATTCTGAAGGATATTGACACTTCTGGTGATGGAACCCCCATAGTGGTCTTCAACACCCTCAGTTGGGACAGAAACGACGTGGTAGAGTGCCGTGTGGGCTTCTCGGAGAAAGATGTTTTTGAGGTTGAAGTTCGTGATTCGTGTGGTAATCTAGTGCTGAATGACCTCTTGGCGTGTGAGCGATACGAGACGGGAGGCATCAAGCGTGCCACCGTGCTATTTATAGCCAAAGGGGTTCCCTCCGTGGGATATGAGGTGTACCGAGTCCTACGCGCCACAGGCTCCTCTGCTCCATCGACATTGAAAAGCAATCAGCCCCAAGTCTGGATGGCAGACATCCATACCGACATTATCGAGAACGAGTACTTCAAGATCGAGATCGACGCCTGGAACGGTGCTATCAAGAGCCTTGTCAACAAATCCACCGATTGGGAGATCATACCCACAGATAAGCCCTATGGAAACACGTTTGTCAAGGAACTCGATAATGGCAACTTCTGGGAGTACAACGGACACTGTAAAGGCGACGCGCTCTTCCCCATGAATCGGGATCATCCACTGCCCACAGAGGGCGACGCCCGTGCTTCCTTCTCACACCACTACGGAGGAGATGGACGCCTCACCAATGGACAGGCGCATACAGACTACAACGTCAATTTTGCCTATGGAAAGGGGTTCTTCGCGACCCGAATTCGGCTCTATTCCGGCTTAAACAGGATCGATATTCACACCAAATTGATCAACGAGGATGAGCGGGTACGGTATCGCATGGCACTGCCCACTACCCTGCAAGGGGGCAAGATTACCCAAGAGATTCCCTTCGGAGCCATTGAACGCCCAAAAGGAGAGTTTCCTGCCCAAAACTGGATGGACTATAGCGACGACAAACAAGGAATCGCTGTCCTCAATCGGGGACTACCAGGCAACAATGTGGATGGGGATGTCCTACTGCTCTCCGTGCTCAAGTGTACTGCATTGAAAGAGGGCTATGGAGAGGGCGTCGGAGGCTTTAATCGTGGAACCAAAACTACAGATGGTTATGAGCTAGGGGTACAACACGAGTTCGACTACGCCTACGTGCCTCATGCGGGTGACTGGAAAGAGGCGCAGATCGTGCGGAGGGGCATGGAGTTCAATCAGCCTCTGCTGGCACGCAAAACCACACACCACACAGGCAAACTCCCTCAACGTCAATCTCTGTATAATCTTTCAGTAGATCATGTCGCGCTGACTGCCGTCCGAAGCACGCCACAGGGTACAGTCATTCGGCTCTATGAGACACAAGGCAAGCCCTGCTCCGCCGTGACGCTTCGATCCGCATTTCCATTTGTTTCGGCAGAAGAGACGAATCTGATAGAAGCGGAAGGCGTTGCAGTCGCTTCCCAAGGTGATTCTCTCACCTTTTCAATCGACGCTTTTGAGATAAAAACCTTTCTGCTAAGAGACTCGTAGCCTCTAAACTGCATGGTGAAGCAATCTCTAAAGGAGGAGTCGCAAAACCCAAAACATCTTTCGCGAAAAATATCTACGTGAAAGGTGTTCCTGGATCAAAAATCGAAGATAAGCCCCTTGACAATTGGTACGGAACTGGTATACACTGCACATATAAAGAGAATTTAAGGATAGTTCATGCCAAGCCGTTCGGAAGCACCTAGAATACGCACGCTTATGTATGTGCAGATAGCACATCATATTCGTGAACGCATCTTAGACGGCAAATATCCTGCAAACTCTCTCCTTCCCTCTGAGCGCGAATTGGCACAGGAGTGGAAGGCAAGTCGCCAGACTATTCGCCTCGCCCTAGAGCAGTTACGCCAAGAGCAAATGGTCAGCTCAGAACAGGGACGAGGAAACCGTGTACTTTCCCAAGAGCTAATCTTCGATAGTGCCACGGAGGACGACTCCTCTTCTAAGTTGGCAGCTTTGGTGATCTATGATGTGACTCATGGGGGCGCAATGGCGATCTGCCAAGCGGCAGCGGCAGCGATGCAGGTTGAAGGCTATCACCTGATCGTTGCAGAGACAGCTCCACAGTCGAACCGACGGGCAGAAGACGAAGCGCAACAGATTCGCTCTCTCATTGATAAAGGAATTCGCGGGCTAATCATCTACGCAGAGCCAACAGATAGAAACCGTGCCCTGCTCGAAGAGGCTCTAGACAAAGGGATTCAAGTGGTACAGATCGACCGCTACCTCACGGGGCTACCCTGCGATCATGTGGGAGTGGAGAACGCGCTAGCCTCTGCGGAGATCACAGAACACCTTTTGACGTTGGGACATCGCATAATCGGATTTATCTCGTTTACGCAGTCTGCATCTACCTGCCACGAGCGTTTCCAGGGCTACTGCTCTGCCCTAACACGAAATGCCATACCAGTCACGGAAGACATCATCGGTTATTACGATACCAATGGCGAAAAGTTGGAAGAGATACGCTCCATTATTCAACAATGGCAAGCACTCACGGAACCACCCACCGCCATTTTTGCCGTAAATGATGAACTCGCATTCGATATGCTACAGGTTTTGGCTACTCTTCAGATTTCTGTGCCGAGCCAGATCGCAGTTGTGGGCTTTGACAATCTTCCTGCGGCTAGTCTCGTATCCCCTCCCGTCACGACGGTAGCACAACCGTTTCAGGATCTGGGGTACACCGCAGCCCAGTTGCTCTTGAGCCGAATGCAACGCAAATTTGGAGGACATCCTCGGCGCGTTCTGCTCCCTACTCAACTTGTTGTACGGCAGTCTTGTGGCACGCTTCTCGTACAACCCCAACCCATTTTGGTTTGACCTCCCTGCTCTTTAGAGGTCACCAACGAAGATGTACCTGTAACAAGTCGCATAGAGATCGCTTGAAGTGCCGTATGCCTCTTTTCCATTGTTTTACTTCGGCACAGCAGAGTATCTCGCGTCCAGTTATGTGGTAACAAGAACCTATCGATGAGGAGGTGAAGACCGATGAAGAAAGAGCTCAGTCCTGCTGTGACTTGGACTATCATCATTGTATTGGTTGTCGCCGTGCTAGGTGTAGGCTTCACAATGTTCAGACCCAAAGCTGTCGATTACGACAAAAAAGGGAGTGACGATTTAATGAAAAAAGTGGGGTCAGGCGGCAAATTGTACGATCCGCCCGGTAGGGTAGACGGTAGTGGGAAGTTCGTTCCACCAGGTATGGGTGGTACTAACAACCCGATGACCGGCAGATAGTTTGCTTTTCAAACTATCTCTACATCTCTCTTAGTTGGCACTTAGCTCCTCTCCACACTCAATGACGAAGCGAAACGCATCGTAGTTTAGCAAGAGAGCCTAGGCGTCAATCCTATTGCCTCAATATAAAGGTGACAGAACGATGAGAAGTTCTCGCAAAGCATTTACTCTAATCGAACTACTCGTAGTCATCGCGATCATCGCTATTCTTGCCGCGATTCTCTTCCCTGTCTTCGCACAGGCACGTGAGCGTGCGCGTTCTTCCAGTTGCGTAAGCAACCTAAAGCAGATCGCCCTTGCTCTCAAGATGTATCAGCAGGATTACGATGAGAAGATGATTACACCCGGTGGTCTTCCTCGAACAACCGCCGATGGCTCCACTTGTGACGATGGTCAACGGCGTCCTGACGGCGCAGAGATCGTCCGTATGATGGGCGGCGGAACCGAATATATGTTGCGCCCCTACATCAAGAACAGCCAGATCTTCAAATGCCCAAGTGACACGGGCGAAAACCTCTGGGGACGAAGTAGCACAGGGTGGCCCTGGTCAAACTGTGAATGGTTCAAGACTCCCTCCTCCTACCATTTCCGCCACGTAATGGAGATGGGTGACAACGGCTGGGGCCCTGCCCACAACGACCAAATCTGGGTCGGCAACTCCGAAGCAGGTATGGGACGTCCTTCTAGCCTCATCGTTTTTTATGAGGCATCTGCGTTTCACCAAGAGAAACTTCCTCTCTTTGGCGGCGTCCATCCTGAGGGTGACGGTAGCGCGGCAATTCGTGCCAATCCTCGCCGTACCTTCAACGCATCCTTCGCTGACGGTCACGTCAAAATATATCGCCTGAACCACAAAGACCCCGCATGGAACACCAACCATGACATGAACTGGGTTCTTTACGGTACAGCCGATGGTGGCGGTGTTGCTGGAGGCTCCGACTTCAAGGGCGAATAACCCTTAAAGCCTGCATGGTTTGCAATCAGGCTCCTTTTCCTCTAAGGAAGGGAGCCTGATTAGTGTTCATCTACTTCACATCGAATTTCACTCCGATACGCCAACACCATCAGAAGGACACCCGCGTATGTCTAACACGACACCGAACCCATCCCAAGCTCCTCCTAAAAAGCGACGTAGTTATAAGGAATACATCATTGTACTGATCATTATTGGAGGCATTTTTGGTGCTGCCATGTACCAAGAGCAGATCACCAACTATGTTACGATGCAGCGCCTAGACGCAGAGGGACCTCCCCGGCAAATAAAGACATTCCTTACTGCACTACAAAAAGGGGACCAAGCCACCGCAGATGCTCTGTTTGAGCCACAAACCAGCTATAAGCCTCTGATGGAAGGCGGTAAATGGAACGGCTACTTTATTATTTCCCAAGCAGGAAAGATGGTCTTTACTTTGCCTGAAAGTGCTCCCAAAGGAGAGGTCGGTAATCTAAAGACCGAGTTTAACCTGAATGGGAAAGTCTCTGCCCTTGTCACAGCACCCGACGGTAGGGGCAAGATGGTTGACTTTCGCCTAGAATCATTTGATGGCATCTGGAAAATCACAGAAATGCGCGGAGGCAGACCGGACAAGCCTGCAAGCAAGACGGTGAAAAAAATGACTCCACCGCCCGTTCCAGGTGGGGGACCCAAACGCCCCGCACCCGGCGGAGCACCAAAGACAGCACCTAAACCAGCACAGCCCTAGTGGGCGGAGGCAATTAAGAGTGGCGGAAACACAAACCACTAAAAAACGAGGACTTTATCTCCTGTTGGCACTCACCGTGATACTCGGAGCGAGTATCTATGGCATGGGTCTCTGGCAACGCCAACAGGAGGCACGCCTCCACAACATGAAGGTACAAGACCTTGAGGTAATGGCAAAGAATCAGCCGACATCCAACTCGGTGATCTATGCCCTCGGTCTCGCCTATGCACGCGATAGCCAATACTCAAAAGCCATCGCTCAATTTCTTGCCGTCTTGAGCAAAGACCCAGCCCGTGCAGATATCTTGAATGATCTCGGCGTAGTCTACCTACTTCAAGGACGTTACTATGAATCCCTCGTAGTCCTAGAGGGCGCGCTCCGGCTCAAACCGGACTACCCCGCAGTGTATGCAAATATGGGACGCCTCCACCTCGCCACGAAAATGCCCTTCACTGCCACGAGAGAGCTTGAAAAAGCCGACAAACTGGAACCAAAAAATTTGGGCACTCTTTGTGACTTAGGACAGGCTTATCAACGTACTTTAAACTACAAGCTTGCTCTAGGAGCCTATCAGAAGGCAATGGATATAGATGGTGCTGCGCCACAAGCCCTCATTGGTGCAGGGCAAGCCTACTATGCCATGACCCAGTATGATAAAGCAGAAGAGGCTTTAAAGAAGGCTTTGGTAATCACTCCCAACGACTCGAACGCGCTTTTGGCACTGGGGCGGGTTCAATTGGAGAGAGCCGTAACGCCTGCCGATCTCACTTCCACACAGGACACCTTAGAGAAGGCATTGCGGGCAGACCCCGATGAGGCGGAGAGTTGGTATATGCTAGGTCGTTTGAGATCACGCCAAGGCAAAAATACAGAGGCACTTGAGATGCAGAAACGCGCCTTGAGGATTGCGCCAAACCATACCGGCGCACTCCACCAATTAGAGCGTTGCTTACGCGCTGTTGGGCGAGACAAAGATGCAGACAAAGTGGCGAAGGTGCATGAGGAACGCAAGCTCCATGATCGGCGTGAAATGCTCTTGGAAGAGCAGATCACACGGAATACCAACGATTGGGATGCCCGTGCCGAACTGGTACAGATATACCTAGAGTCAGGCAAACGCTCTCTTGCCGTTCTTATGTGCGATCATATTCAAAAGGAGAAGCCGGATCATCCTCTCCTTCCGAAGCTCTTGCAGATGATCAATGTTCCCCAGACAAGCCCTGTGCCCAGTACACTCTTGAAGGGAAATGCACCGTGAAGCGGTATCTTATCTTGATGGGATGCGTCGCTACCCTGTTTGGCAATGGAGCCTGTAACCCCAAAGGTAATACCAAGCAGAACCCTGAACCCCCTAACACCTCTTCTGCCCCTCCCCCCTTCAAACTGGTGGAGGTGGCAGAAGAGCGCGGTCTCCATTTTACCCACACCGCCTCCTCACGCTCCCCAATCACCATTGTGGAGACGATGGGAAGCACCGCCTGCTTTATCGATTATGATAACGACGGTTGGCAAGACGTACTCCTCGTAAATGCGGGGCAGGACTTTCAAAAACCGAAACAGGTCTCCGGCACAAAACTCTTCCACAATGGCGGTAACGGCACGTTTACCGACGTCACCGCACAGAGTGGTATCGTTGTCGAGTCCTACGCCACAGGAGCCTGTGTAGGAGACTACGATAACGACGGCAACGATGATCTTTTCATCACAGGTTTTGGGAAGAACTATCTCTACAAAAACCTCGGCGGGGGCAAGTTCAAAGACGTGACCGCCGAAGCGGGTATTCAGCATCGCCCAAACGGGTGGGGCATTGGTTGCGCCTTTGTAGACCTGAACCGCGACGGAAAACTCGATCTCTTTGTGGGTAACTATGTCATCTATGACTCACGTATGCCCTATTGCCAATCGGCAAATATTCTTCACGGTTGCACCCCAAACCAATACTCTACACAGGCAAGCGAACTCTACATCAATTTGGGAAGTGGCAAATTTGCAGAGAAAGCAAAGGAGTGGGGCGCAGAGAACAAGAAG
>CAMCUQ010000006.1 GCA_945878775.1 Chthonomonas calidirosea
AGGCGCGAGGGCAACACAGAGTGCTGCAAAAAGCCCAATATCAGGATACTTCAAACTTCTGGAGAGGCGTATCACACAGAGGCATGTCAAAATGTCGGCTATTATGCCCGTCACTTGCGCCACAACAATGGGGTTGATATGAAGAGAAACAAAAAGAGCCAACCAGAGTGTATAGAGCGGAGTCGTCGTGCCTAAGACTTTTTGTCCAATATTATAAACAAAACCGTTACCTTTTGCCAAGTTTTCAGCATAACGGAGGGTAATAAAAAAATCCTCCTCCAATGCTTTGCCATAAAACAAGAGAAACAGGCGTACCCCAAGGGCAATGAGTACTATCGTGCCAACCGCCTGCCTATTATCGCGCTCCGCAAAATCGTTCATGCGGGGTCACCCTTCGTAGAGAGATTAAGCTGGACACGCAGACGCCCAATGACCGTAAGGCGTCCCGGCTCACAGCGTATCTCTTCAATATAGATAGGAAATGGGAGCTGTCGGATCTGTTCGCCGATTTGATGCCCCAATGCCCGATTTATATGCCCCTCAATCACTTCAACAACCGAGGAAGGAAGCCCCATGCCCGCCTTTACCTCCGTGAGGTCAAGATACAGGTCTATGCCGTTTTTAACCAAAATGACTGCGTCTATAGCGACAGGGATACTGATCAGTTTGACGTAATTACCGGTAACTTTGATCTTGCCAGTGTAGAGGTTGAATTGCAGATTCTTGAGAGGCATATCCGGCGGAATGTTCGCTTGAACGATCTGGTTCAGATTTGGCTCCGAGAGAGTGGCACGAATACGTACCTCCCCGAGGTCGATGTCTGTGACTCCTAAGGCGTTGCAATTCACGCGCATTGCCCCACCCTCCAAACGTACCTCCTCCAAAAGAATGTTGGGAGTGACCTCTACGTTCTGCGCCACAATCTGCGCCGACTTCACTGCAATCTGTATTTCAGCCGTTTCCCTATTTGCCATGCCTTTTACTCCTCTCTATGGCACGATTATAGCATACCTGTCTACTGTTCTGACACTTGACAAAATTGTACACCGTGCAATAATAGTACGTCGCGTGCGTGACTCGGTTCCATAATTGAGGAGATAGTGACACCATGCCCGATTGGCTCCCATTACGACGCCTAGCCCAACAGACTTTTCGGAGGCTCACCCACGAACTCATTTCGGAAGAGGCTCCTTTTCCCACTGCCAAGCAGATAATCTCTCTTGCCGAAGAGGACACACAAGTAATTCCAACTCCGGTTCCAGAGAACGACGTTCTGCTGTTTCAGGCGCACGCGGTGCTGGATAGACGCAAGGAGAGCATTTGGTTCGCGTCAAACCTGCCTCCCGAAAGAAAGTGGCTCGTCCTTGCCCATGAGTTTGCCCATTTCTGGCTCCATCCCGATATTGAGCGCGATCAGTGCTACTCGGAAGAGACACTCGAACATTGGATTCATCCTGATTTACAAACAGGCGCATTAGGATACAGTCCGCTAGAGCGTCGCGAGCGTGAGGCAAACCTGTTTGCGGTTGAGCTGCTTTTACCCACCCCGCTAATACGCGAACTTGTCTTAAATCGGGGTTGGAGTGTGGCTCAGATTGCAACTCACACAGGGCTACCAGAAGCGGTTATCCTGATGCAGGTGCTAGAAGCCACCCTGTTACCCCCTCAAGCAGAGGACGAAGAGCCTACCCCTTCTACCCCTATCGGCTTGGATAAGAGCCAAAGAGCCGCAGCACAGAGTCCAGATTGCCCGTTGCTCGTTGAAGCAGGACCCGGAACGGGGAAAACCCGCACTCTTATCGCTCGGCTTTGCTACCTCATTCAAGATCGAGGCACTGCACCAGAGAACATTCTTGCCCTCACTTTCTCCAATAAAGCTGCCCAAGAGATGAGAACTCGCCTGCGTGATACCATAGGCATGGATGCAGAACGGGTCTGGATCGGAACATTTCACTCTTTTGGACTAGAGTTACTGCGAAAAGAGGGCAACCGTATCGGAATGCCACTCCGCCCCCGTCTTCTTGAAATGGCAGATGCGATACTCCTTTTGGAGCGTGAATTGGAACGACTGAAGCTAGACGAGTACCAATATCTCCATCAGCCGAACTTTGCCTTCCCAGACATTCTGCGCTGTATCTCACGCGCCAAAGACGAGCTACAAGCCCCAATCGACTATCAAAAAGCGTCCGAACGACAATCTGCACTTGCAAAATCTCCAGACGAACAGCAGGCGGCACGTAAGGCTTTGGAAGTAGCACGATTCTACGCGGTCTACCAAGAGATGCTACAAGCGCAGGGGTATCTCGATTTTGGTGATCTTCTCATGCGCTCGGTTGAGTTACTCGATACCCAGCCCGATATACGCGCCCGTTGGCAAGCGCAATACCCTCACATTTTGGCAGATGAATACCAAGATATCAATCGTGCCAGCGCAGAACTTGTGCGCCGGCTTGCGGGAGATGGCAAAGGGTTCTGGGCAGTTGGTGACGTTCGTCAAGCGATTTACCGTTTTCGGGGAGCCTCGCCCGCCAATATACGCCAGTTTGAGCAGGACTTTCCCGGCGGAAAACGCTTGCGGTTAGAGGTGAACTATCGCTCTGCAAAACCCCTCGTCGACCTTTTCAGCGGAGTCGCTAGCCAAATGAGCACCTCCCCCGAAGAGGAGAACGCGGAGGTACACTGGGAGGCACATCGCCATTCTCAACCCTCTCCAGCCATCAGTCTTGCTCTAGCAGAAGATGAATCGGCACAAGCAGATCATATTGCGAAAATGATCCGAGAAAAACAAGCGCAAGGCACGCCTCTCCGCCAACAGGCGATATTGTGCCGAACCAACCGCCAGGCGAGCGACTTGGCACAAAGGCTTGAAGCCCACAACATTCCAACCCTTCACCTTGGTAGCCTCTTTGATAGGAGCGAGATCAAAGACCTGCTAGCAATACTCTCCTTCGCCAGTGAACCACATGGCTCTGCCTTAGCGCGTGTCGCGACCTTTCCAGAGTACTCCATTCCGCGTGAAGATGTCCTCAAGGTGCTTCAACACGCGAAAGCAGAAGGACTAGCCTTTCCCTACGCTCTGGCAGATTGCCTCGAAGCGGTATCGCTCACAACGGAGGGGTTTCAGGGCTTACAGATTCTTTGGAAGCAACTCGCTCCTATCATCAACTACGGCAGCGCATGGCTCTTCTGGACACGCTATCTGCTACAGCAGAGCGGATACCTTCAAACGTTCCTCCGCTCGGCTCGTTTCGCGGATCAACAGAAGTTGCTAGCGATATATCAACTCCTCGACTTTGCCCGCAATGTGCAGACAAAACTCGTCACAGGCGATGGGGAGAATACCAAGAACGCCTTCTTGTACTATCTCAGGCACCTTCTACAGTGTGGAGAAGAACGCTCCATACGTTCCCATGAGGGTAATGACAGCCTAAACGGTGTCGCTTTGATGACCGTACACACCTCCAAAGGGCTAGAGTTCTCCAGTGTCTATCTTCCCAACTTGCTTTATGGGCAATTCCCTCCCCGCAAACGTGGTAGCATGGCAAAGCTCCCCTCATTTAGCCAGGAAGGCTTGGGGACTTCTGAAGATGCCGAAGATGGCGACGAGTGTCTTTTCTTTGTGGCTCTGTCTAGGGCAAAAGATCATCTTGTGCTCTCCTATCCAGCCCGCGTAAAGGGTGAAGCCACAAAACCAGCCCCGCTTCTGCAAAAAGTAGCACCACTTCTGGGTATGCAGGGAATACAGCCGGTGCATTGGGAGAGTCTACGCACGGAAGAGAGGGTTCCAGAGTCGCCATCACCCCCATCTGCACATCAAGAGAAGCACCGACAATATACTCTCTCTGCCGTACACCAATATCAGGACTGCCCACGCCGTTACTACTACCAACGCATCGCTAAGTTTCCTGAACGCAACGAGCCAACGCCATACCGTCACTATTACGAGACGCTGAACCGCACCACAGAGTGGCTACGTGAGCATTCTGCGGGCAGTTCTTCCCCCTCCTTAGAAGAGGCTCAAGCCTACTGGCTGTCCTGTTGGACTGCATCACCAGAGCTAGTAGACGCCCCCATAGCAAGAATACTCCACCAAGAGGCACTCCTCATCGTGGCAGGTCTACATCGCAGCATTGCGGAAGCAGCATACCTGCGCCCCACAATGGAGTTGGTTGCCGAGATGGACGCAGGTAGCATCACGATCAAGGCAGAACAAGTGGAGGAGTTACCAGATGGAACAGTGCGCCTCGTAAAACATAAACGGGGACGCCCCAAGGAAGATGACCATAGAGACCCGGAGTTGGCACTCCTCCGGCACGCGGCACGAAGCAAGATGCCCAATCAGCCTGTGGAGATCAAGCTTCTCTATCCACGCGAAGGAGCACAGATCGAGATTCCTGAAAAGAGTAAACTTGAATTCAAACGACTTGAAAAATATGAAGTTACTTTAACCGAGATGCAGTCCGAACAGTTTCCTGCGAGACCCGATGACCGAAAATGCCCCTCTTGCCCGTTTCTGTTCGTCTGTCCGTCATAAGCCACACTCTTCTAGTTTCATGGACACAGAAAAGTGGTGAAGCTTAATCTTGCCGAGTTCAGGAAGGGTTAAGTCAAAGCAAACTTCCTGCTTCAACTTTTCAGCCTCGCACGGCTACGGGGCATAAACGCCAAATGAATTATCGAATCGCAAACAACCGAAGGCATTAGCCTCCTTTGCAAACCCTTTGATATGGGTATTTCCAGAGGGTAGATTGTGATCTTCAGCCCAAAAACTGCCTCAACAACACTATTAAAGAATATTAACGAGATGTGTGGGAACAAAGGCACTTCCTCAAGTCGTCAGTCCGTATACATACCATTCAAGATTTTACTCTCAAAACAAGTAGTAAAAAGGAAGGAATCTGTTGGGTATACGCATAATCAAAAAGAGATTAACTAAAAGGCAAAGATTTCCCTATTGTGGTGGTTACTCGGTTGACATAGGTTCTAGTGACCCGTTATACTTGATGAGTTCTTCGCGCTCGGTTCAATGCAGACCACCACAAACCCCTAGAATGGTTTACGCGAGATATTTCACGCCTTTTTGTTTGGCATTCATTACATTCATATTTTTTAGCGCGAAGGCTATGGTGGAGGAATAGTTCATGTTCTGTAAGTACTGTGGCATGGAGAGTACTACAAATGATAAGTGCAGTTGGTGTCATAAAGCCCTAGCTGTCACTGCACCTGTCGCCACGCCACCCCCTCCTATAACTCCCGAAGAGCCTGTAATTGAGAATATCGCTCTCCTCGCTACAGCGGAGATGCAGGTAATTCCAGAGCCACAATTTGTACCACCGCCAGTAGTTGCTGTGCAACCTGCCGTTGTTGTACCAATTCAACCTGCCCTGCCCAAATCAAGCCCAACAGACACTCCCCCAGCGGCGCGCCCCTCTATTGGTGTTCGGCGCCCGGGAGCACCACGCCCGGCAGAGCCACAAACCTCTGGAATAGCTCCAAGTGTCGCCCCTGCGACACCCGCGCCACCCATGCCCCCTACCCCAACAGTGGCTCCCGTGGCGACAGCACCGCCTACAACTCAACGTCCTGCCCCTCCAGCTACCACAACCCGACCAGTAGCCCCAACCGCGCAAAGACCTGTCGCGCCCGAAACCAAACCCGGCTCCAAACCACAAACGCCAATCATGGCTCCTGCGGCGAGTGCCATTCTCCGTAAAGACACCATGGAGACTAACTCTCCAATACCGCTATCCAAGCCACGCCCAGCCGCACCAAGCGCACAACCAGCGGCGCAGGCAAAACCGACACAGCAGCCATCTGCTCCTCAGCAGCCGATTGGTGCGAAACGTCCAACGGCTCCGGTGGCAAAGCCAGTGCCAACCATGGCAGCAAACAGTACGGGAGGATTAGCAGATGGCATTGCGCTAGGTTCTCGCAGTACACAGCAACCCGCGGCACACATTCCACAGCTAGGAACCGTCACTACAGTCAAATCCAAGTACTATCAAGATGTGGTCATCGACCCTGTCTCAGGAACCCACTATGACCTCATGACCAGCAAGCCGATGGCGGCGAATGGTGGAGGCGAAGCCACACCAACACTTCAACCCGAAAGAGAGCTGATTGTTCACTACATCGACGAAGATGAAGAGAGCAATAACCTCCTTCTCAGGTACTCCGTTGCTTTTCTGGGAATATCGCTCATCACCTACTATATTGTCGCATTGGCTCCCCCCATTTATTGGCTGACTCTCATGCTGTGCAATATCTTCTCTGGTATGCTCCTTCCCGTTCTCAAAATAGCCCCGTGGCACGATGAGGATTCAGACGATATAGGTTGGCTATTCTTGGGAACACTTGTTGGCGGTCCCGTCGTTTCGCTCATCGCTTATGCAGCGGTCACCATGTTGCGCCGTGAATTCAATCCAGGGGTTCTCGGTTGCCTTGCCGTCAGTGCAGTCTCACGGCTAACGGTTGAAATCGCTGCTGGTAGCCCCACCCTGAGCCATATTTTCATTCCGTGGAGCGCAGGAGTGACTCCCACGATCTTCGCAGTCAGTTGGGCAGGACTGGTAACGATGCTTGGTTGGATACTCGGTAACGTCTTCCACAAACTCGATGAATAGCGAATCTCTAATGGCACAAGCCCACTAACGCGGCTCCCCCCTCTTGCAAGGCGCACCTTCAAGCAAAGGTGCGCCTTCAACTACTCCTACACACCTACCTAGCCTGGAGGAGGTTCTGCACCTCCACAGCAGACACAACCGTCGCCAGCTGTTAGTGCAATGCATCTCCGTGAAATCGCGGAAACCTGTTCAAACCTTGCGCTTTTTCTCTTGACAAAAAACCGTAGACATAATATACTGTAAAGGGTTTCTTGCCCGTATCTGAGGGACAGCGTTCGCTGTCCTTTTTGGTTTTCAAAAAAACTGCATTCGCCTCCGGATCCCCTTCTTACGCCACAGTGTAGAGGGAAAAGGGAGGAATTCAGGCTTCTGGTGAATAGCCAAAAGTCTAAGGAGAGCGAAAGCAAAATGGCAAACATTGTAGTAGTGGGTGCACAATGGGGTGATGAAGCGAAAGGCAAAATCGTCGATTACCTCGCCCACGATATGGCAATGGTCGTCCGATATGGAGGAGGCAACAATGCCGGACACTCCGTCACTGTCGGCGACGTTGTGTACAAATTCCACCTCATTCCCTCCGGGATACTCAATCCCGATACCGTCTGCATCGTCTCTGATGGCGTTGTCATAGACCCCGGCGTCTTTTCAAAAGAGATTCGAGACCTAGAGGAGCGCGGTGTTAGCACCCATAACCTCAAAATCTCCACCTCTGCCCACGTCATCCTGCCCTATCACCCCCTCCTAGACCAACTGGAAGAGCGACGACGTGGAACGGGTAAAATTGGCACAACAGGCAGAGGTGTAGGACCCGCATACGTGGACAAGGCGGCTCGCATTGGGCTTCGCATGGGTGAGTTTATCGATCCCAATCGCTTTGAAACGCGCCTTCGCGCCCTTGTCGCCATGAAAAATGAACTCCTCACACGTTTCTATGAAGCCGAACCACTTGACGTGGAGAAAGTGCTTGCAGAGTACCAGTCCTATGCCGATTATCTACGCCCATTCGTGACAGAGACAGGCATCTTAGTCTACGAAGCCACGAAGAACGGTACGGGAGTACTTTTTGAAGGCGCACAGGGAACACTGCTTGACATCGATCAAGGAACCTATCCTTTCGTCACCTCTTCGCATCCCATTGCAGGAGGAGCCTGTATCGGCACGGGGATCGGTCCCACTTGCATCGACGGTGTCATTGGTGTTGCGAAATCCTATACCACCCGTGTGGGCGCGGGAACCTTCCCAACAGAGCAAGATAACGAAATTGGGCACTACATTCGAGAACGCGGACATGAATATGGGACAACAACAGGGCGACCACGTCGTTGTGGTTGGTTGGATACAGTCATCCTACGCTACGCCGTTCAGATAAACGGACTAAGTTGCCTCAGCTTAGGACACTTGGATGTTCTTAGCGGGCTAGACACCATCCAAATCTGTATTGCCTATAAAGACACACAAGGCAACATGCTCCGCAGTATTCCCTACGATCTCGCCTTCCGTGAAGACCTAGAGCCAATCTACGAAGCGGTTCCCGGTTGGAAAGAAGAGATCGGCGATGTTCGCCAATACGACGATCTTCCAGAGAACGCTAAGGCTTTCGCACGTCGCGTAGAAGAACTCATTGGCATTCCTATCGCTACGCTCTCGGTAGGTCCCGGTAGAGAGCAAACTCTTATCTTTGACAAAGTCATCGCGGAACGTTGTAATCATCAACGCAACGCAAAATAGACCAAAAGGAGGTACTTACCATGCCTGTACGCATTGGACTATTAGGAAGCGGATTCGTCTCAAACTTCTATATGGAGGGTCTACGCCATGTCGCGAATTGGGAGGTAAAGGTCATTGCTTCCCCCAACCCCGCAAATGCCCAACGCTTCGCCGAGAAGTGGAACATTCCCGAATCGACACATGACCTGGAGGGAGTCATTCGCCGAAAGGACATAGATGTCGTCATTTTAGGGGTTCCAAACTACGTTCACAAAGAGCTTGCAATACAGTGTGCCCGTGCCAACAAACACGTCGTGTGCACGAAGCCGTTGGGGCGCAATCGCCATGAGGCAAGAGAGATGTTGGACGCTGTGAAAGCGGCAGGTATTCTGCATGGCTACGCTGAAACCGAAGTATTCAGCCCCGCCGTGATCAAAGCACAAGAATACATACGCCGTGGGGGTATTGGCGACGTAATCACGGTACGCTCTAGGGAGGCTCATGCCGGACCTCATGAAGCTTGGTTCTGGAATAAAGAGCTTACAGGAGGGGGCGCAATGCTCGACATGGGATGCCACACCATCGAAGCAGCCCGCTACTTCATCGGCAAAGAGAATCCCGTGGTAGAAGTCATTGCTTGGGGGGATAGACTCTACCACCACGACAAAACAGACGCAGAAGATAACGCAATTCTGATGATTCGATTTGAGGGAGGACAGTTGGGGGTGAGCGAACTCAGTTGGGTGGCGCGTGGAGGGCTAGACCTTCGTAATGAGGTCTACGGAACCGAAGGAACCATCTTCACCGACATTACCCGTGAAACCCCGCTGAAAGTCTTCTCTCGCCCCGGCGCAGGATACATCGTCGAAAAGGCGGATGCCGAAACAGGCTGGCTCTTCCCTCCTGTCGACGAAGCATGGACCTATGGGTATACCGAGGAGATGCGACACTTTACCGAGTGCATCGCCAAGGGTATTGCTCCACGTGAGACCTTTGAAGACGGCTACGTTGTCAATAGTATTCTTGATGCCGCCTATGCCTCCATGCAATCCAAGCGATGGGAAACAGTGCAATACGACTGAAACGCCTTCTTATAGCCGTTTCTAATCCCCAGAAAGCCCTTTCTCTTTAACACGGGAGAGGGCTTTCTTTTTGCTCGCTCACCTCAATTAAGAACGATCTGTCTCGACTTGAAGCCGAATGCGCCGCAGAATTTTTGCGACGCGCTCACATTCCGATTCGGTTCCAGAATACGCGACTGCACGCCCTGTCGTATGCGCCTCCAGCATGATGCGAACACATCTCTCCACACTGTAGCCCGTTGCAAGCAAAAGCTGATGAACAACCTCGTCTAATGTATGGTAGTCGTCGTTATAAAGTATCACCACGTAAGGGCTGTCAACACCCCGCTTTTCCTCTTGATCAAAGCGGGGTATCGCACGTTCGTCCACCTCAGCAGTAGCCATCGAATTCACCTCAGAAAATAGTGTTGACAAATGGAAAGGCGATTTTTGACGGAGAATGGAGAGGGAGTAGCCTAACTCCCCCTCCACAAAATCGCATAACAGATGTTAGTCGGTAATAGGAGCTTTCTTGAGTTGCTCACCAACCTCGCGGAATCGTCCGCGTATCCTGTAGCGTAAGACTTCCATAAGTTGCCCGTAGCTGGTGCCTTCGTCCTTGCTTATCGCGGCAAAAAAGGGTTTGATTTTCGCTTCCACCTCCACAAGGCGTTTTAGGCGTGTCTCCAAACGCACCGTGTTCTGCATAAGGCTACGCATCCGAGAATAGTAGCGGTCACGCCCTTCTGGAGTCTCTAGGAGGCTACGCGCGATAAATCCTTGAAAGTCGGGCAAAATGGGTCCGTCTTCACTCCCAAACATTTGATCCATTCCGGAAGGCATAAAAATGACCTTGTTGGTTTTAATGTCATGGTAAATGCGATAGTTATTACGGTTCATGGGGTAACCATCCCAATCCCAAAGCATCGCCTCCAATGCTAGATAGGTGATAAAGCGATCCATATCGAGTATTTGTTCAAGGCGAGTAAAGCGTTGAGCGAGTTTGGGGTCTTTTGCAGCATCCATGAGAGCTTTCAGCACAGACTGTTCTGGGTCCTGTACTTCCTTGCCAGAGAGAAGTTGCAGAGGTTGGTCAAGGTCACGCAGAAAGCCACCATCATAGAGGTTTCCATGAGAGTCTTTGAAATGCCGTTTCAGAAACTGCTTATCGTACCCTTCTTTGAGATAGTACAGCCCACATTTTCGTCCATTGATAGCTACAGTGGCGTGTGCAACACGCGCGGCAGGAACCCCAGCATCTCGGAATAGCTCCCCACAGAGAAGCTCGGTCGAATAGGTAGGGTCTTGAACCGAGTTCGCAAGGTGAAATTTCTCCATACCAAAGAAGCGTTGTTTTTTGACATATTTGTCCATATTGAAGGTAATGCCAGGCTTATCGTCCACTCCACGATAGCTACCTGCTGCCCCACGCAAATGAATTCCGACTTTGTTGTAGACCTTATCTCCCTCTTTAAGAGTCGCCTCCACATACTTTCTGGGTTCATCCTGAAGAGACTTGAGTGCCTCTGGGCTCAGTTCAATATCGATGGTGAGCACGCTGTTTCGGTTAAACAGTGTGTCCGATTCTGGCAGGGAAAGCACAGGCTTTGCGGGAACAGGTTTGGGAGGAGGGGCTTTCCGAGAAGTCTGGGTAGGCTTACTGGCGCGTTTTCGTGGCTTTTGGGCGTTTGCCTGCACCTGTGTGAGGGCGAGGAACACCGCCATAATAAGTATGATTCGTCGCATCTTCATGACTAGTTAGAACTTTCTGTTCGATATTGCACACTCATATAATAAGACGTAATAAGGGTATTGAGGATACATATAGATTTTGCGAAAAGGCTCTGAATCAGAGAGATGATGTTTTGCCATCCCCCTACCAGCTGTCACCACAAAACTCAGCCTAAACAGTGGTGTTCACGAGTGAGAAGCCCTTTTTGGGCTGAGATATGGGTGGTGGCGCAATATACTCTGGCACAAGCTCCAAAGCGTCCTCTCCCGTATCGCCGTTATGCCATCGAGAGAGAGCAACCACGCCAATTTGCACCGCTTTCGGTAGAGCAGAAGCCATGAAAGAGACTCTTTTGTCCGTTGCTGCCAATGCCTCACTCAGGTAGGCTTTGTGTCGTGTCGCTCCCTCTCCACATAACACGATTCGGCTTTCAGACTGTTGTTGTATCAACTCTACCACTTGCTCAAGGGTATATGTGGCTGTGATTTGGGCGGGTTTGGGAAAAGGGTCTGCATCTCGGAACGGTGCTGTGTAGACCGTCTCAGAGCGACAGGAGAGGATTGGAAAAAGGACTTGCTCCACCAAACCCGAAAACTCTGACGCCAGGGCGGTCAAACTATCAATACCGTATAGCGGCTTATTTTCTAAATACGCAAACATCTTGGCGGTCATAACCCCCATCCGCGTTCCTGTAAACGATCCTGGTCCAATCCCAACAGCATAGACAGAAACGTCTTTTAATGTTAGACCAAACTGCTTCAAGAGAGCGTCCAAAATATCTAGCAGGTGTTCTGAAAGGTGCATTGAATGCCGAAAATTGTACTCTGCGAGCAGAACAGAATCACGGAAAAGCGCAAGCCCACAAACATCTCCCGATGTCTCTAGGGCAAGAAGCACGGGCAAATTCTCATTCAGAGGAGGCATCTATTTCTCCCTGCCATGCCAGCAAGAGGGCAAGTGATCGTGTGCCACCCGGCACCGCACGACACAAGCGGGGCGCGTCCTCCCCAAAGTCCTCTGTGGCTTCGGCAAAAGTGAGCGTAAGAGTGAGGCGATCCGTTGGAAGTAGCGATTCTACCTTGTCTGCCCACTCCATAATAACCACCCCTCCTCGTTCAAAATACTCTTCAAAACCGAGCAAAACAAGGTCTTCTGCACCTTCAAGGCGATAGGGGTCACAATGAAACAGGGGCGGATTGCCCCGATACTCCTGAACGAGCGTGAACGTTGGGCTTTGCACCATGCCACGAATACCCATTCCGTGTGCAATCCCTTTTGTGAGCGTCGTCTTTCCTGTGCCGAGGTCACCAATGAGGGCGATAACATCGCCTGCCTGAAGTAGATTACCAAGCCTCTTCCCTGCCGCTTGTGTCTCGTTTCGTGTCTGCCAACGGAATAGCCGTTCCATTAGAGCGCTCCAGAAATCTCATCGGCAATCGCTTGGGCAGCCTCTGCGGGGTTAGGGGCAGCAAGAATGGGTCTCCCGATAACGAGATAGTTTGCCCCTCTGCGAATGGCTTCCGCAGGCGTCATGACGCGGGCTTGATCCCCTTTATCGGCTCCAGCAGGTCGGACTCCCGGTGTCACCACAAGGAAGTTTGGGTCAGAAACGGTTTTGCGGATTATTTCTATCTCATGGGGCGATGCGATAACACCATCACACCCTGCCTCGTATGCAACACAGGCGAGATGCGCCACATATTCGCTCAGGTTCTTGCCCACAAAGAGTTCGTTCATAAGCATTCCAGGACTAATACTGGTCAACACCGTCACAGCGAAGACGAGGGGGCGAGAGCAATTTTCTGACTGAGCGGTCTCGTGTGCCGCCTTGACTGCCGCCTGTAGCATAGCACTCCCCCCTGTAGCGTGAACCGTCACACACCAAGAGCCAAGCCGAACAACACTCTTCATTGCTCCTGCCACAGTATTGGGAATATCGTGCAGTTTGGCATCGTAGAATATCCTGCCTGCCCCTGCCTCGCGCATCTTGGGAAATATCTCTGTTCCCGTTGCCGTCACAAGCTCTAGCCCTGCCTTAAAGACGCCAACATGGTCTTTGAGTTGTGTGACCCGCTGTAGAGCAAGTTCAGTGCTCTCCACATCAATGGCACAGATGATCCTGTCCTTCGCTTCCAATTCGGCTCCTCTCTTTTTGTACCCTTAGCCTCCTTGCAGGAGGGGGTGCTGTGCGCCATCCATCCAGAACTGAGACCACGCCTGCCAAAAACTCTCTCCACGAGAGACGATGAGGCGAGAATTCTGTATTTCCACTCCGGGACGGCATTGAAACTCGTTGGCGCGATCCGACGTAGCCAATTCTACAGTGAACGACACAGGAGAGGTGAACCTCAGGGGTTCGGGGAAATCGCGTCGCGTGAGAGCGGTATAGGTTCCGGCTTCTATTTTTGAACAGGCGTCCACAGCAGGAAGGTGTCGTGCAGCATAGCGACCAATGCCTGTCTTCACAGGAACTTGAACCACCTTTTCGCCCACAAGATTCTTCACCTCATTACAGGTCGCCGTATCTCCAGAGACGAAGACGGCAGGACATCCAAACTCACCACATATCGCAGAGACTATCCCCGATTCTCCTACCAAAGTATCGTTTATTTTGGCGTTGTACCAAGCTTGCGCCGATACAGTATGACACAAAATGCCGTCAGGTGTTCCCGCCATCGCGTGCGCCCCCACAAAAAGCACGGCGTCGCAACCCTGCCGTAGAGGCTCTATATATCGCGCCCACGTATGCCCAAGCACATACTCGGCTCCGCTCTCAAGGAGTTCTGGGATCAAGCTCTTAAAGCTCCATGCGCCTCCCGCACCATGTCCATCCACAACGACGATTTCAGTGGCTCCCGCTCGCTTGCATCCACGAACAGCAGCGTTTATCTCTTGCGTATAGAGCCGTCTGCCCTCTTCATACAGTGCGGCACCGCCATTCACCTGCTCCCAAACAGAGATTCCGGCAACCCCCTCCATATCACAAAACAGCATGACACGCATAACAATTCCTCCTTGCTTCGCTCCCCAATAGGGGCACTCTCCCCTACAGAACATAGGGTTATTGCATTTCAACCGAAAAAGCGGATAAGTCTTCCCAACCACTCCTGTCTTCACACGATAGGCGGGACTGAAACGGAAACCTAACCACAAGCTCAAGACATTTCAAAACACGAACCTCTTACGAGAGGGAAATGCTACCACTGCTTTGCCCAATTTGGCGTCAAAACAGGTTCTGGCTTGGAGGCATTGAAGTCTGCAAGTTCGTGTTCCGTCAATTGCCCGCTATCACCAACTTCGAGGCTAAGGATTTTGCCCTTCTTGGAGATTACCAGGCGACCTTGTTGATCAAAATCTGCCCATTCAACCGATTCTAATGGCACCGTTTGATCCGAGAAGCGGAGGGAAAAGGAGAAAACAAGAGGAGATTTATCCACCTGTTGGAAAGCAAGGGTGTATTTTTGGTCAGGCGACACCTTACTACAGGCAAGGCGTTGTCTAACTACAACTCGACTCTCTTGCCAGCTATAACCCTTATACCCGGTAGTACGCCTATATTCATCGACGTTTGGGCTTTCAATAGCCCAACCATCTTGCATAAGTCGCTCCAAAAATATGCCACCATGTATCCGCGCCCACTTTTCAAGGGTAATAATGCGTAGTTTTCCTGGCTTTTGACCAAGGCGTGGTTCGGTAGTATACTGTCCTAGAGCAACCGTAGAGTTGTTCAAAAAGATTCCGCCATCACACCACCAACCAGAAGCCCAAAACGCTATTGCGGTGAAGTACGGGGGGCGGCTGATCGCTGTCCAAGTGTATCCCACGGAGGCGTTGCGAGGGTGATAATTAGAAGCGGCATAGAGGAACAGATTTCCATTTGGGGAGAGGTGACTCAAGTCCTCAAAAACACGCCCATGAAACCACTGCCCTTGCTCAAAATTATCATTGGAAGTGTTCCATTGAATGAGTTGCACCCAACGTGAAGGTCCCCGGCGAATGATTATGCCCACATTGGCTTCACTGGCAAGCAGGAAGTGCAAGCGACAGGGGGATACAGTACTCATTGTGGGTCCCCTTCAGAAAAGGCGTGCAGGGCGTATGCCTAATCCGTATAGGCGCGAACGATCACCGTGGCATTATGTCCCCCAAAACCAAAGGAGTTTGACATAGCCGTCTTAACAGCAACCTTGCGTGCCGTATTGGGTACATAGTCGAGATCACAATTCGGGTCGGGAACCTCATAGTTGATAGTTGGGGCAATAATTCCATCTCGAATGGTCAGCAGACAGAAGATGACTTCCACTGCTCCCGCAGCACCAATAAGATGCCCTGTCATGGACTTTGTGGAACTGACGGGAACCTTGTAGGCATACTCTCCGAAAGTGCTTTTGATCGCGGCAGTTTCGTTCTTGTCGTTCAGTTCTGTGGAGGTTCCATGCGCGTTAATATAGTCTATGTCTGTAGCCAAAATGCCCGCTTTATCAAGTGCCATTTGCATAGAACGTGCCGCCCCCGCACCCTCTGGTGCGGGGGCAGTGATATGGTACGCATCTCCAGAGAGACCATACCCGATCAATTCCCCGTAGATTTTGGCTCCACGGGCAAGCGCACTCTCCAAAGATTCGAGAATAACCGTTGCCGCGCCTTCACCCATAACGAATCCATTGCGTTCGCCATCAAAGGGTCGGCTAGCGCGTTGGGGTTCGTCATTGCGGTTTGAGAGCGACTTCGCCTGACAAAAACCCGCCATCCCAAGCGGAGTGATGCAGGCTTCTGCACCACCAGCTATCATGGCATCGGCATCACCACGTCGAATGGTTTCATAGGCATCACCAATACTATTAGTTCCCGTCGCGCAGGCAGTCGTGATACAAGTATTGGGACCTCTCGCACCAAACGTAATCGAGATAAGCCCTGCCCCCATGTCACAAATAATACTGGGAATGAGAAAAGGGCTAACCCTACCAGCACCTTTGTCCAAAAGCACCCGGTGCTGCTCCTCAATGGTCATAAGTCCCCCGATCCCAGAGCCAATACAGACTCCAACACGTGGTCCGTTCTGATCATCGATCACCAACCCAGAGTCATCCATCGCCATCTTCGAGGCAGCCATGGCAAACTGAATGAATCGATCCATGCGCCGTGCCTCCTTCACACCCATATAAAGGCTCGGTTCAAAGTCCTTGACGCAGGCGGCGATTCTGGTGGAGTAACCACTAATATCAAAGCGCGTGATGGTGTCTATCCCAGAAGCCCCCGCGAGGCAGGCGCTCCAAGTCTCTTCCACCGTCAAACCCAAAGGGGTCACGGCTCCAATACCCGTAATAACAACACGTCGTGGTAAGTTGGCGTAGGATGTACTTCCGCTCATTCATGCTCCTTACAACACTCGAAATCTAATGAGGGAACCTCCCATTATATAATAGGAGGCGTATCCCTCAATTCCTTGTGTTGCACGTCGGTCTCTCTACTAGATTTTGCTATCGATATAATCGACGATCTTCTGAACAGTGCTCAATGCCTCTGCATCTTCGTCGGGAATATCTGTGCTGAACTCTTCCTCAATTGCCATAAGAAGCTCAACAACATCCAGTGAATCGGCTCCCAGATCATCGGTAATAGAAGCCTCTGGTGTGATCTTATCCTCGCTGGCGTCGGGGAGTTTCTCGATCAGTATCTTCTTAACACGGTCGAAAGTGCTCATAGTGGTAACAGTCCTCATTTCCTAAGGTGTAGAATGTAGTAACAATGTGTTGCAGGCGACCTACATGAAGAGACCGCCATCAATGGAGATCACCTCTCCATGAATATAGGATGCGTCGGGTGAACATAGAAACGCAACGACCTTCGCCACGTTATCTGCGGTTCCAAGCCGATTAAGCGGAACCATCTTTGTTACGGATTCGATCTGTTCTGGTTTCAGAACGGCAGTCATCTCCGTTTCAATAAAACCTGGTGCAACTGCATTCACGCGAACGTTGCGCGAACCCATCTCTTTCGCTAATGATTTGGTTAGACCCACCAAACCCGATTTAGATGCGCTATAATTCACCTGTCCTGCCGCTCCTACCTTCCCAATTACAGACCCAACGTTAATAATTACGCCACTTCTTTGCTTAAGGAAGTGGGGAGCAAGGGTTTTAACGCAAAGGAAGGCTCCTTTGAGGTTGGTATCAAGGACAGCATCCCAATCCTCTTCCGTCATGCGGAGCAGTAGTTTATCACGCGTAATGCCTGCATTATTGACCAAAATGTCAACTTTTCCAAACCGTTCCAGCGTCGATTTAACGAGGGCAGTCACTTGATCTGCGGAGGCAACATCGGCTTGAATGGCAATAGCTTCGCCTCCGTCTGCAACAATCTGCTGAACAACCTCATTCGCGGCATCCGCACTTCGACTGTAGTTGACAACAATTTTTGCACCTTCAGCGGCGAGAGCAAGCGCAATCGCGCGTCCAATTCCGCGCCCAGCTCCAGTCACTATGGCAACACAATCTTGTAATTTCACTCGAAACCTCTTCTATCCGTTAAGGCTCAGACGTTCACAAGTCACCCGAAGCGAATCGGCATCGGAAACGTTCATTGTGACGCTTGTATCAGAGATACGCCCCATGAGTCCTGTGAGAACCTTCCCACTTCCGAACTCAATAAACGTATCGAATTCTTCCGCCACCAATTTCTGCATCGATTCTTCCCAACGCACGCTCCCGCTCACCTGTCGGGTTAAGCCACCAATAATATCGTCAGGCATCTCGGCATAGTCTGCGGAGATATTCAGCACGACGGGTATCTTCGGCTTGTTCAACGTCACATTACGAAGAGAGTCAAACAGAGCATCCCCCGCCATGACCATAAGTGGCGAGTGGAAAGGACCAGAGACGGGCAACGGCAAAACCCGCTTCACGCCCTTCTCTTTTGCGATCTCCCCTGCCCTCGCCACAGCGTTCGTTTCACCTGAGAGGACAATCTGCCCTCCCCCGTTGTAGTTCGCCACCACCACTAAGCCAGCCTTAGAGGATCGCACCTCCGCGCAAATCTCGCGTGCAAGCTCGGCAGAAGCACCAAGCAGAACCGCCATAGCCCCCGGTGACCGCTTGCCAGCGTCCCGCATCAGTTCCCCACGGCGTCGAACGAGCTGAAGCCCCTCTGCAAAGGAGAAAACCCCAGCGGCAGTGAGAGCAGCATACTCTCCAACGCTATGCCCCGCGCAAGCCCCCGGGGTCACGGCGCAAGTCTCCATAAAACACTGCCATGCGATAACGCTTGTGACGTAGAGCGCAGGTTGAGTGATCTCGGTCTCTTTCAGAGTCTCTTCGGGTCCCTCAAGGCATAATTTCTTCAGGTCAAAGCCCAGTAGTGCATTCGCTTGCTCAAACAGGGATTCGGCTTGCGGAAAATCGTTTAGAAACCCCGCGCCCATCCCCACTTTTTGGGAGCCTTGTCCCGGAAACAAGAAGGCTATTTTGCTCATATTCCGTAATCTCGCGTCCATCGTATCACGTTTGCGCCCCACGTAAGCCCCGCCCCAAAGCCCATTGTCACGACAATATCGCCCTTGTGGAGTTTTCCGCTGTCCGCAGCCTCGCGAAGTGCAATAGGGATAGAAGCCGCAGAAGTGTTTCCATAGCGGTCTACGTTCACTACAAGACGATCCAGCGCGATTCCAAACCGCTCTGCGGCAGAGTGAAGGATTCGGATGTTGGCTTGGTGCATCACTAGCAGGTCAATATCGGAAGGACGTAGACAGGCTTTGTCCAGTGCCTCCAGAATGGTTTGTGGGACGATCTTGACGGCAAACTCATAGACTTCACGCCCATTCATCTGAAGGTGTGTGTCGTGTTCCGAAGCAGAGTCCGTGAAGGTCTCCGCGTTAATGGGAGTTCGTGTTCCACCAGCAGGCAGCCAGACCGACTTTAAGCCACTACCATCTGCACCCAAAACCGAGGAGAGCACTCCCTCATTCGGGGCACAAGCGGAAAGAACAGCGGCTCCGGCACCGTCGCCAAACAGAATACAGGTCGATCTGTCTTTCCAGTCGAGGTGCTTGGTGAGAGTGTCCACACCCACCACCAGGATTTTGTCCATCATACCGCTTTGGATAAAGCCTGTGGCGGTGGAGACACCATAGCAAAAGCCAGAGCAAGCGGCACTCAGATCGAAAGCTCCCGCCTTCGTAGCCCCTATCGCCTGTTGAATGATGCAAGCCGTTGCGGGCCAGACATAATCGCCCGTCGCGGTTGCACAGAGAACCAGATCAAGGTCTTTGGCGTCAATACCCGCGTCCTCTAATGCCTGTAGCGAGGCGGCGATAGCCAGATCGGAGCTTGCGGTTTCGGCGTCGGTAACACGTCTTTCCCGAATCCCAGTGCGCTGAACAATCCACTCGTTCGTTGTCTCTAACCCGTTTTTTTTCAGATCGTCATTGGTAATTACATTTGGTGGCAGAGACATCCCTAGCCCTATGATGCCGGCATGACGCAGGGCAGTGGACAGAGGTTCAGAAGAGATTGGGGGGTGGTTCATACAGAGTTCACTTTCGACGCGCTTGAGATGCTGTCTTCATTATACCAGAGGAGGAGGCGAAGGCGACACACGTACACGTTCACGAATAGTCTCAACGATCTTCTGTTGGACAGCACGTTCTGCAGCACGACAGGCGTTGAGTATCGCATATGCGTTGGAGCGACCATGCCCGATGATGCACACTCCATTTACCCCAAGAAGCGGTGCCCCACCACGCTCAGCATAGTCTATCCGTTTTTGGAGACGTTGCAAGGCGGGACGAATGGGTATCAGCAATGGACGCATCCACTTTTGGTGCTTTAGCTCCTGCTTTAGCACCGTGGTGATCATCTCTGCAACGCCTTCACTGGTTTTCAGAGTGACGTTGCCCACAAACCCATCGCAGACCACAACATCCACATTGCCCCGATAAATGTCGCGCCCTTCCACATTCCCAATAAAATTGAGGTCTGTGTTGCCAGCAAACGCCTCCCGGAAAAGTGCGTTTGCCCGCTTCACGAGATCGTTCCCTTTGGCGTCTTCCTCTCCATTGGAGAGCAAGCCAAGGCGCGGATGGGCAATACCAATCACCTTTTCGGCATAGACAGCCCCCATGAGTGCGAACTCATAAAGGTTATTTGGGTCACAATCGACAGTGGCGCCTGCATCCAACATCACCACCGTGCCAGAAATGGAGGGAAGCGGTGTCGCGATAGCAGGACGGTCTATCCCCTTAATTCTGCCTAGTGTGAGCAGAGCAATTGCCATTGCAGCCCCCGTATTACCAATAGAGAGGACGGCATCTGCCTTCCCCTCCTTCACCATACGGGTTGCAACAACGACAGAGGAGTCAGGTTTCTTCCGAATGGCGAGCATCGGTTGATCATGCATCTCAATGACCTGCGTTGCAGGAATCACTTCCACATTTTTGGGGAAGGTAACCCCCGCAGGTCTGAGCTGTTCAGAAGCCCCTACGAGATAGAAATGCGTTCCAGAGTGGGTTGCCGCCTCCAGAACGCCTTTCACAACCTCATGTGGACCTCTATCGCCCCCCATCGCATCTACAGCGATTCGCATTCCCTGACGTTCACTCTCTTGATTCGCGTGTAGGACAGAGATTGTTCTACTCTTGGGCTTCGGAAGGATTCGCGAGAATCTGGCGACCCTTGTAGCGTCCCGTACTTGGATCGATCTGGTGGAGGAGCGCGAACTCACCCGGATTCTCAAAACTAGGAATGAGCGCAGGGTGGTGCGAGAGCTTATAATGAGTACGACGCTTGCGCGTGCGCTGATTGGAGTGTCGGCGTTTCGGATTTGGCATGACAAAGACTACCTTTCTAAGAGGAGGAACAGAATCCCATGAGGGAAACACCTCCCAAAAAACTGAAAAAACCGTAGAATTCTACCCCGATTTTGGCGGAAAGGCAAGGATATAGTTCCGAAGGGGGCAAACTTTATTAAAAACAGCACGCAGAATTATCGCCGCGCGGTTTTGAAGGAACAGGATGCATGGGAAAGAGTGGGTTGGGTTCCACACAAGAATAGTTCACCTTAATCCTACGGTTTGGCTTTGCGCTTAGGCTCTGTCCATAAGGTTCTAAAGCCAGTACCATCTGTGTTGATAATGTGAAGTCCCCACAAGTTATTCATAACGCCACCAACGTCCGATGCTAGTGCGCTTTCAAATATGATCCGTCCGTCGCGTGTACACATTATACTATCAACCCCGCCCCAATAATTCGTCAGGCAACGCAGTCGAGTGCCATCCGAATTCATTACGTGAATTTGATTGTCGTTCTTGGCAGTCCTTGTTGCTTTTGTTACAAGATAAAAAGCAGGTAATGACTGTCCATTTGGTAATATTAGAGAGTCTCCTATGTCTGTTTTATGCCCCTCAAATGCTTTATAGCTCCCCATAAAAGCCAATTGCTGCCCATTTGGTAACCATAAAGGGGTTCCCTGACAATCAAGAGAATCTGTGTCCAGTACCCGTTTCAGTTTGTTGGTGTTTCGGTTATAGACGTAAACCCCTTTTCTACGACCATATTCGGTAACAAAGACAAACCGAGATCCATCGGGCGACCATAGCGGGTTTGAAGAGGACGCCGCAAAATGTGTAATCTGCCGTGCCTGTTTAAGTTTCGAATCGCCTAACCACACTTCACTCCTAGGATCATCTTCCTCTTTGGTCACGGGTTTAGCAAATACTGTGTGTTTACCGTTGGGCGTCCAGTCCGCTGATGCCCACTCAGTCGAGACACGCTTCAAATGCGTTCCATCCACATCAATAGTGTAATAGCCCGACGGACATGATTCGCGATGGATCAGAATAGGCTCTCCCCTCGGCAACCAGCCTTCACAAGCAGTATAGAACTTACTCTGTGTGAGCCGCTTTAGTCCGGTACCGTCAGGGTGGATAACATAGGCATCTGCCCCTTCACCTCCACCGCGTGTAAAGGCGATATAGCGTCTATCTGGAGACCAGTGGGGATCATGACTCGCCTCATTACCCTTGGTAATCGGCTTCAATCCCTTCCCATCTGTCCCTATTACAAATATCTCATCGTGCCCCGTGTGCGCGGAAACGAATGCGATTAATTCCCGCTGAGATGCGTGGGGTATGTGTTGCCCCTTCTTAGGTTTATGGGCTTGGGCTTGAACAAGGCAAGAGGAGGCAGCCAATGATAAAAATAGAACACAGCATAACAAATGTCTTTTCATCTTCAAGCAGCCCCCTCTCCGATAGTCGGCTCAAAGGACAAGTAAAACTATTCGTCCTGCTCCTCCAACAGTTGTGCCAGCTGAGCAAAAGGAGCGTTGATCTTCTCTTGCTCCTTGGGTGCATATATCTCTAATACCTCCGCAGGGTTCTTGTGGCAGTGGAGGCATCGCTCTTTCGCATCACACTCAGGCATTGGGCGTGTGGGAGTCTCCAGAAAAAGATACTGGCGTATCATCTCGGTGAGGTCAAACACAGTGCCCTCAAAAAGCTGTGCGGCAACAGGGTTCTCGTCCTCTTCCATGAGTGAAATCTGTTGCTGAGAGCGAAGAGTTCCCCCCACGCGCTTTATCTCAAACTGCTCCTCTATGATCATATCCATGCCCTGCTCGTAATACTCAGGGCAACGGCTACAAGGAAGCGCGAGTGCCGTCTTCAAATTGCCTTTAATCAGCAATGAGGCACCGGCATTCGTAAACTGAAGCTCGCCAAGAACGTCTTGAATACACTCAATGTCTTCATCCACAAGTGGTGGCTCTGCGACGGTGTACTTGGCGATCTTACCAACTTCGATTAGAATTTCTGTTATGTCGAGTCTCATGTTTTTTCTCTAGGGGAGGCGCAATAAGCACTCCCCAGAGGCATTAGCGTTTTGGGGTTGGCTTTTCGAGGACTTCCCGTCCGCGTTGCACCACGACGATTGCCTTCCCAAGCACCCCCTCCAAATTGCCAAGTACCTCTCGTGCGTAATCATCGGCGCCCAGTTGCACGGTACGCGCATCGCCCTCAGCACGTCGAAGAATCTCTTGTGCCTCAATCTGAGCGCGTTGCACGATTTCGCTATCCGAAACCATCTGTGCAGCCTGTTGGCGTGCCGAATCAAGAATGCCCTCGCGCTCTGCCTGTGCCTTATTCCGAAGAGAAACAACGTCCTTTTCGGCTCCCTGCTTCAGTTGCGATAGCTCTTTCTGAGCACGCTCAGTCTCGGACATTACCGATTTTTGCGTGTCTTCGACAAGCTTTTCCGAATCCCGCATCAGTTTGGAGGCACGTTTCAACTCTTCAGGAAGATTCGCACGAATCTTCATAATAGTCATGTGGAACTTATCTTCGTCGAACCGAAACATAAGACCAGCGGGTAAGCGTTTGGTCCGTTCAACCACATCTTCCAGTTCGGAAAGCAGTTTCAGTATGTCTACCCCGCCGTGGGTTGGGGTGACGAAGCGAGGAACATCCGCGAGTGTGGATGCCGATGTATTCTCTGTATCGTTTACGGAACTCTGTCCGTTAAGTGCTTTGTTATCAAGTCCTTCGGACTTTTTGCTGGAGGCAGGCTTCAACATAATCGGGAACCAGTCCTTTCACCGAGCCGCCTAGGCGGGCTATCTCTTTCACTATACTCGAACTAAGGTACGCGTACTCGGTACCTGTCATCATAAACATCGTCTCGATACTGGAGTCGAGTTGTCTATTCAACTGTGCCATCTGAAACTCGTATTCAAAATCAGACACCGCACGCAAGCCCTTCACGATAACCCGTATGTCTTGCTCACGCGCATATTGCACCAATAACCCCTCAAACGAACCTATAGAGACATTATCCCACGAACCGCAGACAGTTTGCAACATCTCTATTCGTTCTTCAATCGTAAAAAGTGGCGCTTTAGAGTAGTTACGCACCACAGAAACCTGAACAGAGTCGTACATATTCGCAGCTCTTGCGATAACATCAAGGTGTCCAAACGTCACGGGATCAAAACTACCCGGTATGAGTGCACGTGTCATACTACTCCTCTACTAACTGACGTGAACCTGTCCGATACGCTCCTTGAGCCGGTCAATAGCCTTGCTTAGGGGTTGGTGCTCTGGACGCGCAAGCTCTGGGTCTCGCTCGACAAGTTCAAACGCCGTTTCGCGAGTCTCTTGCAGGATCGCCATGTCTTGAAAAATGTCGGCAATCGCAAACTCCGGCATTCCGCTCTGGCGTGTTCCAAAAAACTCACCGGGACCGCGCAACCGTAAATCCTCTTCTGCAATGCGAAAACCGTCCTGTGTCTCCGTCATTATCTCCATACGCGCCTGTCCGTCGGCGGTTTTGGGATCAGACACCAAAATACAATAGGAGGCGTGTTCCCCGCGCCCCACCCTGCCTCGTAGCTGGTGTAGTTGGGCAAGTCCAAATCGATCCGCATCCTCAATGATTATGACGGAAGCGTTCGGAACATCGATCCCTACCTCGATCACGGTGGTTGCTACCAGTATATCCAATTCACGCGCCTTGAATTGTGCCATGATCGTCTCTTTTTCAAGAGCTTTCATCTGTCCATGCAGTAACCCCACGCGATACTGCGGGAAGACACTTTTGGCGATATGCTCAGCGAGTTGTGTGGCACTCTTCGCCTGTAGCTTCTCACTCTCCTCCACAAGAGAGCAAACAATGTAGGCTTGGCGCCCCTCTTCAATCAGCTTCTGCGTGGCACTATACACCAAAGAGCGTTTATCTGGCGTCCGCCAATGCGTTTTTATGGGCTTTCGTCCGGGCGGAAGTTCATCCAAAACAGACACATCCAAATCCCCATAGAGCGTCATCGTCAACGTGCGCGGGATGGGTGTCGCCGTCATAACAAGCAGGTGCGGGCGCGTCCCTTTCCGTGCCAAAGCCTGTCTTTGCAAAACCCCGAAACGGTGCTGTTCATCGATGATCACCATTCCAAGCCGCGCAAAATCCATCCCCTCTTGGATCAAAGCATGGGTTCCCACAACGACTTGGGTCTCGCCACTCAACAAACGCTCTCGAAGTGCCAGCTTCTGCTTCGCCGTGAGGCTACCGAGTGCAACCTCAACCTTAATACCCAGCGGCTCCAGAAGTCTCTCTAGTCCAAGCGTATGCTGTTGCGCCAAAATCTCCGTAGGAGCCATGAGGGCGGCTTGGTAGCCGTTCTGAACCGCCATAAGCATCGCGCCAAGCGCAACCATCGTTTTGCCGCTTCCCACATCTCCCTGAACGAGCCGATTCATCGCCCGTCCCGTTGAGATATTTTGTGCGATCTCTGCAATAGCGCGTTGCTGCGCCCTCGTGAGTTGAAACGGAACTATCTGTGCTATCTGCGCGTTTAGCTCCTCCAAAGAAACCTTAAATTGTATGCCCTGAACGTCGTGACAGTTCTCACGCCTCCGCAACGCAAGCAGGGTCTGCAAAACAAAAAACTCCTCAAACACCAACCTGTACCGAGCAGCAATCAGGGCAGGTTCGGACTCAGGAAAATGGATATTCTCTACCGCATTCCGCGCACCAACGAGTCGGTGGTTCAGTATCACACGCGGTGGGAGGCAATCCTCAATCTCTTCCCGATAGGTTTGCAGCGTTGCAAAGATCAGTTTGCGAAGCCGTCCCTGCCGTATCCCCTCTGTGGCGGGATAAATGGGCACGATTCTGTTGGTAGAGAGGTTATCGGTATCCTCTCCGATCTCCTCCCATTCCGGGTTCTGAATCTCATAAATATAACTGCTACCGCTAAAACTATCGCGCTTTACTTGTCCATAGACCACAATCGGAGTTCGCGCCGTGGCGAGAGCGCGAAAAGTACGCTCCATAAACGGCTGGTTGATCCAGATAAGCTTTATCGCGCTACCGTCGTCATCAAGCAATGCCTCTGTGATGCTGAGGCGTGCACGGGTATAACGGGTAGTCGTTGCGATCACTATACCCCGCAAGGTGACGCTATCACCGGGACGCACATCGGCGATCCGTGGAAAGCGACTTCTATCCTCCCAGCGGTGTGGATAGTGGCGCAACAGGTCACCGAGGGTAAAGAGGTTCAACTTCGCCAGTTTTTCGGAAAGTTGAGAACCTATACCTTTGAGAGATTGCAAGGGATCCGTGAGTGAGGGCATGGGCGCGGTTATCGTACTGCGTATTCTAGCAGAGGTATCCAGATGGAGTCAATGCGACAAGTGTTCGCTAGTTATGAAATATTTCGCACAAGGCGTTGCCGCACCGCTACCATGATGCAGGGTCCCCCTGCAATGTATTGAATAGCACCAGAGGTTGCATGGTTTATTGCGGCGTTCGATTCTGAGCCGGGTTGCATCCAAACATAAGGGATATGCAGTCGCCCCGCAAGTTGGAGCGTCTCTGCCGTGACAAGCGGAGGGGTCACAGTCACCACGCAATCGACACGAACGGGTATATTATCAAGCGAGGGATAGCAGGCGTCTCCATCTATTGTGTCGGCATTTGGATTGACTGCGAAAACACGATAACCCGCAGATTTCAAACACTGGTAGACTTTATAGCCGTACTTATCTTTATCGCGTGAGACTCCTGTCACCGCAAAGGTCTTTTGGTTTAAGAGTGTCTCTTTCGTTTCGCGTATGGACAAGGTTGCTTCTTCCTTTGTTCAGAGAGTGAGGTTAGCCCCCCCATTACAAAAAGCAATAGGGGGCTTATCTACACTCATAGTACACCATTTGAGGCAGGATTTCCTACCTCTTTCCAAAAGAGGTGTCCGAAGTGCCGAGTCTGGCTAGGAAGCAAGCCCGTTACGAAGCGCATCAACGACTTGGTCACAATCCTCTTCCGTCACTATCATCGGAGGCACGAACCGCAAAACGGTATCCCCCACCGCATTCGCCACAATGCCGGAAGCGAGCAGGTGTGCCAAGAGGTTTTTAGCAATCGGCAAAGAGAACTCTAATCCGACCATCAGCCCAATGCCACGTGCCTCTTTAATAGAATTGGGAAACTCATTTTGCAAAGCCTTGAGTGCCTGCAAGAAATGGTGCCCAACCCTTTTGGAGTGAGGCATCAAATTCTCTTCAAGAATGACCTCAAGGGTGGCAAGTGAGGTGGCGCACGCTAATGCCTGCCCACCGAATGTACAGCCATGATCACCGGGGACGAGCGTTGTGCCAGCCGAACCTCGTGCGAGGCAGGCGCCCATCGGGAAACCGTCTGCGATCCCCTTCGCCATGGTAACAATGTCGGGAACAACACCCAACGTCTGGCAACCGAGGAAGTGCCCCGTTCGTCCCATGCCACACTGCACCTCATCACAGATCAAGAGAATATTGTTTGTGTCGCAAAGGGTTCGCAGGGCTTGCAAAAACTCCGGTGTGGCAGGGTTGATTCCACTCTCTCCTTGAATGGGTTCAATCATAATAGCGCAGGTTCGCTCACTCACAAGACTCTTGACCGCCTCAATGTCATTATACGGAGCATAGTGGAAGCCGGGAACCAGTGGCTCAAAGGGAGCCTGATATTTGGGTTGTGCCGTTGCCGTGACCGTGCCCATCGTTCGCCCATGAAAGGAACCCGTAAAGGTGACGATCTCAAAGCACTCCGCGCCACGCTGTTGCTTGCCCCATTTCCTTGCGATCTTGAGAGCGCATTCGTTCGCTTCTGCCCCAGAGTTGCAGAAGAAGACTCTCTCCATCCCTGTAAGACCGCATAGTTTCTCCGCTAACGGAGCCTGAAAAGGGTTGTGGAAAAGGTTGCTCACGTGCATGAGCGTATGTGCCTGCTTTGCAATGGTGTTTGCCACCTTTGGGTGGCAATGCCCAATCCCAACAACGGCGATACCTGCCAAAAAGTCAAGGTACTCCTTGCCCTCGCTATCCCAGAGGCGTGCGCCCTCGCCACGAACGAAAACGATTGGCTGACGCCCATAGGTTCCCATCACATACTGACGGTCTAGGCTCTGAATAAGATTCCCGTCAAAAGTGTCGGGGAGAGTTTTTGTCTGGACAAGCGTTTCTGTCGTCATGGCGTTGTTTTGCCTCCTTGGGTACTAGGGGATTTGTGCACTAACTAGAGCGCACCATGGTACCGATTCCGGTATTCGTAAAAATTTCGATAAGCAAAGAGTGGGCTTGCCGTCCGTCGATGAGGTGTGCGCGTGGAACTCCACCCTCAATCGCCGTGATACAGGCTTCCAATTTGGGGATCATGCCTCTATCGGCAGCCCCTGTAGCGATCATCACATCTGCATCTTGCGTGGTCATTTCGTTGATCAAAGTAGATTTATCTTTGTAGTCACGATAGAGTCCCTCCACATCGGTCAGGATCACCAGTTTGGCGGCTCCGACGGCAGAAGCGATATGCCCTGCAACGTGATCGGCATTCACGTTATAACTGGCTCCGTCGGGACCAATGGCAACAGAGCAAATTACGGGCACATACCCTTGCTCGGCAAGCATATTAAGAAAATCCGCGTTGATCGTGATTACCTCACCCACAAAGCCGAGATCACCGTGCGGAGACTCCATTTTGCAGGCGAGAATTAGGTTCGCATCCTTACCACTCAAGCCCACCGCTTTCGCGCCCTGCTGATTCAAGAGAGTCACGATAGCCTTGTTGGTCTTCCCCGCAAGAACCATCTCCACAATCTCCATGGTGGCAGCATCCGTGACGCGCAACCCACCAACAAAGTTTGGCTGAAGGTTCATCTTCTCCATCATGGCATTGATTTCGGGACCTCCCCCATGAACGAGAATGGGACGGATCCCGACATAGTGCAGGAGGGCAATATCTTGCATCACCTGCATTTTGAGCGTCTCATCAACCATAGCATTGCCACCGTACTTCACGACGATGGTCTTACCGTAGAATTGACGTAGGTAGGGCAGTGCCTCAATCAGCACCTCAGCATGAATGGCAGGTTCGAGCATTTTAGGTATGGTACTCCGCGTTAATTTTGATATAATCGTAACTGTAGTCGCACGTCCAAACGGTGGCAGTCGCTTCGCCCAAATGCAGGTGAAGTGATACCTCTACCTCTTTCGAGCCTTTGAGGTAGGCGTGTGCACCATCCCGGTCAAAGTCTACACTGCGCCCCTCATTGCAGACTTGAAACTCTCCAATAAAAGCATCGATGAGATCGGCGTCAAAGGGGACACCAGCACGCCCTGCCGCCATAAGAAGCCTGCCCCAGTTCGGATCGTTACCATAGAGTGCCGTCTTTACCAGAGGCGATTCAGCAACGGTTTTGGCGATCTTATGGGCAGCCTCCGGGGTTTCTGCCCCTTTCACCACCACTTGAACGAGCTTTGTTGCCCCCTCACCATCTCTTGCGATCTCTTTCGCCAAAGAGATACAAAAGCGTGAAAGTGCGGTAACAAAGTCCTCAAAGGCAGCACCAGCAACTGAGATAGCGGCTCCACCCATTCCAGAGGCAAGCAGGATGCACATATCGTTGGTACTTGTGTCACCATCTACGGTCACACTATTATAGGAGACCGCAACGGCACGGCGCAATGCCTCTTGAAGCAATTCGGAGGGCAGATGTGCGTCCGTAGTGAGGAACGCCAACATCGTAGCCATATTGGGGGCGATCATTCCAGAGCCTTTGCACATTCCTCCAAAGCGAATGGGAGCAACCCAACTCTCCGAGTCCACAGTGACTGCCCGATATTTTGGATAGATGTCGGTCGTCATGATCGCTTCTGTAGCACTAAGGTCGGTTTCAACTCCCCTATCCAACTGCTCAACTGCAAAACCTACCCCCGCCTCAATCTTAGCCATAGGCATAAGATGCCCAATAATTCCAGTGGAAGCCGTAAGAACTTGATCGGGGGAGATGTGCAGAAGCTCCCCGACTTGCTCCGCCATAGAACGGTTATCAAGATCGCCCTGTTCACCATTACAGGCGTTTGCATTGCCTGCATTGACAATGACGGCACGGGCAGTTCCACTCTTCACCACCCGCTGAGAGTAACGAACACAAGCCGCCTTAACTTGATTCGTGGTAAAGGTTCCGGCAACTGTCGCCTTGCTTTCGCAAACCAAGAGCGCCATATCATTGCCGAGTGATTTTATTCCAGCGCGAACTCCTGCGGCACTAAACCCTTCAGGGAAAGTGACTCCCGCTTTTGGTTCCTCTTTCCAGTTCGTAATCATAATTAGGGAGCCATGCCTCCTGCATAGAGTAGTCCTGCGGTCTCTTCAAAACCACAGATGAGATTCATGTTTTGCACCGCCTGTCCCGCTGCCCCCTTCACAAGGTTATCGATAGCAGAGATTATCGTCACCCTCCCATTGCGTTTGTCCACCGCCATACCAATGTGGCACCTGTTACTGCCGAGTGTGTGCTTTGTGGCAGGAAGAGGGTCTTCTGCTATGACCACAAAAGGCTCCTCTTTGTAGAATTCCCGATACAGTTCATAGAGGTCTGCGGTCGCCTGTGTGCCTAGCAGAGTCGCATAGGAGGTTGCCAGTATCCCGCGTGTCATAGGAATGAGGTGTGGAGTGAAAGTGAGCGTGAAATCAGAGAGTTCACAATATTCGGAGAGGGTGGCTTCAATTTCGGGAGTATGCCGGTGGGTTCCTGCGATCTTGTAGGCACTCACGCTCTCATTGATCTCAGGGAAGTGATAATCGAGCGCGAATTTTGCCCTCCCTGCACCAGAGACGCCCGATTTCGCATCCACAATAATACTCTTTGTGTCTACGAGTTGGTGTTTGAGTAGAGGCGCAAGGGCAAGAATAGAGGCGGTAGTATAGCAGCCAGGATTCCCCACTATCGGAGCCGATTTGATCTGCTCTCGAAACAGTTCAGGCAAACCGTAGACCGCTTTTTGGTTCCATTCCGGTGCGGTGTGCGGGGTTTTGTACACCGTTTCATAAAGAGCAGTGTCGCGCAATCGAAAGTCGGCAGAGAGATCGACGATCTTGCACCCCGCCTCCAAAAGGTGGGGCGCTGTCTGTATCGCCTTGCCGTTCTCTTGAGCAAGGAACACAACATCACACTGTGCCACGTCTACCCCATCCCCATACGGGGTGAAGGTTAGGTTTGGCAGGTGACCTGAAAGGTTGGGAAATGAGGCGGTAATGGGTTTACCAGCATAGGTGGAGGAGACCGCTATTTTTAACTGGACGTTCGGGTGCATCGCCAAGATTCGCAATAACTCCCCTCCCCCATACCCAGAGGCTCCCACAACAGCCACTTCAATTTTTGCCACGAAACTCTCCTTAAAAAATCAAAAAAGACCGTCCGGCATCTGTAGCCAGCGGTCTTTGCTTTCAAAAAAAGAAAACCGCAGGCATCCCTCGAAAGAGATTAGCCCACGGCTCTCAATATCGGCGAACAGGGTTCAACGACGTGATTCGCGGGGCTAATTCCCGAGACGCTCACGACGCCGACGGCTTCTTGAAACAAGATTAGCGGTCACGAACACTGCTTGCATGAGAAAGAATAAATCCTTACAATAGAGTGAGAAACGACGGCATGATTTTACAACCTCTGAGGCTATTTGTCAAGTTATTCGCAAGAAAAAGCGATAATTTGTCCTGATTGTAAAAAAATGACGCTGCTGATAACTAAACGCAGGGCTAGAAGCAAACTACCGGATAGAAATTATCCGTTCTGTAGCTTTGTCGATCTGGACTTCTCTAGCGCCATCGGGTGCCAAATTCTTGCCCTCACTATCCCACACCCCCAAGAAATCCCCTTGTAGCGTTCGGACATTACCAACGTCTTGGCTCTCGTTCAGAGCGGAACGTCCGTTCTTGCCAAAGGGTATTAGCGCGATAATATTGCCCGTCAAAAGAGACGATTGTACATTTGCCCCGACAGCAGTTCCCGTCCATGTAATTCGTGTCGGGTTTAGCAGAGTTCGGTTCCAATAATCCAATCGCCCAATAGGCAGAGTATTATCCCTCGCAATAATCTTCGCGCCCATAAGCGTGGCGTCAGTGTTCTGTGCGCTTGGAAATGTAATGGAATATGCCGTGTGTGGGGAGGCACTATCAAATGTGACAATACCACCCGTTTGAGCAGTATCATGGGAGGTGTAGACAACGCCACGCGCCCGCGTCCCCATCCTTCCATTGATTCCAATGAGATAACGTCTGTCTGGTTTTGCCACCCAAATAGGGTTGTCGTCCTGTGCATTCGTAAGCTGATAGACATTAGTGCCATCCGCGTTCATGCTATAGAGTCCGGTTCCCGTTCGTGTGCTACGAAAGAGGATTTTAGCCCCGTTGGGAGACCAATGCGCGGATCGATTGATGGAGCCTCCAGAGGTCAAGCGCACCACGTTGGTTCCATCCGCATTCATACTATAGATGTCGCCATTGGAGCTATTCCGATTACTGGAAAAGAGTATCTTGGAGCCATCTGGAGACCAATCGGGCGTTGAATCGTTCGCATTCAAACTTGTGAGTTGCTTTAGGTTAGTCCCATCGCTATTCATTAGCCAGATATTGTAGTATTTGCTACGGTTACTAACGAAGGCGATCTTGCTCCCATCCGGTGACCATGCAGGCTGAATGTCTGCTGACGTGTTATTGGTCAGGTTTTTTGTGCCAACATAGATTTCGCTGTTGCTACCATTGGTATGGACAAAGGCGAGGAGTTTACCCGTAGGAGACCAGGCAGGAGAGAGTTGATCGCCATTCCCTGAATAGACCGCCGTTTGTGAAGAACCATCAAGGTTCATAGTATAAATGTCGTAAGTGCCATTCCGATTCGATTGAAATGCAATGGTATCGGTGAAGCGAGAGAGGGCTGGACTGGCATCGACACTAGCTCCCCAAGTAAGACGCGTGAAATTGGAGCCATCGGGGTTCACACTATAGAGATCGGTATTGGAACCAACAGTGCGTTGAAAGACGATCCGCCCAGCATCTGAAGCACGCGTGGGAGAGGGTTGTTCAAGGCGCGTAATGTCCGCCTCCCACGCAATACCCGTGACAGGAGTACGTTGGTATTTCAGTTGGGCGTTCGAGTTCCCCACATCTCCCACGAGATAGCCCAAAGTGAAGGTTTTGGTTGCCTGCACTCCTGCCCGACTATCTGAGTCCAGATTCTGGACGAGGAACTTACCATTTCCTCCAGAACAGCCACTCAAAACCGCAATGGCAGTCGAAACAGTCAGCGTGAAACCCAATGTACTCTTGTATTTCAAAGCGCACTCCTTACTTACGAGAGGCAAACCGTCACAAAGTTTAGGGCAGGGATCATAACGCGCACAATGCCCTCATTATAAGAGACGACGCCGGAAGCCGGTTGTTCCATAGGATCGACCAAAATAGCAGAAGTGAGTCCCTTGACCAACTCCGCATTGAGATGAACGACAGCCTCTGTAGCAACACCGTTTAGTTCGCTGAGGCGCAGAATTAAGCCGTTGCCGTCTTCTGTGCGTTTTAATGCGGTGAGTACAACATTCTCATTCTCGACACTCACAAAGCTCTCGCTTGCAGGTGCAGTGCCCTCCTGAACATTGGCAGGTATCACCAGGAATGGGTGATTCCAACTTGCGCCAAGTCGGGTTAGTGTTGCAGGCTCAGCGGGGGCATCATGGAGATACACAGAGTAGCGCACGCTGGATTGTGCCACTTCGGGTGCATGATCGGGATCGAAAGAGGAGCGCACCATACGAAGTCGAAGTTCACTGCCCTGCATCGCATGACCATATTTACTGTCTTGCACAAGCGTGATTCCCGCAAAAACGTCCTCCCCTGAAACACTCTTTGCCTTGCCTGCAACGTGGGCATAGCGCAAAGTGGGAACCTCCTCGCCATTAAAGAGCGTCCGCTCTACGCTTCCAAAGGGGGTTTCGTAGCGGGTCTCAATGTCGGTGAGAGCGAGTGGGAAACTGACAAGCAAGCCCGGTATTCCACGCTTTGCATCCCCAATCTCGCGCCAGTCCATCTCTGCCGTGAAATCAAGGCGAGGTTCCAGAGCGTGGATCATCAGAGACACGCGCACCGTACTATTGGTGTTAGGAACGCTCAACAGGCTCTCTACCCGATAGCCCATCACTTCATGTCCCAAAGGAACCGTTGTGCCTTGATTTCGTGCCACACCCACAATATGGAAACTTGAGGAGATGAGCGTGAGAGCGGGTTCTACCTCCTCACCTATCACCCAAGAGGTCATTCCTCGCGAACGCTCATTGACAAACTGCCACAGACCTAACCCATTATCGCCAGCGATCTGCGCTCCTGTCCGTTTATCAATGAGTTCTAGCACTCCAGAGCGATACCGATTTAGGCGAAATTTGAGATAGGGAGTCTCCACCCACTCATTTCGGTCTAGTCGGACAGATGCCTCTAGTGCCTTTGCCTCGCCTTCACAAAGCAGGTAGGTCTTGTAACCGAGTGCGGGAACGTCTTCCGCGTCAAAGGCAACAACGATCTTCTCGTGCCCCCAATCGTTGCCTCGTCCCAAGAAAAGCGTAGGGTGTGCGATACCTGCATCGTCCCGTGCGACAACATTACTAGGGTTGAAATCGGTATCGTATAAGGTGACAATAACACGTTCAGAGCGTTCCCATGCCGTTGGGTTGTAGATCACAAATGGCAAGAACCGTCGCCCACCGCCGTTGCTCACCGAGTAGCCCGTTAAGCCACCACCGATACCGGCTCCTGCAACAAACGGGGTGTTTACAGCGTTCTGTTCCAACAGTAGCCGTTCCACATTGCCAGCATGGTTGTTTGGTAGAAGCCCTGCCGTATTGATTCTGCCCGCAAGTGATTTGCCTGCATTCCGCTTGATAGAACCCGTTATGGCACCCACCTCTTGAAAAAGAGCCTGTGCGTGTTCACGGGTCTCTCGCACTCCAGAGCCTGGCAGAATATCATGAAATTGGTTGAAGAGCACGGAAATCCAACCATCACGCAGGTTCTCGACAGGATATACCTCTCCAGTCAGTCGGCTGGAAAGCACTGCAAGCGTCTCTGCCTCAACAAGGTAATTCTCTCCAAACCGATTGCCCCGCTTTATAGCACTCTGTGATGTGTAACAGCCGGGGAACTCGAAATTGAGTTCGTGCGCCAATACGGGAATAGGTGCGTCCGTCTCCGTAATCTCTGCATCGACAGCCTGATAGTACTGCTTTGCGGTTCCAAAGAGTATCTCAGGATAGACCGGAAAATCTTGCAGGGAGAGGTAGAACTCGATCTCCTTGCGCGTTGGACCTCCACCATGATTGCCAATTCCATAGACGTTCATCCAGTGATGCAAGCCCGTTTCGCGCACGAATTCGGTCATAGGAAGCGCGATATTGTCCCCGATATTGACGTAACTGTTGTACCAAGTGCGCTCATGGTTGACGAGAACACGCGAACCGTCAGGGGCTTGCCAATAGAAAAGGCGCGGGCGGGTTTCCCCGACACGAGGATGCTCAAAGCCTCCTCCCGTTCGACAGCTGTAGTAGTACTTGATTCCAGATTGAGCGAGAATGGTCGGTATCGTGTTGGCGTGTCCAAAGGTATCTGGCTCCCAGTCGATGGGAACATCCTCGGCACTGAGATCAAACTTCTCTTTGAAATAGCGACGCGCATAGAGCAGATGCCGACATATCGACTCGGCGGACGAGATATTCTTATCGCCTTCAACCCAGTGCGGCGCGGTCACCTCCCATCGCCCCTCTTTCACCCTCTCCCGAATCTGTTCAAACATCGCAGGGTAGTACTTCTCCATAATGGCGTAGACGGAGGCTTGGCTCTGAGAGTAGGTGAGTTCTGGATACTGCTCCATAAGGCTAAGCACAGAGGCGAACGTATCATGCGTTGCCGCGACGGTTTCGGGCCAGCTCCACATCCAGTTCATGTCGATATGCCCATGCCCCACACAGTATATTCGGTACTGGCGTGCCGCTTTCCCAATCGCCTCCATTGCCACTTCTGCTTGTTGGACGGCACTTGAAAGCCCCACCAGTCCCGTCTTCGGGTCGAAGGTTTCAAGCATCTGCTCAGCCTGAAGGATCGCATCGTTCCAGCCGTTCACTTGTTCCACAGGGAAGAGCGATGCAAAAGCCCGCGCGAAGTCACGCTGTATCTCAAATCGACGTAACCAATAGGAGGTCTCTTCTGCTGGCACATCGCGCAATAAGCGCAAAATATACTGCTTTGTATCCAAATTCACCGTCTATTCACCTCGTTCCTTGAACTATACTATTATTCTACCTGCTCACTCCAATCCCCTTTAAGGTTTTGATGTGTTTTTTGTCATAGAGATGTTGAGTTTCACATTTTTTGCGCCGATAATCTGCTGTCAAGATCAGGATGATCGCCACATAGAAATGGATTTTCACGTAAGATCATGAGTACCATCACACTACCCGCCTCGCTTTTTGAGGCAAGAACTATGGGTACAATTGGAACAAGCCTCTTAACCCATTATCTGCACACAGAGTCTTGCATACAGGGGGCTTGGGTTGTTCTACAACAGGAGAACCTTCCAAATCACCGCGTTATCGCAGAGTTGTCTTGTGATGTGGAAGGCACTAAAACCACCGCAGAAGGAGAAAGGCAACTGAGCTTGCCTGCTACCTTCACAGCATTTGTGGAAGATGTAGCCAATGCCCCTCAAACCTCTGTTCTTTCTAGTGGTAACGAATTCACAATTATCCCTCTCCTGCTTGGCACAAAAACCGTAGGTAGTGTTCTCATACAATGGACGGCAACCGCCGATAGTGCAATAGTTGCACCGTTGGCAGTGGCAGCTCCCGTGCTCGCACTCGTGCTGCATTCTCAGAGTCGCGAAACCATATTCCGTGACCTAGAACGTAGCAAACAACAGTGGGAAGCCGCCTTCGATTCTCTCCAAGACTTGCTCTTTATTTACGACATAGAAGGACGCCTACAAAAGGTCAACAAAGCTCTCGCCAAACGCCTAGGCTACCCACCACGCGAGATCATCGCCTGCCCTACTCTCTTCAACGCTCACTTTGAGGACGTGCTGAAGCTTCCACCCCGTTCGCAACAGTGGAACTCTAAGTCTCTGGAATCTATCTTTGAAGTGCAGTGTGCCGATGTCCATGATCACAACCAGAATTTGGCTGGTTGGGTCTATATCCTACGCGATATTACGGACAGAGTGGGTTTGGAGCAACAGATGCGGCAAAATGAAAAGCTGGCGGCACTTGGGGAAATGGTATCTGGTATCGCACATGAACTAAACAACCCTTTGACCAGTATCGTCGGGTACGCGGAGATGCTAGTCCAAAGCACTATTCCAACGCCAGAAGCGGTGCGGAATCGGATTAGGAAAATTGGGATGGAGGCGGATCGCGCCGCGCTCATCGTGCAAAACATGCTCGCGTTTGTGCGTCCGCCTGCCTCAAATCAGGTTCCATTGTGCTTGAATGAAATTATCTATCATGTCGCCGAGTTGCGTGCAGATGTGCTTAAATCGCACTCCGTGGAACTCCACCTCGTACTTGACCAACACCCCCCGCTCATAAAGGGGTGTCCTCATGAACTTCAGCAGGTGCTCTTAAACCTCATAGACAACTCCATTCATGCCCTCTCTGGATTTCGCAAACAGGGCAACATTACACTTTGTACAGAAGGCTCCAACGAACAAACGTTGTCACTCTCAGTCACCGATGATGGTCACGGAATACTACCCGAACATAAAGAGAAGCTACTGCTCCCCTTCTTCACCACAAAGCGAGTTGGTGAAGGAAGCGGCTTGGGGCTATCCATAAGCTACGGCATTCTGCGTTCTCATGGCGCGACACTACAAATTCATTCGGAGGTGGGACAAGGAGCCGAGTTCAAAATGGAGTTCCCGGTTTTCTCGCATGCGCTTCATGTCTCTCCCGAACCAGTAACACAGCCTCAAGCAAATGTGACCCACAAACGCCAAAGACCAGAAGTCCCAATACTCGAAGGCTTGCACATCGCAGTGCTAGACGATGAAATCCTCGTCCTAGAGTTAATCACAGAAATGCTAAGCGATTCGGGGCATCACGTTTCTGCGTTCAATAGTCCTACTCGCGCCTTTGACGCACTTGCGCAAACTGATTTTGACATCATTCTTTGTGATGTACGTATGCCTGAGATGAGCGGAATGGAGTTCTACGAGGAGATTCGTCGACGCAATCCTTCCTTACTCTCACAGATAATGTTCCTCACGGGAGATGTACTGGCTCCTGAGACACGGACCTTTTTGGAGACGAACCAATGCGCCTATCTAAACAAGCCCTTTAAGGCGGAAATCTTACGCAACAAAATCACAGAGATTGTAATCCGGGAAAGAGAGCGTCAAGCACTCAAGAAAGCGGCTTAGATATGGTGCTATTCCAACAATTCTAAGAGATCAAGCAACGCTTGAAATGGCTCTGGAGGTGCAGAGGTGAAATGGAGGCGTTCGCCCGTTGTGGGATGATCGAAGGCGAGCGACCAAGCATGAAGTGCCTGCCCCTGCAACATCTCTATCGCACGTGTAACCTTTGCATGGTGCGCAGATGTAAAAGCAGTCGCGGGAACTTTCCGAATCCCGCCGTAGGCAACGTCCCCGACCACAGGGTGACCTGCAAAGCTGGCATGTACCCGTATCTGATGGGTGCGCCCTGTATGGAGTTTTGCCTCTACTAACGTGAAGGTATCCGCAAAAACCTTTTGAACAAAAAGCTCCGTTCGCGCCGTGCGTGAAGTGTATTTCCCATCCGTAAGAACCGCCATCCGCTTTCTATCCACAGGGTGACGCCCAATCGGCGCATCGATATTTGCGTGTTGGAACTTGGGAACTCCCCAAATGAGTGCGAGGTACTTGCGCTCAGCATTGCGACTTTGTATCTGTGCCTGTAGAGCACGATGGGCATTGTCGTTTTTGGCGACCATAATAAGCCCACTCGTGTCTTTATCAAGGCGATGCACAATGCCAGGTCTACGCTCACCTCCAATACCCGAAAGGTCTTTGGCGTGGGCAAGAACCGCATTGACAAGCGTTCCAGACTCTGCCCCCGGAGCGGGGTGAACTACCATCCCTTTCGGCTTGTTGATCACCAACATATCTCCGTCCTCATACCGAATGTCGAGGGGAATGGCTTCTGGCAAAAGCAAAACCTCCCGCGCCTGCGGGCGCAAAACCTGTATCAGATCGCCAAGTCGTGCCTTATAACTCCCCTTTTCACGACGACTATTTACCCACACACCCATTTCATCAGACAGATCAATCAGTCGTTTGGCTTCCGAGCGCGACGCATCCGGGAGAAGGACTGCAACCACAATATCAAGCCTTTGTCCCACAAGCTCTTCTCCCACTAGAAACTGCGAAGTCTGAACCTCTGGGTTGAGTGCCTCCTCCCCGTCTTCGATCTCCCAATCGCTCATGTGGCTAGCTCCTCTTTGGGAGGGCGCAACATCAGTTCACGGATCACTTCAGTAGCTGTTCTCGATTCAAAGAGGACGGACGCCAATGCATGGCACAGCGGCATCTCAACTCGGTGTTTTGACGCTAATTGAGAAACTACTTGGGTTGTGGGAACCCCTTCAGCAACTTGCCCTAGCCTCTCCAAAATTGCAGGAAGGGGTTCCCCTTGTCCTAACCCCAAGCCAACACGGTAATTTCTGGAGAGCCGACTGCTTGTCGTAGCAAACAGATCGCCCACGCCAGAAAGCCCCAAAAAAGTCTCCGGCTCTGCACCAAGACAGACACCCAACCGAACGATCTCCGCCAAGCCTCGTGTCACTAAGGCAGCCTTGGCATTGTCGCCAAAGCCCAAGCCTTCACAGATGCCGGCTCCAATCGCGATCACATTCTTAATTGCCCCCCCCAACTCCACTCCGATTACGTCACGACTGGTGTAGACTCGAAAAGTCGGTTGCGTAGCCCCCAAGAAAAGACTCTGTGCACCTTGAGCCGCCTCTTTACTTTGCGAGGCGGCAACAGTGGCGGTAGGGACTCCACGTGCCACTTCCAATGCAAGATTGGGACCTGAAAGGGCAACAATCCGAGGCTCCGCACAAGAAAAGGCAAGTGCCAGAAGCTCGCTCATACGTAAGCCACTCCCCTCCTCTAGACCCTTCGTTGTGGAAATGAGCAGCGCGTCTTGCGAAATATAAGGCGCAACACTTTGGGCTACAGCCCGAAATGCCCCGCTTGGAACTGCCCAAAGTATCGCCTCTGCACCCTCAACGGATTCTTTCAAATCGTGGGTCATGCGAACCGAAGCGGGAAGCGGTATCTCAGGCAAATATTGCCTATTCAAATGACTGCGATGAAATTCAGCAACAAGCGTCTCATCACGCGCCCAGAGAGTCACCTCTTTTCCCGCTTGTCCCAAAATGAGGGCGAGTGCCGTCCCCCAACTCCCCCCGCCCAATATGGCTACTCTCTCACTCACAGCGTCACCTGAGCAAGTTCAATAGAGGTCAAGTACCTATCGAGAGCCGAGATCGCACGCTCTCCTTTGAGTCGCCCCCTCTCCCGTTTATCTCGTATTGTTGCGCCAGTGAGTTCAGGCACAATTCCCCAGTTCGAATTCATGGGCGCGAAGTGCTTGGGCTCTGTCTCCACAAGGTAGGCGCACAGCGAGCCTAAGACCGTCTCACGGGGAAGGATCGCGGGGGGCAAGCCGACCGTTTGGCGGTGTGCGTTCCAACCCGCAACAATACCAATTGCCGCCGATTCAAGATAGCCCTCCACACCCGTCATCTGTCCCGCAAAGAAAACTCCGGAATGTTCACGGAGTTGGCAGGTATAATCCAAAAGCCTCGGCGCATTCACGTAGGTATTACGGTGCATAACACCATAACGGACAAACTCCGCATTCTCTAGCCCAGGTATCATTCGTAAGATACGCCTCTGTTCTCCCCACTTCATGCGGGTCTGAAAGCCCACCAATCCCCATAGTGTTCCCTCACGGTTCTCTTGTCGAAGTTGCACCACGGCATAGGGGCGTCTTTCGGTGCGCGGGTCAGTCAAACCAATCGGTTTCATCGCTCCATAGGCGAGAGTGCGTTGCCCCCGTCGGGCTAACTCCTCCACAGGAACACACATCTCAAAGAAGACCATCTTCGCCCCGGAGTCCTCCTGCTCGAAGTCGTGCAAGGGTGCGAGTTCTGCCTCAGTAATCGCCTTCCAAAACGCGAGATATTCATCCTTTTCAAAAGGACAGTTGAGATAATCAGCACTCGGCTCTGGGGTTCCTGCACACGATTGCCCCTCTTCGGGCGGAGGAGCCTGCCTGCCCTTACCACGCCTTGAGGCACGAAAAACCTTATTCAGATCGAGACTCTCATAGGTCACGGTGGGTGCAACGGCATCGTAGAAGGCGAGCGACTCTCCACCCGTTAGCTTTGCGATCTCATTCGCCAATGCATCGGACGTTAGAGGTCCCGTGGCGATAATGAGAGGGCGCGTGGTGGGGAGCTGAGTGACCTCTTCCCTCAAAATCGTAATATTAGGGTGTGCTAGTAGCCTCTCGGTCACTTCACGCGCAAAAGGTTCCCTATCTACTGCTAATGCCTCTCCTGCGGGAACGGCGTGCTTTTCGGCGATAGGCAGTATTAGCGATCCCAGCCGGCGCATCTCCTCCTTGAGGACTCCGCTCGCGTTCGTAAAAAGCGTGGACTTAAAGGAATTTGAGCAGACGAGTTCGGCAAGGTCTCCCGTTTTATGTACAGGAGTTGCGTGATTCGGGCGCATCTCGTAAAGCGTGACCTTACTCCCCCGTTCGGCAGCAGCCCATGCCGCCTCCACGCCTGCAAACCCACCTCCGATAATGGTTATGTCCTGTTGCATTGAAACAAATAAGACCCTTTCACAACCCAAATGATACGATTAGGATACCAGAATCCTGCCTACAGAACGTAGATATTTTCAACATCCACGGGCTGACGCAGGCGCAAAGACTCCTCCATTTTCAAAATAAGGCGTGTCACGGCAAGCCCATCGATACCATCCACCATAGGCTTGACGCCCTGTTGCAGTGACTGCACAAAGTGACGTATACTCTCCGTGCCAAAACCCATTGGGTGGTGATGGATAGTCGGTGAAACAAAGAGATCAGGATACTCTACCTTGTGAGTGGATTTCTTGACCGCGCCGTGGTGGGAGGCATCAATAGAATAGGCTCCTTGCGAGCCAATAAACTCGCACTTTAAGTCGAAGATAGAGGGTCCGCTCTCTGGTAGTATCCAGCTGTTCTCGATATGTGTCACCAATCCCGACGCCCATTCGATGGTGGTAAGATAAAAGTCGGGGGTATTGATCCCGTATTGGTCTCTTAGCACACGGGAACGTGCCACGCAATAGAGTCGCTCAATAGTATCGTGATGCCTACGCGCCTCCATAAGCCAGAGAAGCGTGTCCAAACAATGACTGGCAAGAAACCAAGCCACCGTTGAGTGATGTGACCACGAAAGCATCTGTGTAGGGACATAGAGCGTATCGCTAAGGCGGTAATATACTTGCTGTGGGGTTCCAATCTCACCCCGTTCGAGGGAGTGCTTGAGCGGTTGAAACAGAGGGCTCCACCGATTATGAAAGTCCACAAACAGAGTCACGCCGGCTATCTCCACTTCGCGCAAAATATCCAAAGCCTCCGCCTCGGTGGTGGCGAGTGGCTTCTCGATAAGAACATGCTTCCCGGCACGTACCGCCGCAATGGTCGCCTCGTGGTGCAAAAAGTCGGGCAACACGATGGAGACGGCATCTATCTCCGGGTCCGACACAATATCAAAAAAGTCGGTATAGACCTTTGCGCCTCCGCACGCCACCGCCACCTGATGTGCACGAACGTGATCGGCATCACACACGGCAACAAGCCTTGCACCATGGGTATTTGCATAGACGCGGGCATGCAGTTCGCCCCATGTTCCGACTCCGATTACTCCGAATCCTAGTCTCTCCATCTTCGTCCTCCTCTGGCGCGATTCACCTTCTTGCACAGCATAACACATTCCCTCCCATTTGAAAACGGGCATGTGCCAAGTTTGAGGGCAGGTTGTCAAATATTCTTACAGAACACTCTTGACATTTGATCGGCGAAGAGTTACGATACACACATATATCCTCACACAGTCTATTAGGGATCAACCAGAATATGCAACGTATCCTCGTCGCCGTAGACGGCTCAGAAGCCTCCTCTGTTTCCGCAAGATATGCCATTGCTTTATGCCAAGCCACTGGCGCACATCTCGATGCTCTCTCCATTGTCGATAAAGATGCCGCGACACCCCTACAGTCGGAAGAGCGGCTAGAAAGCCTTGCCGAGAGGCACGGCGAAAATCTCCTCCAGCACATCGCAAAATGGGCAGAAGAGGCAGGGGTTTCATGCCAAAGCATTCTAGAATATGGCGACACAAAAGAGCAACTTCTATTCCATAGCGATAGCCACGATCTCACCGTATTGGGCGCGACGGGAAGCTCTTCTCGTGCGGCGGGGCTAGGCGGAACCGCGAGTTGGATCGCTGAAAATGCGATCCGCCCGGTACTTGTGACCCGTGGAGAATATCGCCCTCTCCAAAAAGTCTACATCGGCTACAATCGCTCTAGTGCCTCAGCCTCGGCACTCCGATGCATCACCGAGATTGCGGCAAAATCGGGTTCGGAAGTGACCGTTGTCGTTGGAGCAAACAGCCATGCCGAAGGAGAGGTTTTGCTCAAGCAGGCGCAAACCTACCTCGAATCTTATGGCATCTCCTCAGAAGCGCACCTTGTTATCCCGGAAGACGGCGCAAACGCCCTCTTTCATGCCAGCAATGAAGCCCCTCCAGACCTCATCGTGGTGGGTTCCAGAGGCGCGAATGCGCTCTCTCGGTTGCTATTAGGAAGCACCTCGCAAACTATCTTGGAACAGGCAGAGTGTCCTGTTTTGATCTTACACTAGAGATATGAAGGCAGGAGAACAAATGCGTTTTGCACAAGCATTGCTCTACTCGCTCATCGGACTCGTTTTGTTTACGGGACAAGCATCTGGACAGCAATGGGTAAAACGGTACAACGCGGGCACCACCACACGTGAGTGGGGTATCGCAGTTACTACTGACCCTCAAGGGAATGTCTACGCAACGGGATGGACGAACCCCGCAGGGACATATAATTGAGGGTTGGTCATAAATGCTCAAGCGGCTTTGAGGAAGGGTTTGAGCCCCGTTCTCAAGCCCAATTTGTTGTTAAAGCGGTAGAGTAGCGCGATTTGGTAAACCAAAACCGCTCCCAACGCAAACCGCTTAGTAGCGACCACCC